>NZ_ATVU01000011.1:0-101285 GCF_000420885.1 Dorea sp. AGR2135 | reverse complement strand
TAAGGCAAAGTGGAATGGCAGGAAATATGTCAAAATAGACACATTCTATGCCAGTAGTCAGCTGTGTTCAGTCTGTGGATACCAAAATACAGAGACAAAAAATCTATCAGTAAGGGAATGGACATGTCCTGTCTGTGGAACAAATCATGACAGGGATATCAACGCAGCAAAAAATATACTGGAAGAAGGATTAAGACAAATAGCATAAAAATAACAATATAGGGCAGGGACTGCCCGAATTAACGCCTGTGGAGATAGTAGGTTACGAGGTCTGCGAAGCAGGAAGCCCATTGGCTTTAGACAATGGGGAGTTCACAGAACAGGCTCCGGTCGTGCTGGAAGCTTATGACTGGCTGGTGAAGCACGGACCGGACAGGGCGAATAAACCGGCAGACGTGGAGTATCCGGTATGGGTGTCATTTACCAACGAAGGAACAATGATGAACAGCGAAAATACAGTAATTTTAGAGTTGTCACTGGATCCTGCAATCATTACATCAGTTAATACGGCGTATGTTATTCAAAAGAAGAGTATGTACGAAAAAAATATAAGGAGTCTGCGAAGGTATTTATAAATGCATATGGCTGGTTTGTAAAGGAGGCGCAGCATATAGTTCCAAAACCAGAAGGAGCCGAGTATCCATACTGGGCATTCACAGATCTTTATAATGTGGATCAGACAGGAGATGGACATGTGCTGACGTTAGACGTGCCAATAGGAGAAGCAATCTTGTTCGATATGTTCGACTGGACGAAGATTATGCAGATGCATTATATCGGTGAAAATGAATCGGAAGAAGCAACATTTTCCGAAAAATTGAAAAATATGGGGATGAATGAATTTCAGATTATGACCAGTAATTTTTATCCGGAGCAGAAAGCAAGAATTCAGGAAAGCTGGAAACGTCTGTTTGGTCATCAGCAAGCAATCGAGGCGGGGGATAACAGTGGTGTTCACAGTGTGCAGGCAGGACTGTGGTGCATCAAAGATGAGTGGATTGTAAAAGAATAATCATTGTGAGTTTTCCAAAAATATGCTATAATTACAAAAAATGTCATAATTTGACAATTAGTGACGTATCGCTATATCATCTGGGAGATGACTCCACCTCTATAGGTGGTGAGAAACAAGCTTGTATCAGTGGGGGAGTCAATCCCCCAGCTGATATAGCCTCCGGCAGGGCGCACATTGTCCGGTGGACAATGGTTTTGCGCCGACCGAAACGGAGTGTAGACTTGCAGAGGTGCGCAGTAGAAGTATGTCATGCAATTGCATGACGCGCACCTCGCAGCAAGAATGCCGAGGCATTCTTGAATTTATGTAAGCAATTACTTAACGGATAAGTATAGAAAAATATTATAGCAATAAATATTGATATTGGATGATGAGTATGACTAATAAAAGGAAAAAAGGATTTACATTAGTAGAGCTGATGGTTGTCCTTGTGATTCTTGGGATTATAGCGGCAATTGCAGTACCATTATTTATAAATTATTGGAAAAAAGCAGAGTTTCGCAAAAACGAAGAAAATGCAAAGACAGTTTATCTGGCAGCAGAGTCAAGACTGACTTACTACAGATCTTCCGGACAGTGGGAACAATTTAAAAAAGAGATTCAGGATGCGGTAAAGGACACAGACAGCGAGATCGCACAGAAAGCTGTGTTCAAAGACAATAAGGATATCAGGCTGAATGGCCGCATTTATACAATTAAGCTGAACAAAAGCGCGGCAGATCAGACAAAAGAGAATAATCTGGTCTTGCGTTTGTTGGACGATTATACATATGATAAAGGATTCTTGGATGCCTCTATTTCGATCGAGATTGATATCGAGTCGGGAGAGGTCTATTCTGCGTTCTATGGATCTAGATGTAAAGGACTGAATTATAAGGCAGATGATGTTGATGGTTATTTGACCATGCAGAAGCGTGACTATGATAGCAGAAGTAAGAGACTGCTTGGTTACTATTCTACAGAAGATACCGTCAATACAGTCAATCTCGAGACGAAGCGTCTTCGTATTACAACGATCAATCTTGTAAACAGTGAAAAGTTATCTCTGGACTGGTCCAGTAACGTGGGTGCAGATCTTGGAGTAGATTATGAAGTGTCATTTTATAAAAATGATGATAATACAAAGTTATTTACCTTGAGAGTTTCACCGTTTGACATGGGACAGCAGGGCTGGAGTACAAATGCAAATTCTACGGCAGGTATGGCAACCTTAGAACTGACAAAAGCAGATGGAACAAAAGACACTTCAAATTGGATGTTCCCGGTGACATATAGTGATAACAAATATTCGGTTGTATTGGATGCTATGATGTCTGCAAAAGTACAGGCAGCTTTAGACGGCCAGACAAATGAAAGTGCAAAATCAGAATTAGAGAAGACCTCCAGTACAAGCATTACACGGCTTTCAACAATCGTAACAGCACTGTCAGAACCACAGAATATATATGCAAAAGTAAAAGCGACAGCTTATACAGGTTCTTCTAATATAAATATAAGCCAGGAGTACCGCGACAGTGAACAAGTATCTTCCAATGTGGCGAATACAATGTTCGGGGATAATACAAAAGGAAGTGACATACAGGTAGCAGCATTCCGCCATCTGTCCAATATGCGTTATTATGAGAAGAATCATGACAGCGCAACATTTACATTGACGAATAAGAATATGGACTGGGCATCTGTTGGAACCGGCCTTTATAATTTTAAAGCGGAAGCACAGCCGGATGGAACAAAAGTTGAGAAGCTTGCATGGCGCGAGAATACGAAGACAGAGACAGCGGGATTCCCGTCTATAAAAGAACTTCCAAAAGCTTATGCACTGACCGGAAAAGGCAGCCAGACACTCGTGTCGAATCTGCATCTGGATGAAGAATCTGTGGCAGACGATACGACAACAACCAATCTGAATGTTTCAAGATCAGAGTTCCTTGGTCTGTTTTGTGAGTTAAAAGGAACTGTGAAAGATGTTGTGTTCCGTGACCCGACGCTTATGATCGGTCAGAAAGGTGAGAATGACAGCGCAGGGAATTGTAAGTCACTCAAAGGAGTCGGAATCCTTGCGGGACGAAGCGAAGGCAAACTGACAGAGATTGCTGTTACAAGAACGAAACAAAACTCGAATACCGTTGAAACGAACGTGAAGGTAGATGTATCAAATGCAAATGTATCTGATAACAAGGACACACTCGGTGTTGGAATGTTAGTTGGAGTTCTGGCAAAATATGAAAACGGTACAATACAGACATTGAGTTCCGGAACTGTATCAAATCTTACAATTGAAGGAAAACTGGAAGCGGTTCTTCCAAGTTCTGTAAAACAGACAGATGCGTATGGAATTGGCGGAATTATCGGATATGCAAATCTGAATAATAAAAAAGGAACAATCCAAATCAACGGATGTACGAATGATGCAGATGTATCTGGCAATGTAAATACCGGAGGAATCGTAGGACGGCTGGATGGAACATTCCGTTATAATAATGGCACGAAGTATACAACATCAAAATTAAAACAGAAAGCAGATATTCTGAACTGCAATGACAATGGCTTAATCCTTTGTGACAATATCAGTACACAAAAAGCAGGTAGTACTATTGAGGGAAACTATTTTGGAGGCATTGTAGGCTACGGAAATCAGGCACTTGTATATAATGCGGTCAGTGCTTTGGGACGTTCTGGAAGTTTCCGCTATAGCAGCGATGATCAGAAAGAACTGCTTCAGGGCAGATATGTAGGCGGAATTGCTGGATATGGGGAACACACACTTCTTTCGAATTGTTCTACAGAGAAGAATGGTTATGTACTTGGAGATGAGTATGTAGGCGGAATTGCCGGCGGACTCGGCGGAGGTGTCCCGGATGCAATTCAGGCATCGACAGAAAGCGGTGCTTCTGTAACGGCCAATGCAAGTTATGTGATCGGTAACGGCTATGTTGGTGGAATCGTAGGAGAAAATTCTACGAATGTTACACTTAAGAATTGCATCAATCAAGGCGTTGCAGCAGGATACAAACAGTATGTCGGAGGAATTGTAGGATATAATCAGGCAGATTCTACAATTGCAGACTGCGCAAGCTATCTTTCTGACTATGATAATTCTGTTTACAATATGATCGTTCATAAATGGAAAGCGACAGCAAGCTTTGCCGGAGGAATTGCAGGATATAACGATGGAGCAATCACATTTTCCGATGAAAGCGAAGCAATTACTGTGAAATCCGTATCCAGTATTGTAGTAGGGCTGAATTATGTAGGAGGAATTGCAGGATTTAATGATGAAAATGCGACCATTGATATCCATTATACACTGATTGGCGGCCGTATCTATGCATACGGAAAATGTGCCGGCGGCGCATTTGGGCTGAATGCCTCTGCAAAAGTATTGAATCAGGAACTTACGATCAAACCACAGAGTATTCAGGGACAATATTTTGTTGGTGGTGTGATCGGTGCAAATGTTGTGAACCTGACACAGGATATGACTATGAGCCAGATGCGCACTGATAATATTCTTGGACGTATAACAGGAGAAGCGTTCTGTGGAGGAATTGTTGGCTATCAGAGAACTTATGCTGCCGGTCAGCTTGGAACAGCAGAGCTGAAAAATGTTGCACTTGAAATACTTCCTGGACTGGACTCTAATGGAGTGCCTGCTTACCCGAGAAATACGTTGGCAGTATCACAGAATCCAAACCAGTTGACCATCACGACGACGAACAATATTCCAATCCGTGCAGGGCTGTATGCCGGAGGAATCGTGGGCTATTGCGAGAAAGACAGCCATCTGCTTCTTAAGAACTGTACGAACAGTGGAGACATAGCACAGACAGCGTCTGTCTGGAAAAATGGTGTCGTATTAGGAAGCTATATTGAAAGTAACGAAATTGGCAGAACAAAATCAGAACTGCCATCTGGCGCAGACGGAGTGGACAGTGTGCGTATGCATTTTGCTGGAGGAATTATCAGCGTCAATCTGGAAAATCAGATTATTGACAGCTGCTTTAATACCGGAAATATGTCTGGATATGCTGGAACCGGTGGAGTAGTAGGATTAAACGCAGGTCTTGTATATCAGTGTCAATTACAGCAGCATTTTGGAAATACAGCGCTGAACTATATTGGTGGGATTGCCGGAATCAATGTTGGGGCAAAGAATCAGACAGAAAAAAGCTATAGTTCAGGATCAAACGTTGTTCAGTACACGGCGGGAACAATTCAGAATTGTACAACTGCACAGAACAAGACCGTATCTGGAAGCTCCAATGTCGGAGGTCTGGTCGGCTGGAATCTGAATGATGGAGTTCTGACAAAAAATACGAGCAATGCTAATATTTCTGCATCTGGGAAAGAAAATGTCGGCGGAATTGCTGGACGTAACAATGGAAATATTATAATTGAAAACAGCAGAAGCGTTATTACGCGAAGTGTATCAGCCGGAAATGCAACAGGTGTTGGCGGTCTGGCAGGTATGAATGAGGCGAACGGAACGATTCGGGTTACCGGAGACGGAGAAACGAATGGAGAAATCACTGCGGTAGACGCAGGTCTGTCTGTCAGTGGGTCTTCAAAAGTTGGAGGAATTGTCGGAATCAATCACGGTGTGGTTGGAGAGAATGGTACGGCAGCGTCACCAAAACACCTGGTATGTAAAGCGAAGAACGTCCGCGCATCACATGGTTTTGCCGGAGGAATTGCCGGAGAGACAAATGGAAATGTAATCTGTGCAGTCAACCGTTCAGCAGAAGTAATCGTTTATGAGGGAACGGCCGGAGGAATTACTGCTGTAAATACGAAAGGCAAGGCCATTCAAAACTGTACGAATTATGGAAAAGTAACAAGTAATCATGGTCATGCTTCCGGAATTGCGACAGAGAATGACGGAATGATCAAAGACTGTACCGTAAAAAGCAGTAAATTAACCGAAACAACAGAAATCTACAGCCGTGGCGGCAATGAAATTGGCGCGATTACTTCATTAAATAAAGAAAACGGAATTGTAGAAAACAGCAAAACAGAACGAAATGTGGTGTTGTCCGGAGATGCTTCTATTATAGGAGGATTGGTCGGAGCTAATGAAGGAATTGTCAGAATGGTTGATAGTTCGATCATTCCAAAGGTAGACAGCAGCAAGAGCAATCTGACAGTTGGCGGTGTGGTAGGAGAGAACCGCGAAAATGCAAATGTGACAGGTATTCAGGTGAAAGTAGGCGTGACAACGGACTCTTCTGCACTGATCGGCTTCAAAGATTACCAGTATCTTGGAGGTATTGTAGGGCAAAACAGCGGAACAGTAAGTGACGCAACATTTTCAGGAACAATTGAAGAAAAAAATGGTTCTGCCGGAAACTGTTATGGTGGAATTGCCGGAATCAATATGTCAGGTGCAGAATTAAAGTATTGCTGTGTTGGTAAGATTACGATGACGATCAACGGTGTCTATACTGCTACAAGTACAAGTACTGCAGCGCAGAAAGAGGCATTGGCAACACATGCCGGAGGAATTGTTGGTAAGAATGAAGAAAATGCGGTAATAGACGGCTGTACACTGGAAAATAATGCTGACAGCAAATTGACAGCAAAATACGGTATGCTTGGTGGAGTTGCCGGATTCAATAAAGGTAAGATAACGATGTCCGGAAGCAGTATCACACCTGATGTAATGAACGGTGCAGATACAACCGATGAGCTGGCGGCAAATGCAATCGGACAGGGCTTGAGTGCAGATGGTACTTATGTAAATACTAGAAGTGCAAGTACAATTGAAAATATGAAATATAATGGCGGGACAACGGTATCTGCCGGAAAATTAGAAATGTACATGCTTCATAACGGTAACATAGGAGGTATTACAGCCTATAACGGAACAGCCGGCCAGTTGAGTGAATGCGTATCCGGAAAATGGTTCTTAAATAACAAATCTGAGGCAATCGGAGTTGGTACTGGTGGAATCATTGGTATGAATGAGTCTCAAAAAGATCTGAGCAAACTGGTAAACGGTGCTTTTGTCGGCAGACAGATCGGAAGTGGAGACACGAACCGTTTTGCCGGAGGAATCATCGGAAATCAGAACAATGCTACCGGCAGCGACTGGCTGATTGAAAAATGTATCAATTATGGTACCATTTATTGCTACAACAGCCATTATTCCGGTGGCATTATGGGACAGTGGACCGGAACCGGAGGAACGATCCAGAATTGCCGTAATTATGGAAACCTTCAGACTACATTTGCCGCAAATTGGGTCGGAGCATCCGGCGGTATTGTAGCTCAGCTATACCATGCAAATGAAAATAACGAATATAACATTATCAGTTGTGAGAATTATGGAAGCATTTATAAGAGTGCGGGTTCAGGCGGAAGCGGAGCGAATGACAGTGCAGGAATTTTAGGAAATATTACGACATATCAGGTAAGTAATGTTTCGAATGCAAACCGCTTTACAGTCAGAATATTGGATTGTATGAACGGACCGGGAGTCAGCATTTATTCAAATTCTATGGCTTCAGGAATTTTCGGATTTCTTTCCTGCGATAATGCAAATAGTAATCCAATTATAAAATCTACACCAAATGTTAAAATGCAGATTGAACGATGCAGAAATTATGCGAGACATTTAATCGGAAACAGCTTCGTTGGAGGCATTTTTGGTGCACGTTATGATGGCTGGAGCAACAACACAATTGTGAATGATTGTTATTCACCTAGCTTTGGAAATCGAGATTATAATAAAACAGGAAATCCTATTTATTCGAATGGAATCGTCAGAGGAAGTCAAAACCCGACGTTCATGAGTGCAGAAAATAGAAAAAACAATTTCTTTTATGATGGAATAGGGGAGCGGACTAACAGAAAGCAAGATGGCTATCTGGGCGCAGATTTCACAATCGGAGTTAAGACTATTGAAGGAACAATTATAAAAGGATCTGATCGATCACAGAATATAGTGAGAGTTTCGGATAATAAGCTCAGTTTTGGCAAGATTATAGAGAATACTCAGATTATGAGAAAAGCAGATGACGGAGCATACGTTGTCACACAAATATACTCAGGAGTGAACTCGATCAACGGAGCAAATTGTTGTATAGATCAGGATGGATACATAAAAGACGGTTCAGGTACAAGAATTGGACAGGTGCTTTATTATGTAGGTAATGAGCAGTATCCAAATCATGATAATATTTATTATATTGGAGCAACCATCACAGATCCTTCCAAGAACTTACTTGCATATAATTCCCGTGAAAGTTATCGCCGTCTGGAAGGTGTAGAAAAGGAGAAAAATGAACTCCTTGCACCGGCTTTTGCTGAAGCAAAAGTGGAAACCGGTAAGATCACTGTAAAAGTCGTACCACAGACAATGGACCATGCACGAAATGGAAGCGAACTGTATGATAGCACGACAGCATGCGATCCATTCATGTATGAAGTGCGGGTGGCAAACGGAACGAATGAAAAGATTTACAAGATTTATTCCGAAAACGAAAGCTTTTCTATTTCAAAAGAAATAACAGGAAAGGTAAAGATTTCTGTTCGCGCAGTCAGTATGTTTGACGATGTGGAGCCTTCGAAGTGGTATGATCTGCCGGAACAAAGTATCAACAAAGTACTTCCGGATCCGGATGTAAGGATTGAACTTATTTCAAAACAGAATGCAGATAACAACCATGTTTACCGGTTTGTACTCAATAATCTGGATGAATACAATGCAACAGATGAAAATGGTAACGCTATTTATCCAAACTGGCAGGTGAAGATCAAGGTTGCAGGAATTGGTAATCTGACGCTGAATGCATCGAATCCGACAGGAACAATGAAAGTGGCACACAGAGAAGATGGGGCTTATACTTACCAGATGACAGCCCAGGCATCTACTACAAGTGGAACAACCATGGCAGAGTCGTCCAAAGAGATTTCCACAGCGACACAGCTCCCAGGATACAGACCGCCAATTACTTTGAAGGAATGGAATCCACAGTTGGTACAGAACGTAACGGTTACAGGAACAACACTGGATGACCTTTCGGTAAAAGTCGAGCTGGATGCCAAAAATCAGAAAATGAATACCCCGCCAATCTACCGTGCAGAGTTGATCGGTACGTGGAATGGTGAAGAAAACGTTGTATTTGCAAAAGAAGATATTCTGACCGTATCGGCCGGAAAAGCTTCTGCAACATTTACAAATCTGCCAGAGTACATAGGGCAGGCAAGTAACTTAAGAGTACGTATCTGGTATGCATCTTCTGGTCTTGGTCCGGTATATACTTATTACGATGTAGATGCCAGCCAGATTACAGAAGCAAATGTAAAAGAACTGACAGATGTGGATGAAAATGGAACTGCACAGTGGACGTACTCACACAGCACGATACTGGAAAACTATGCAGGATATTTTACAAATTATCAAAATGTAACATCTAAGCTTTGGGAGTGGCTTCCGGCACCTGTGCTTGAAGGAGCAGATCTGGATACATATCTGGAGCCGGTCATCGGAACCAATGGTGAGATGTTGTATACATTCACATGGGATTCAGATATAGCAGGCACTTCATCATCGGAATATCAGGTGTCTATGACGGGTGTTGACGTATCTGGCAGAGAAGTGAAGATCAATCTTGGTGATGCTTATACAGGAGGCAAGTCACTGACAGTTGATGGTACAGACTGGAATTACTCCAAGATAAAACTGAAAGTGACGCGTGTTGGAAATAATACGTCTGCAGTAAAACAGATTGGCCTTGCAACAACCGGAACTTACAATGTAAAACAAAGACTGGAACAGCCATCACAGTTGACAGCCGAGAATCCGGATACCAATGAATTGATCTACAGATTATCCTGGTCACAGATTACATCAGAGGAAGGCTGTAACGGATATCAGGCATATATACGTGTATATGATGACAAAGAAAAACTTGGTGAAGAGAAAGAACTGGGTACTCAGGTCACAACTGCGCAGAATGCCAGCGGTACATATAGCGAAGATGTGGATCTGGAAGCATATGCAGGTAAGCGTGTAGTCATTTACCTGAAAGCAAAAGCAGCTGCAGACAGTGCGTACCTTGACAGTGTGGCAGGTATTACAAATGAACTTGAAATACCGACCCGTTTGCCGAAACCGAAGGTTACATGGCAGACAAACTGGACACATCACGCGGACAACTATATTGCAGCAGAAGCATTTACAAATGGAGGAATGACCGTTACTCTTACACCGAATGATAATGCCAGCGTACCGCCGGGAGGCAGTGCATATCTGTTAAAGGCTTATGTCTATGACAGCGCGGCAAAAGCAAAAGCGGCAACACAGACAGACCCGGGAGATTATGTTCAGGCATATCCAATCGAAGGGTCAGTTGCACAGATGGAAGTGGCAGATCATAAGTATTCACATGATATGCAAGGACTGTCAATCCAATACGCCGGAAAATGGATTGTATTTTACGCAAGAATTTCATCTGGCGGCGGAAATATCAGTTCCGAGTGGACGAAGTCAGACAGCTACAGACTTCCGTATGTAAAACTTCAGTCACCACAGGTTGAGTCAAATGAAGCCGATACAGAGCTTACGGCAAATGTTTCAACAACACCGGAGGTTGCGGGAGAAGATAAGGTATGGACAGCGAAGCAGACGGTACTGAGCTGGAACAGTGTAGATTGTGCAGATATATTTACACTGAATCTGAATGGAACCATTAAAGATGCGTCAGCCCAGGGAGGTAAGACACAACTGGACAAAAAGGTCCGTATGATAGAAACTGCGGATGGAGTACAGGTTCAGGTATACCGTCTGGTTGAGGTTCAAAAAGAGATAAACGGTGAAATAAGGACTGTGGAAGAATGGCAGTGGGTAACAATTGACGAGAATGACACTGCAAGTCAGTATCCGGAAGGAACACCGGAGACAGAAATCCACCACGAATTCGACATTACCGACTACAGTGTGAAGATTACATCCGCATACAAAGCGGAAAATGGTTCCACACCGACTTACGAACTTACACTTTCAACAAAGCTTGATGTTGTGAAGAATGCAGATGGTACATACAGTTATACCTTGAAGCTTCCGGATGTGTCAGATGTCAAAGCAGAAGATGGAAATGTAGAACATACGAACTTTCATATTTCTAATAGCATGGTCTTTAAGGCAAATGTGACAGAGAATATTGAGGAAGATCAGATCCTTCAGAAGAGTGAGGCTTATGTGGAGTCTGATGAGACGAAGGTGGAGTGGAAGAACAACTAAAGGAGAAAGAATTTATGAAATGTAAAGGCTGGCAGCAATTGCGGGCAAATGCAAAAAACGGAATATCGATGGCACTTGTGCTTTGCGTATCTGCATTTTTTATTGCATTTGCTGCTGCCATCCTGTACACAGCAGGAATGCTGACTGCCCAGTCGAATCAGAGATTAAAAGAAGAACGATGCTATCAACTGGCAAAAAGTTATTCAGATGTGTTGAAAAATGAGCTGACAAAATATGACAAAAAGTATACAGATGATGGAAGCACGGTTGGAGATGGCACTTTTTATGCATTTGCAAATAAATTCCTTGATGATGAAAAATATCTAGAGTATAATTCTGACTATAAAGATAGCACAAAGTACAATTTTGTCGAAGATGGTTCGAATTTGTCTGATATATCTAGTTCTCCGTTGTCAGATAAAGGTTATGGCAACATTTCCGTGACGTTAAAAAAGGAACAGAACAGTGATGAAAATGTAGATAAAATTTTGAGTGGTGGTGAGATTACCGGCTCTTCAGGAGGAGATTATTCCAGTGCGATCAAGAACATTGAGAATACGACAGTCCGCCAGTACATATTTACGGTAGAAGTGACTGCATATTATGAAGATGCTGCTTACACATATCGTACAGAGTATACGAGAGCGGAGAAATATCCGGTCACATTTACACATAATGACAAAACAATTGTGTGGATAGAGAATGCCGGAGGCGGCGGTATATGGAAAGTCGGCAACAGTAGTGGAGGGGTGTATACAATTGAGGATAATACGCCAATCCATTACATGTATAACCGGACAGCATCGACCTCCTGTCGATTTGAAGAGAACATATATCAGGATAGTCAGGAAGGAGGAGATACAAGTGCGGCCAATTAAGAAATCAAGGGCGAATGCCGGCGAAACGTTGGTGGAAGTAGTAGCCAGTATCTTTATATTTCTGATATTAATGGGAATCTTACAGGGGGCAATTACTTATAGCAGTAATTCCCTGAAGAAAAATAAAGAAATTCGAAGTGACAATGCAAAAATCATGGAAGCATTGCAGAATACAGAAGTGACTTCCGTAGAGAACAATAAGAGTATTGATTTTAACGCGACAAACTCCGATATGTCGATCAAAGGAAATCATGTATTTTCAGTAGCAACGGATTTGAATAAAAAAATTGTGACTTATACGGATTCAAAAGGAGAAGAACAGACAATCACATTCTACCTTTATGGAAGTCCGGATGCAGACGCATCACAGAATGAGGAACAGGTACATACAACACCAGAGGGTGGTGGCAATTCGTGAAATTAACAGATAGAAGACAAGCTGGAAAAAGAAAAGAACAATTGTCACATGCGAAGAACCTTGTAAAAGACCGAAAAGGAACAACGCTTGTTGAGACAATGGTCACATTATTTCTCATCAGCATTCTGATGGCAATGGCGGCAAGCGCCTTAAGCTCCGCCTCCAGAATATTTGTCCGGATCCAGAAGACCCAGTATGCACAGTCTGTTTTAGATACAACTATGACGGAACTTCGGACGATCACAAAGGATGCGGCCGGGTATGTAAAATTATATGAAAGAACAACCGCGATGGAAGATAATTATGGTGGTTCAAAGGGGACAAATACAAAAGGAAATGCAATTGAATTCATGACTCCGGAAGGTTTTGTAGAATTAGTATCTGCTAATGGCTGCCCAGAGACAGAAATCCATATAGGCGATAAAGTCACAGGAACAGCAAATGCAGTTGAGACGGGGCAGTTACTGACCCGGTATTACTTTCGAAACAGTAACACCGGACAATATGCCTTTACTCAGGATGGAAAGCCCGTCGCAAGAGCCGTGGCAAATGTGTTCACAAAAGGCTTTTATATGGGCAATTACGTAGAGGTAGAATATTCGTATCCGGCGAAGGTATCGGATGGAAGCAAGATAAGCAGCATTACAGCAAAAGTGACTGTCTATTCGGAGTATGATAAAGCAACAAAAAGTTTAAAAAATGTGATGGCAACTGATACAGAAGTTCTGGAATTCCGCAATCCGATCACAGTAAAAGGAAATGCAGATTCCGCTATCACAGCAATTCATGAATAGATCATATTAATAATGGTATGAACGCTTGCACCGAGGCGTTTATATAGATTCTCAAAAGAAAAAAGCAATAAAGGAGACGAGAAAAATGTTTAAGAAATTAAAAGAGAAAAAAGGATTCACATTAGTAGAGCTGATCGTAGTATTAGTAATTCTGGCAATCCTTGCTGCACTGTTAATCCCAGCACTGACAAAGTATATTGATAAGGCAAAAGAAAAATCAATCACAGCAGAGACACGTCAGGTTGTAATGGCTGCACAGACACTTGTAGATGAAAAATGGGCTGGAGATCAGAAAACACCAATCACAATTGGTGAAAAGGGAACAGGAATTATTTCATACGATGATGTAAAAGATTTAGCAGAAGTAAAAGATGGAACTATTTCAGACGTAACAATTACAGGTGGAAAAATTACACAATTAATATTTACGCATGCAGGAAAGAAGTGTGTATATAATCCAGATGGATCACCAAAATATGCAGTTTCTGCGGATAAATAATTTTAGAAAGGCATGAACTCATGAGCCAACAACAGCAAGAATCAAAAGTTACTCAAATTAAATATCGTTGGATCAAGAGTTTACTTACGATCTTAATTATTATCCTGCTTGCAATAGTGACAGTGATACCCGGAGCGCTCCGACTTTTACATCGGGCAGACGCTCAAGTGGCTCTGGGGCATGCAAAATCGGTGCGGCTGGCGCTCCAGGTAACTGGACAGGAATGCTATGGCAGGAGTGGTACTTTTTTCGACGCTTCCCAGGAGGGAGGCGTCACTGAGAGTATCCGGACAGAAGTGCTTAACTTAAGCAAAGCACCGGGAGATTTCTGGGTGCTTCAGATGGCAGAGGACGGATATACTGTTGAAAAGTTCGTTTACCGGGAAGGTGATTACACCGTCTGGTACACATTAGATTCAAAATCATATACGGTCTACTATGAAGACTATATGGCTGGCAAAGAAGAATAAGACAGATGAGTAGAATAACATGTTAATTGTATTAGAAAGTATTTTATGGGTGATCCGGTTCTTTTTCGGAGCCTGTATCTTTAGTTTTTTGAATGTGGTGATTGACCGCTTGCCAAGAGGAGAGAGTGTGGTAAACGGAAGAAGTCATTGTACGAATTGTGGCAGAGTATTACATGCATGGGAACTGATCCCGTGTGTCAGCTACATCTTCCTGCGCGGACGATGTGCAGGTTGTAAAAGCCGCATTCCGGGAAGAGATTTCTTTGTGGAAGTGATTGGCGGCGCAGCATTTATTGGCTGTGGGATTCGTTATGGCTGTGGCAGTTTTGGATTGTTATCAATGCGTGGTACAGTCATGTTGATTTATTTTGGAATACTACTTGTGGCAGCCCTTATTGATTGGGATACCCAGATCATTTATGATAGATTTCACATTTTTATTTTGATATTAGCAATTGCAAATATATGGCTCGTTCCGGAGCATGGGCTTATGGACAGGCTGATCGGGGCGCTGATCATCTCTGTTCCGATGCTGCTTCTGGCACTTGTGATCCCGGGAGCATTTGGCGGCGGGGATATCAAATTAATGGCGGTTTCCGGAGCATTTCTTGGGACAGGACCGGTAGTGTGCGCCATGTTTTTCGGGCTGCTGACAGGAGGTGCTTACGGAGCATTTATGCTAAAGAGCAAGAAATTAGGAAAAAAAGATGTATTTGCATTCGGACCATTTCTTGCATTCGGACTGGCGCTGGCGGCATTATATGGAGACCAGATCGTTACATGGTATCTGCATTTTTTATAAAGAGAGTAACGGACAGTTACTAAAGAGATAAAAATCAGGTATAGATAAAATAGAAAGAAAGAGGAAGTTCGCACATGGCACGTTTTAAATACGTCGCAAAGGATATGAGTGGCAAGGTTCATAAGGGCACTGTGGAGGCTGCATCCGAGAATGCGCTGACGCAGCAGTTACGGGAAGAGAACCTCTATCTGGTTGAAGCGAAAGATTTAAATGGAGCAAAAAAGCATAAAAAGTTAAAAGCGAAGCAGCTTGCAGCCTTTTGCCGGGAACTGTCCACACTTCTGGCATCAGGTGTCACGCTTGTAAGAGCGCTCGACATCATTTCCGAGCAGGAAGGAATGAACAAAGACGAGCGGGATATTTATAAGGATGTGTTACAGGATTTAAAACGCGGTATCAGTCTGTCTGATGCCATGGAATCCAAGGAATGCTTTCCAGATCTGATGATCGGGATGATCCGTTCCGGTGAGGGAAGTGGTAACCTGGATCTGGTGACACAGAGATTATCGATTCAGTATGAGAAGGATTATAAGCTGACCCAGCAGGTGAAGTCAGCCATGATTTATCCATGTATTTTGCTGGTGCTCTGTGTTGCAATTGTGATTTTGATCGTAACCTTTATTCTGCCACAGTTTCAGAGTCTGTTTGATCAGATGGAAAGCCTTCCAATGATTACGAATATTTTGATCGCAGTTTCCAACTTTCTTGTTCAGAAATGGTACATTGCATTATTGGCTGTTGCAGTGATTATTGCACTGATTCGTATCATTGTCGGAATTCCGTCAGTGCGAAGAGGCGTAGACTGGCTGAAGGTTCATATGTGGGGCTTTGGTAAGTTGTTCAAAGTTGTTTATACGGCACGTTTTGCCAGAACACTGAGCAGCCTTTACTCCAGTGGTATGCCCCTTGTTTCAGCAGTTGGAGTGGCTGCAAAGACGATTGGAAATGGTTATGTAGAGTCGCAGTTTGACGAAGTTATCACAATGGTCCGCGGCGGGGTTCCGCTTTCACAGGGGCTGCGTGAAGTAGACGGATTGCTAAAAAAACTCTCCAGCACGATTCTGGTCGGAGAAGAAAGCGGACGTCTGGATGTGATGCTGGATTCCATTGCAGAGACATTGGAATCGGATGCAGAACAGGCTACAAAGCGGATGGTCACGCTTCTGGAGCCAATCTTGATTATATTTATGGCGCTGATCGTCGGCTGTATTATGATTGGAGTTATGCTTCCAATCTATCAGTCTTACTCAACGATCGAAAATGCGTAATTACGAAGGAGGAACTTACAGGTGAGCGATACTGTTATTGTTTTACAGGAAGAATGTATTTTGGCTGCAAGTGGAAAAGCAGGACGAAGACCAAAAATCAGCAGGACAGACATGATCCCGACCGAAGTTCATACAGACCCTTTTGAACAGTGGAAAAGGGCGCTTCTTGCATATAAGGCAAAGGAACATCCAGGTTCTGTAAAGCTTGTGCTTCCATCTAATTATTCATCCGCACGAATTTCACAGATTCCGTTTGCGACAGGTAAGCAGCTTGCAAAGATGGCAGAACATGTTGTTTCAGAGTCTGCAGCAGAAGGAATTGTAGATTATGGTATTACATATGCAGATAAAAAGCAGGGCGTGACCGTATGCTGTGCCAGCGTAGAAGAAAATATTTGTAACAGGCTTTTAACAATGTGTGAGGAGATAAATCTTCCGGTGCGTGCAATTACTGTGCCGATGGAAGCATACTTAAGAGGGCTGTCCCAGTTAAAGACTTATGCCAACAAGACGGCTATCTTCTTGTTTTTTGAGGACTCTGGTATGACCAGTATCCTGTATAAGAACGGAGTATATCTGTATTCTACAAGAAGCCGTATCTTCAGCGAGCGCGGGACGCTGGATTTTGGGACAGAGATTGTCCGGAACATTTCCGGTATCGTACAGTTTTACGCAACGACGACGTCTGGAATCCCGATTACAGACATTTATTATGCAGGCTGTATGGAGGATGATTTTGAAGTATGTCTCAATGGAATCCATATGATGAACCTTCAGGCGGCTTTGCTTCAGGTGGATGCGGTTTATGAAGCCCAGGGAAATCCAGAGGACTGGCTTGTGTGTGCCGGAGCATTGGTGGATGATAAGACGAAGCAGGTCAATCTCTATCAGAAATGGAAGAAGTCCGGCGGTATGGACAAAGTGGTGGAGAAAGAAAGCTTTGTAAAACATATCGTCCCACCGGTGATCACATTGGCTGTATGTATGGCGTTATTTGGAGCAGTATCTGTCTGGAATCTGCTTGAGAGGAAGAAGATTGATGACATCAATGACTGGATCAACGACAGTCAGATCCAGCAGCAATATCAAGAGGCAGATGAGGTCATGAAAGAGAGCGAGCGTTTAGTCGAGCAGAAACAGCAGGTGGAGCAGATGAAGCAGAATCTGGCAACTTATCCGGATCTGGATGCAGATATAATAGCCAGAATCGTGGATGTCAGCGGAAGCAACATGAATGTGGAAGTTAAGTCCATGGATGCAGAAACAGGACTTCTTACATTTCATGCGGTGAGCAGTGCAGTCATTGATATTCCGGGATATGTCAATAAACTAACGCAGACAGGATTATTTTCAAGTGTAGATTATAGCGGCTATCAGTATCAGGACGGCGAATACACGCTGGATCTGTCCTGTATACTAAAGGCTGTAGATGCAGGAGGTGACAAGTAATGAAGCTGGAAACAGAATTAAAACCAGGGGATATTGTATTATTAAAAGTGCTTGCCTGCATATTGATCTTATTTTTTACACTTCGCTTTCTTGTATTTCCGGGGTTGGAGAAGAACCAGGATCTGCAGAACGAGAAAGAACAAGTAGAGCAGACGAAGCAGGAGATGCAGGATACAATCAAACAAAAGAGTATTGTTGAGAAGAAAATCGTAAAGCAAAAAGCAGAGCTTGTGGATGCTTCTCAGGGATTTTATGGTCTGCTTGAGAATCAGCAGGTCGATGAACTGGTGACAGGAATTGCGTTAAAGCACAATTTAAAACCAGTGTATCTTAAAATCGAAGGAACCGAAGCAGGAGTACCGGCAGCTTATCAGACTGTCACACAGACGGACGAGTCCGGTGCCCAGACGGCAAAGTCTGCACAGGAGGAACTGGATGAGAACAATCAGGAGTCTTCGTCTGAGACAGATTATGAACCGGAAGTTGTCTTGCAGTATGTAAATACAACGACGGTATCCATGACTTTACAGGGAAATGAGCCGCAGATCCGGGAAATGTTAGATGATATTGCAAAAAATTATCCGGGCGTACAGGTGCGTTCCTTTGATATGAATGAAAATACTTATGTAGATTCCAGTCTGCAGCAGATTTCACAGAATAACTGCGAGTGTGTACTGGCTGTCTATACTTGCGGGCAGCTTGGTACTACTGCATCCGGAGAGGAGAACTAGAAGTGAGAACGAATCTGAGAATTGGAGAAATCCTGGAAGATAAAGGGTATGTCACCGCAGAGCAGATCGGACAGGCTCTTGCGTATCAAAAAGAGCATAGAGATAAACGAGTCGGCCAGATATTGATGGAGTTGGGATTTGTAACCGAGAATCAGGTATTAGAGGCATTGGCAGACAGACTACATCTTGAGATTGTAGATGTGGCGCAAATCCCAGTCAATCTTAAGGCAGTCGGAATGATCAATCGTGAGCTGGCAGAGAAGAATCTGATTCTTCCGGTCAGTGTAAAAGAGCATAGTATGGTTCTTGTGACCAATGATCCACTGAATTATTTTGCCCTGGAAGAAGTCAGACAGCAGACAGGCTGCCACCTTGAAATTCAACTCAGTGAGGAAGCACCATTAAAAAAAGCAGTATCTTATTATTATGCAGAGGTTCATGCAAGAAAAGCAGCAAAGCAGGCAAATGTAGGATTCTCAACAACCGATATAGATGAGCTGGAAATCGAAAATCTGGATAATCCGGATGAAGCACCGATCATTCAGCTTCTTAATAGCCTGATCGAGCGTGCAATTAAAGCGGAAGCCAGTGATATTCATATTGAACCATTTGAGCAGGAGACAAATGTGCGGATGCGTATTGATGGTGTGGTATCGGAATATGTTAAGATACAGAAAAATATTCACGGACCACTGATTGCCCGTATTAAGATTCTGGCAAATCTGGACATTGCAGAAAAGAGAATCCCACAGGATGGACATTTTCGGGTAGCACTTGGAGATGGACAACAAGTCAATATCCGTGTATCGGTACTTCCGACCGTATTTGGTGAGAAGGCAGTATTGCGTATTATGGCAGCAACGTCTCATCTGGATCATGCAGATCATTTTGGAATGGATGAGTACAGTTATAACCTGTTCAGACCGCTTCTGGATTATCCGAATGGAATCATTTATATTACAGGACCGACTGGAAGTGGAAAATCTACGACACTTTATATGATATTAGATTACCTGTCAGGCAGACAAGTGAACATTTCTACTATTGAAGACCCGGTGGAGAAGAATTTGTCTGGAATTAACCAGACACAGGTCAATCCGACAGCAGGACTTACATTTGATGTAGGACTTCGTGCCCTTATGCGTCAGGATCCGGATATTATCATGGTTGGCGAGACCCGTGACGGTGAGACTGCCGGAACGTCTGTCCGCGCTGCTATTACCGGACATATGGTGCTTAGTACACTTCATACTAACGATGCGGTGTCAAGTATTGTGAGACTGGAAGACATGGGAGTTGAGACTTATCTGGTCGCAAACTCTCTCGTAGGTCTGATCGCACAGCGTCTGCTCCGTAAAGTCTGCCAGAACTGTGCAAAAGAAGTAGAGACGACAGAGCAGGAGAGGATTCTTCTGGGAGAAGATGTGCGTACAGTCAAACGTGGTATGGGCTGCTCTCAGTGCAACCATACTGGATACAGGGGACGTATCGCAGTGCATGAGATCCTGGCAATTAACCAGGATATCCGAAGAATGATTATGGAGCATGAATCCGTGGAAAATATCACAAAATATGCAAGAGAATATCAGCATATGCGCACGCTGAAAGAAAGCGGACTGATTCTTGTAAAAGAAGGAGTCACGACACCGGAAGAATTGATGAAGATCAGCTATGAATAAATTGCAGAATAAGAAGATAGGATAGGGGAGAAGAATATGTTAGATCGAAGACAGATTCATACAGTGATCGATACGCTTATCAGGGAGGCAAGGATACGTTCGGTCTCCGATATTCATATTACAGAGGGGATGCATGTGTGGTACAGGATTCACGGGTGCCTGACACAGGCCAGGGACGTATTGAAGGAGTATGATATCCGTGAAGTACTTCTTGGAATGATGAATGAGAAGCAAAGAAAGCAGTTCGAAGATGGTCAGGATGTGGATTTTGCCTGGCAGACCACCGATGGCTGCCGCCAGCGAGTGAATATTTTCTGTGAACAGAAAAAAATCGCAGCAACGATCCGGCTGCTGAATCAACATATTCCGACTCTGGAAGAACTCAAAATTCCAACGACATTGTATCAGCTTTCCGAGGAGCCAAGAGGAATTATCCTTGTTACCGGACCGACAGGAAGTGGTAAATCAACAACTCTTGCAGCGGTCATTGAGGCTATGAATCAGAAGTATGACAGACATATTATTACGATCGAAGATCCAATTGAGTATGTCTACGAGTGCAAGAAATCTCTGATCCATCAAAGAGAGGTGGGTCAGGATGTGACGAATTTTGCTTCCGCACTTCGAAGTGCCCTGCGTGAAGACCCGGATGTGATTCTGGTAGGAGAAATGCGCGATTATGAGACAATCTCAGCAGCACTTCTTGCGGCAGAAACAGGACATCTTGTATTGTCTACACTTCATACGACAGGTGCAGCCCAGACGGTGGAGCGTATCATTGACGCCTGCCCGGCAGAAAGCCAGAACCAGGTGCGTATCCAGCTTGCCGGTACCTTAAAGGGAATCATAAGCCAGTGCCTGATTCCATGTGGAGGGGGTATGACCCGTGTACCTGCAACCGAATTCCTGACAGGTTCTGATGCCATCCTGAACCTGATACGTGAAGGAAAAACGCACCAGATTTCCGCTATGATGCAATCTTCAGCGGCGAGCGGGATGCATACACTGAATATGGATCTTTCCAGATTGATGCAACAGGGATATATTACAAGAGAAGAAGCAATGAAATTTACTAATAATAAAGCGGAGTTAACACAGTATATGTAAGTAAAACAAAAAACACGCTATTATGTATAGGACCGTCACAAGAGGTGATAGGTCCTTTTTTCATATAATAGGAAATTGCACATTCTTTGTTCTACAAAAAAGAATTGAGATATTAGTAATGCTTCCGGCACCAACGCTCAAGTAGATTGATGAGCGAATAGAGAAGTGTTGCCATGAGACAGAGAAGAAGGATACTCATAAGAAGCCAATCCATCTTAAAGACCTGGCTCGCGTAGATGATCAGATATCCAAGCCCTTCTCTGGCAGCCAGAAATTCACCGATGATCACGCCTACGAGGCAGAGTCCGATGTTGACTTTCATGTTACTGATGATTGCCGGAAGAGAAAAAGGAAGTACGACCTTTAGAAGCGCGTGCCTCCGATTTCCACCCAGTGTATAGATGAGTTTCAGTTTTCCTGGATCGACGGTCATAAAACTGGTGTATAAGTTCAGAATGCTTCCAAAGATTGCTACAGACATTCCGGCGACGATAATTGTTGTTTTTGTTGCTCCAAGCCAGACAATAAGAAGTGGTGCCAGTGCAGACTTCGGCAGACTGTTCAGTACTACCAGGTAAGGATCCAGGATCTCTGATAACCGTCTGCTGAACCAAAGAAGAATGGTAACCAGAATGCTGGTGGCAGTGACGAGCAGGAAGCTTAAGATTGTCTCGTATAGTGTGACATTGGTGTGCAGAAAAATGCTTTTATCCAGCACCATGCCCCAGAAACATAGTGCAATCTTTGACGGGCTGCTAAAGATGAAGGAGTCGATGATACCTAAATTTGCAGTGAATTCCCAAAGAAAGAGAAAACTGAAAAGAATCAGAATCCGGGAGATACCGACAATGCATTTGTGCTTCTTTTGCTGTTTCAGATAGTTGATCTGATTTTCAGAAAGTTCATTTAAAAATTCAGTCATCTGTATTCAGCTCCTTCCATATTAAGTTGAAGTAATGTTTGAATTCCGGGGAGTTCCGGCGGTTCAAAGGAGTATCCTGTTCCAAATCAAAAATGAGTGGAACAGTCTGACGTATATTAGCCGGGCGTCCGGAAAGGACAATGATCCGGTCGGCAAGGGAGATGGCTTCTGACAGGTCGTGTGTTACAAGAACGGCTGATTTTCCTTCCTGCCGGATGATCTGACCAATATCGTCCCCGACATTTAAGCGGGTCTGATAGTCCAATGCGGAAAATGGTTCATCCAACAGTAGGAGATCTGGATCCAGAACGAGCGTACGGATCAGGGCGGCCCGCTGGCGCATGCCGCCGGAAAGTTCCGAGGGCCTTGCATTTTCAAACTGTTTCAGCCCATAGATGTCTAAAAGATTATGTGCCTTTTCCCGGGTCCTTGCAGTCAGCATATGCTGAATTTCCAGTCCTAAAATAACATTATTGTAAATGGTCCGCCATTCGAAAAGTTCATCATGTTGTAACATATAGCCTACATTTGTAGTGCTTTCGTGAAGGTATTTCCCATTGATTTTAATGAAGCCTTTTTCCGGTATGAGAAGTCCGGCAATAATAGAAAGAAGCGTTGACTTTCCGCAACCCGAAGGTCCGACGATGGCAACGAATTCTCCTTTATTCAGGATAAAGGAGATGCCATTTATGGCAGGAGTTTCTCCGTCCGGATTGTGGTAAGCATAGTGAATATTCTTAAGTTCCAGTACTTGATCCATGGAAACCTCCGCAAATGATAATCCTATATCTTATCATATGTATCTTGAAAGAAAATGTGTGGTCAGTTTTATATCAAACGAAAAATGTATTTTTTGTGGTCATAAAATGGTTCATAAATGGTTCATAAATATGGATTTTCCCTTGTCATCTTGTTATGAAAAAGTTATAATTGCATGTGAGTACGCAAGATAGGAACGATGAGTATGAATTATCAAAAAGAATTAGACAAGTTATTGGATACGCTGACAAAAGAAGGGCGTGTTCCAAGGCTTCTGTTACACAGTTGCTGTGCTCCATGCAGCAGTTATGTGTTAGAGTATCTGAGCAATTATTTTGAAATCACAGTGTTCTACTATAATCCGAATATTTATCCGGAGACAGAGTATACGAAGCGGATTCTGGAACAACAGAAACTGATCGATGATATGAATTTCAAATATCCGGTCAGCTTTGTAGCGGGAGAATATGAGAAAGAGAAATTTTACGAGATGGCCAGGGGACTTGAGGAGGTCAAAGAAGGCGGCTCCCGGTGCATGAAATGTTATGAGCTGCGTCTCAGAGAGACTGCAGAGATTGCAAAAGCAGGAGAATATGACTATTTTACAACCACGCTTAGCATCAGTCCACTGAAGAATGCAGCAAAGCTCAATGAAATCGGGCAGAGTCTGGCAAAAGAATATGGTGTGGAATATTTGATTTCAGATTTTAAGAAGAAAAATGGTTACAAGCGTTCCACAGAACTGTCAAAAATTTATGGTTTGTACAGACAGGATTACTGTGGTTGTGAATTTTCCCAGAGACAACGAAAGTAAGACACTGTTGACTTTAGATAAAAATATGGTACACTTTTATACAGTACAGTATTAAATGACGGAAAGGAAGAGATTATGGCACAATTATGGGGAGGTCGTTTCACAAAAGAGACTGACCAGTTAGTATATAAGTTCAATGCATCTATCTCATTTGACCAGAGATTTTATGAGCAGGATATCAAAGGAAGTATGGCACATGTTACCATGCTTGCAAAGCAGGGAATCCTGACCGATGCAGAAAAAGAGACAATTATTACAGGACTTCAGGGGATTCTTGATGATGTGAAATCAGGAAAACTTAAGATTACTGATAAATATGAAGATATTCACAGTTTTGTTGAGGCAAACCTGATCGACCGTGTGGGAGATGCGGGTAAGAAGCTTCATACAGGGCGAAGCAGAAATGATCAGGTTGCACTGGATATGAAGCTTTATATCCGTGATGAAGTGCAGGAGACAGATGCACTGATCAAGGAGATGTTAGAGGCGATTCTTGAAATTATGGAGAATAACCTTGAGACATATATGCCGGGATTCACACATTTACAGAAAGCACAGCCAATCACACTGGCTCACCACATGGGTGCGTATTTTGAGATGTTCAAAAGGGATCATGAGCGTATGAAAGACATTTATACAAGAATGAATACATGTCCGCTTGGATCTGGAGCTCTTGCAGGAACGACTTACCCATTAGACCGTGCCTATACAGCAAAGCTTCTTGGATTTGACGGACCAACTATGAACAGTATGGATGGTGTTTCTGACAGAGATTATCTGATTGAGTATTTGTCAGCGCTTTCCATGATTATGATGCATCTGAGCCGTTTCTCAGAGGAAGTGATCATCTGGAATTCTAATGAATATAAGTTTGTTGAGATTGATGATGCTTATAGTACCGGAAGCAGTATTATGCCGCAGAAGAAGAATCCGGATATTGCAGAGCTTGTAAGAGGTAAGACTGGACGTGTCTATGCTGCACTGACCGGACTTCTTGTTACAATGAAAGGAATTCCGCTTGCATACAACAAAGACATGCAGGAAGATAAAGAACTTCCATTTGATGCAATCGATACAACAAAAGGATGCTTACAGTTATTTGCAGGCATGCTTCGTACGATGACATTTAAGAATGACCGCATGGAAGAGAGTGCAAAGCACGGATTTACAAATGCGACAGATGCAGCGGATTATCTTGTGAATCACGGAGTACCATTCAGAGACGCACACGGAATCGTAGGTCAGCTTGTACTTCTCTGCCTGGATAAGAAGATTCCGCTTGACGATCTTCCACTTGAGGAATATAAGAAGATTTCTCCGGTATTCGAGGAGGATATCTATGAGGCAATCAGCCTGAAGACTTGCGTGGAGAAGCGTAACACCACAGGTGCGCCGGGTGTGAAGCCGATGCAGGAAGCAGTAGACAGTTATAAGAAGTATATGGCAGAATATTAAGATACATAATCTGCAGGAAGATAGAAGGGAGAAAAACGATGAATCAGAAATTAAGAGTCGGAATATTAGGAGCAACAGGAATGGTTGGACAGCGCTTTATTGCACTTCTGGAGAACCACCCATGGTTCGAGGTTGTAACAGTTGCAGCCAGCCCGAGATCAGCAGGCAAGACATATGAAGAAGCAATCGGAGACCGCTGGAAAATGGATACACCGATGCCGGAAGGAGTTAAGAAACTGATCGTTGCGAATGTTAATGAAGTCGAGAAAGTAGCTTCTTCTGTAGACTTTGTATTTAGTGCAGTTGATATGACAAAAGACGAGATTCGCGCAATCGAGGAAGCGTATGCGAAGACAGAGACACCGGTTGTCTCCAATAACAGTGCACACCGCTGGACAAAAGATGTTCCGATGGTAGTGCCGGAGATTAACTCAGACCACTTTGAACTGATCAATGATCAGAGAAAACGTCTCGGCACAACTCGCGGATTTATTGCAGTAAAACCAAACTGCTCTATCCAGAGTTACACACCTTGCCTTGCAGCATGGAAAGAGTTCGGACCAAAAGAAGTTGTTGCTACAACATATCAGGCAATTTCCGGAGCAGGTAAAACATTCAAAGAGTGGCCGGAGATGGTAGAGAATATTATTCCATACATCGGTGGAGAGGAAGAAAAGAGCGAGCAGGAGCCGCTTCGTGTTCTTGGAACATATGAGAACGGACAGATCACACTTGCAGATGCTCCGAAGATTACATGCCAGTGTCTGCGTGTGCCGGTTCTGAACGGACATACAGCCGCAGTATTTATCAACTTTGAGAAGAAACCTACAAAAGAGCAGCTTATTGAGAAACTGGAAAGCTTCAAAGGATTTCCGCAGGAGGCAGGACTTCCAAGTGCACCAAAGCAGTTTGTCCGCTACATGGAAGAGGATAACCGTCCACAGGTAAGATTAGACGTAGACTATGAGAACGGAATGGGTGTATCCATCGGACGTCTCAGAGAAGATTCTATGTTCGACTTTAAGTTCGTAGGACTTTCACACAATACAGTCCGCGGAGCAGCAGGCGGAGCTGTACTCTGCGCAGAAGCACTGACGGCAAAAGGATATATTCAGGCAAAATAATTATAAAAACAGAAATGCAGCCAGTTATATAAAACAGAAACTGGCTGTATTTGTTTCTGAAAAATTATAAATATATTATAGAAAGCAGATATGAAAAAGGAGGACGAGGCTGATGAGTAAAGAGTTATTGAATTATACCCAGAACAGGGAGTTATCCTGGCTTAAGTTCAATCAAAGGGTACTGGAAGAGGCACAGGACGAGTCGGTGCCGCTTCTTGAAAGGATGAAATTCGTTGCAATTTTCACCAGCAATCTGGATGAATTCTTTATGATTCGTGTTGGAAGTCTTTATGATATGGTGCACACAGATGCCAAGGCAAAAGACAGCCGGTCCGGCATGACAGCGCAGGAGCAGATCCATGCAATCCTGACAGAAGTTGCACCTTTATATAAAGAGCGCGATAAGACTTATGCTGAGATTAAGAAAGAACTGCATCCGTATGGAGTGTGTGGACTTGATTATAAAGAATTGGAATCCCAGGAGAAGAAGTATGTAAAGTTTTATTTTAAAGATCAGATTCTTCCGATTCTTTCCCCGCAGATTGTGGATGCGAATCATCCATTTCCGCATCTTTTGAATAAAGAATTGTATGTAACGGCAAGTTTGAAGATGGATAACAAAAGTATGATGGGAATTGTTCCGGTTCCACAGTTCGTGTCGGACATTTTGTGCCTTCCGGGACATGATATCCGATACATTCGTATGGAAAAGGTCATCCTGGAGCATCTGAACCTGGTATTTCCGAAGTACGAAGTGTCGGAAGCGAATTATATCTGTGTAACGAGAAATGCTGATGTGTCTCCGGATGACGAGGCTTTGGAAGTGACGGATGATTTCCGGTATCTTATGCAGCAGACTATTCACAAACGCCGCCGTATGGCGGTAGTCAGACTGGAGACTGCAAATAAACTGTCTGAAGAGACACAGAAATATTTCTGTGAGAAGTTTGAGATTGAGCCGAATCAGATTTTTCGAACAAAGATGCCGATGAAATTAGATTACATTTTTGGTATCAGTGGGAATTTACCGGAAGCTATGAAACGCTCTCTGACTTATACGCCATTTTCGCCACAGAACAGTGGACATGTGGCAGCAGGTAATGTGATGCGCCAGATAAAGAAAAAAGATATCCTGTTATTCTATCCGTATGAGAGTATGGATCCGTTTTTGCGCCTTATAAAAGAAGCGTCGGTGAATCCGGATGTTATGACGATCAAGATTACGATTTATCGTCTGGCAAAGAAAGCAAGGCTGGTAGAATATCTGTGTGCGGCAGCAGAAAACGGAAAAGAAGTAACGGTTCTGATCGAACTGCGTGCAAGATTTGATGAGCAGAATAATATTGACTGGTCTGAGCGCCTGGAAGAAGCAGGATGCCGTGTGATCTATGGATTTGACGGTTATAAGGTGCATTCAAAGATCTGTCTTATTACTTATAGAAGCCGCGGAGAAATCCAGTATATTACACAGATTGGAACTGGTAATTACAATGAAAAGACAGCGGCAATGTATACAGATCTGTCGCTCATGACAGCAAATCCGGCAATAGGGAAAGATGCGGCAGAATTCTTTAAAAATATGTCAATTGGTAATCTGGCAGGACAATATGATTATTTGATCGTATCACCGACCAGCCTGAAGCAGAAGATTCTTTATCTGATGGATGAGGAAATCAAAAAAGGTTCTAATGGGCGGATCATTATGAAAATGAATTCTGTTACGGATGTAGATTTTATACAGAAAGTATCAGAAGCATCACGCTCAGGAGTGAAAGTGGATCTGATCGTGCGGGGAATCTGTTGTATTTTGCCGGGCGTAACTGGCTATACGGACAATGTCCGTGTGATGAGTGTTGTCGGAAGATATCTGGAGCATCCGCGTATTTTCAGTTTTGGAAGTGGAAATGATCAGAAGATTTATATTGGATCAGCAGACATGATGACACGTAATACTGAGAAGCGTGTAGAAGTAGCTGCCCCGATACTGGATCAGGATATCCGCAGGCAGATCAATCACTATTTGAAAGTGATGTTAAGTGATAATGTAAAAGCAAGAGTTCTTGGAAGTGACGGAAAATACAGGCGCAAAGAGCAGAAAGAACCGTATATTGATTCACAGAATGTCTTTATGCAAGAGGCATTGCAGGCAAAACCGTCACAGGAAGTACCGGAGAAAATTGGTTTATTGAAGAGAATCGGACGGATATTCAGCAGGTAAAAAATTAATTTGCCAGTATTCTATGAGGATGATAAGAATTCGGATGTAATTAATAAAAAAGGTAAAGTAAGGAGTTAACGTAATAAATATGGGGAAATCACTATATATAGCTGAGAAACCCAGTGTTGCACAGGAGTTTGCGAAGGCATTGAAGCTGAACACCAGAAGGCAGGACGGGTATCTGGAATCAGAGGATTCCATTGTGACCTGGTGTGTAGGACATCTGGTGACTATGAGTTATCCGGAGGAGTATGATCCTGCCTTGAAAAAATGGAGTCTTCAGACGCTGCCGTTTATACCGACAAGATTCAAATATGAAGTTATACCGTCGGTGGCGAAACAGTATAAGATTGTAGCAGGGCTTTTGAACCGGCCGGATGTAGAGACGATCTATGTCTGTACCGATTCAGGACGCGAGGGAGAATATATTTACCGTCTGGTAGAACAACAGGCGCAGGTACATGGAAAAAATAGACGAAGAGTGTGGATTGATTCTCAGACAGAGGAGGAAATACTGCGAGGAATCCGTGAGGCAAAGGATTTAAGTGAGTATGACAATCTGGCAAGTGCTGCTTATCTGCGAGCCAAGGAAGATTATCTCATGGGAATCAATTTTTCAAGATTATTGACATTAAAATATGGAAATAGTATTTCTAATTATCTTGGAACGGATTACTCAGTTGTCTCTGTAGGGCGTGTAATGACTTGTGTTCTTGGAATGGTTGTAAGAAGAGAACGTGAGATCCGTGAGTTCATCGAGACACCGTTTTATCGTATTCTTGCGACAATTGGAGAACAGGGTCAGACATTTGAAGGAGAATGGCGTGCAGTAAAGGGTTCCAAGTGGTTCGAGTCATTTGATCTATATAAGGAAAATGGATTTAAAGAGCGCGAAAAGGCGCAGCAGGTCATAGATTATCTGACGCAGGAACAACCGGTCATAGGTCAGATTGCGTCCATTGAAAAGAAAAAGGAAAAGAAAAATCCACCGTTGTTATTTAACTTGGCGGAGCTGCAGAATGAATGTTCGAAACGCTTTAAAATCAGTCCGGATGAGACACTGAAAATTGCGCAGGAACTTTATGAAAAGAAATTGACGACCTATCCGAGAACCGATGCCCGTGTGCTTTCCACGGCTGTGGCAAAAGAGATACATAAGAATCTCAATGGACTTATGAAATATGAGCCGGCAGTTTTGTTTTTACAGGAGATTGTAGAATTCGGAAGTCATAAAGGTCTGGCGAAGACAAGATATGTCAATGACAAACAGATTACCGATCACTATGCCATTATTCCAACCGGACAAGGCATGAGTGCGCTAAGTGGACTTTCCTGGACGTCACGGGCGGTCTATGATGTAATCGTAAGACGATTTTTAAGTATATTTTATCCGGCGGCGGTTTATCAGAAGGTTGCCATTACAACAAAGGTAAAAGAAGAGTCTTTCTTTGCAAGCTTTAAAGTACTGGCAGAGCCTGGCTACTTAAAAGTTGTTGGAGTTCCGGGAGAAAAGAAGGGAGAATCTGGCAGCGCTGCAGGAGCAGAAGACAGAAATATAAGTGGAAGTGTGACTCCCGCAGAAACAGGTGATGGTTCCGGTGATAACAATTCGGGTGACAATGGTGACGGTAACGAAGATATGGCATCTTCCCAGGCATTTTTTGAAAAAATCCAAAGCCTGAAAAAAGGGATGACTCTCCCGATCCAGGGAATGGAGATTAAGGAAGGAAAGACATCTCCACCGAAACGCTATAATTCCGGTTCCCTGATCCTTGCTATGGAAAATGCAGGACAATTGATTGAAGACGAAGAGCTTCGCGCACAGATTAAAGGAAGTGGAATCGGAACCAGTGCGACCAGAGGTGAAATCCTAAAGAAGCTTTTTAACAATAAATATCTGGCACTCAATAAGAAGACACAGATTGTCACACCGACCATGCTTGGAGAAATGATCTATGATGTGGTTGACCATTCTGTACGGTCGCTTTTGAATCCGGAGCTGACAGCAAGCTGGGAGAAGGGGCTGACCTATGTGGCAGATGGAGATATTACCTCTGATGAATACATGATGAAATTGGACCGTTTTGTATCCAGCCGCACGGAAGGCGTTAAAGGACTGAATAATCAATATCAGCTCCGTGCCTGTTATGACCGGGTCGCACCGTTTTATAAGAATGAGAAGCAGGCGGCGAAGTACACAAAATCCGGGCGCGCAAAGAACAGAACAAAGACCAGTACGAAAAAAGAATATAAAAAATAATAAGTAAACTGTGAACAGGAGGATTTTAGAAATGTTCGAAGAAATGACAGTAGCAAAGATGTATAATCTTAATGAGACAATTGCAAAGGATATCTTTGAAGGAGTGACTTACCCATGGGAAGTACTTCCGAAGATCAGTGATTTCATTGTAAAACTGGGAGAGACACTTCCGGCAGACGAGTATGATAAAGTAGGAGAAAATGTGTGGATTGCAAAATCTGCAAAAGTATTTGAATCAGCATATATCCACGGACCGGCAATCATCGGAAAAGATGCAGAGGTTCGCCACTGCGCATTTATCCGTGGCAATGCAATTGTAGGAGAGGGAGCCGTAGTCGGAAACTCTACAGAACTTAAGAATGTTATACTGTTCAATAAAGTACAGGTTCCACATTACAACTATGTTGGAGATTCCGTACTTGGATACAAAGCACATATGGGAGCAGGATCTATCACTTCCAATGTAAAATCAGACAAGAAACTGGTCGTAGTAAAATCGCCAGAAGGACAGATTGAGACCGGAATCAAGAAATTCGGAGCCATGCTCGGTGATGAAGTAGAAGTTGGCTGCGGAACAGTATTGAATCCGGGAAGTGTAGTCGGAAGCCACAGCAATATCTACCCGCTGTCCAGTGTCAGAGGATTCGTACCTGCAAACAGTATCTACAAAAAGCAGGGTGAAGTAGTAGAGAAATATTAAAAATCCGCATGTATCCAATTATATAAAAACACAGGAGAGGCTGTACACGATTGTACAGCCTTTTTCTGTGTTCTTAGAAATATCTGGCATGCGGAAGGCAGTGCCCCAAAAAACGGAAGAGATGACAGAAAAAATAAGTTCTCTGTATTGACAATATATTTCCCGTATGATATTGTACAGAAAGACTTTAACACTTTAAAGCACAACGGTTTAAAGTAATAAATTTAAACAAAAGACTAGTTATTCGGAGGAATGAGAGATGTCAAAGGAAGTATTATGTATTATCTTGCTTGTCGTGTTCTTTGCGATTATGATCTATGTCGGATTTTATTCCAGAAAGCATGCGACAGATGTGAATGGTTTTGTTCTTGGAGGGCGTGGCGTTGGTCCGTGGCTGACGGCTTTTGCATTTGGAACGTCATATTTTTCAGCTGTTATTTTTGTAGGCTATGCGGGACAGTTTGGATGGAATTTTGGTCTTGCCAGTACGTGGGCAGGACTTGGAAACGCATTTATTGGGTCATTGCTTGCATGGAATGTGCTTGGAAGAAGAACCCGTATTATGACACAGCATGTAGATGCTAAGACGATGCCGGATTTCTTTGGTAAGAGATTTGACAGTGAGCCGCTTAAGGCAACGGCATCGGTCATTGTATTCATTTTCCTGATTCCGTACACGGCGTCCTTATACAATGGACTTTCCAGTCTCTTTGGACTTGTGTTTGATATTCCGTACTGGCTTGTTATTTTAATTATGGCGGTACTGACTGGATTCTATGTTATTTTCGGTGGATACATGGCAACGGCGATCAATGATTTTATTCAGGGAATCATTATGTTGTTTGGAATCTGCGCGGTAATCGGAGCAGTACTTGCCGACAATGGAGGATTTCAGGAGGCAACAAAGGCGTTGGCTTCTGTGACAGGCGATGCGGGCTGGCAGGGAGCATACACCGCGTTTCTTGGACCGGATCCGATGGCGCTTTTATTTGTGGTAATTCTGACTTCCCTTGGAACATGGGGGCTGCCACAGATGGTCGGTAAATTTTATGCCATTAAGAGCGAGAAAGATATACATAAAGGAACGGTTATATCCACAGTGTTTGCCATTATTGTTGCCGGAGGCTGCTATTTCCTTGGAGGATTCGGAAGACTGTATGCAGATAAGGTAACCATCAATCCAGCCACCGGAAAACCGTTGTTTGACACCATTGTGCCGACCATGTTATCCACACTTTCGGCACTTGTCATAGCGGTGGTCATTGTGCTTGTATTATCCGCATCTATGTCCACCCTTTCATCACTGGTGCTGACATCAAGTTCTACATTTACACTGGATGTGATCAAGCCTGCATCTAAGAAAGAAATGTCTGAGAAAAAGCAGGTGTTTGTTATGAGAGTGTTTATTGTATTTTTTATTTTTGTATCGGCAGTGATTGCAATCTTTAAAGATGCACATCCGGAAGTAACATTTATCGCACAGATGATGGGAGTTTCCTGGGGCGCTCTTGCAGGGTCATTTTTGGCACCGTTCTTATATGGATTATACTGGAAAGGCGTGACAAAAGCTTCTGCATTTGTTTGTTTTATATGGGGGTGTGCGGCAGCAGTGATCCAGCTTGTCATTACACTTGGAGGAGTTGATGTGAGCGGCTGGGGACCGATACTTGGATACATTTTCAAATCTTCAATCAATTCCGGTGTGATCGCTATGGTCGGTGGACTTATTCTTGTTCCGGTTGTAAGTCTCTTTACAAAGAAACAGGCGAAGAAAGTAATCGATGATCTGTTTGCATGTTACGAAGAGAAAGTTATGACGACAAGAAAAGAAGCTCTTGAGGATGAGTAAAAAAATGACAGAAAAATTGAGTCTTGAACTCAAAAAAGCATAAGAATATTAAAAAAAATCAAGGAAAGTGATTAAATATGTCACTTTCCTTTTTTTTATTCCTGTGTTAGTATGAGTAAGTCTTAAAAAAAGACAACTAATTTGATGAAAATTAATTTGGAAGGGTGATAGATATGAATAATTTTGAAAAGTACGAAAAGACTTATTTTATGCCACCGGTCGTCACATATGATTGGGTGAAGAAGACAGAGATTGAAAAACCGCCGGTATGGTGTAGTGTTGACCTGCGAGATGGTAACCAGGCGTTGATCGAGCCAATGAGTCTTGAGGAAAAGTTGGAGTTCTTCCAGATGTTAGTAGATATCGGATTTAAGGAGATCGAGGTTGGATTCCCGGCAGCATCCGATACCGAGTACAAGTTCATGAGAACGCTGATTGAGAAGAATATGATCCCAGATGATGTGACCGTTCAGGTACTGACTCAGGCAAGAGAGCATATTATTAAGAAGACATTTGAAGCTGTTAAGGGAGCGCCTCATGCGGTGATCCATCTGTACAACTCCACATCTGTTGCACAGAGAGAGCAGGTATTCAGAAAAAGCAAAGAGCAGATCAAGAAGATTGCAGTCGATGGAGCAGAATTACTTCTGAAGCTGGCAAATGAGACAGATGGTAACTTTACATTTGAATACAGCCCGGAGAGTTTCTCTGGAACAGAGGTTGATTATGCGGTCGAAGTTTGTAATGCAGTCTTGGACGTATGGAAACCAAGTGCGGACAACAAGGCAATCATCAATATTCCGACAACCGTTGAAAATGCGATTCCACATGTATTTGCGTGCCAGTTAGAGTATGTAGATAAAAATCTGAAATACAGAGATAATGTTGTATTAAGCCTTCATCCACACAATGACCGTGGTTGTGGTGTTGCTACTGCGGAACTTGGAATTCTGGCAGGAGCTGACCGTATCGAAGGTACATTATTTGGAAATGGAGAGCGTACCGGTAATGTAGATATTGTGACATTAGGTTTAAATATGTTCTCTCACGGAGTGGATCCAAAGCTTGATTTTACTGATATGCACCATATTCGCGAAACTTATGAGAGACTGACAAGAATGCATGTCTATGAGCGTCAGCCGTATGCAGGAGATCTGGTATTTACAGCATTTTCAGGATCACATCAGGATGCTATTGCAAAAGGAATGGCGTGGAGAGAAGAGAAGAAGTGCGATACATGGACAGTTCCATATCTGCCGATCGATCCACAGGATGTTGGAAGAAAATACGATTCAGATGTTATCCGCATCAACAGCCAGTCTGGTAAAGGTGGTGTGAACTACATTCTGAAACAGAGCCATGGAATCAATCTTCCAAAAGAGATGCGTGAGGAAGTCGGATATCTTGTGAAAGGTATTTCTGACCGTGCACATAAAGAGCTGACTCCGGAACTTGTATATCAGATTTTCTCTGATAACTACATTAATACAAAACCGGTATTCCATATTGATGAGTGTCATTTCAAACAGGTCAATGGAATTACAGCTGAGGTTACGATCAATCATGAGAAAGAGAGCCAGGTCATCACCGCAACGGGTAATGGACGTTTGGATGCGGTCAGCAATGCAATCAAACAGTATTTCAACGTCAGCTATGAACTGAGCTTTTACGAGGAACATTCTCTGACAAAAGGATCATCCTCCAAGGCTGTTGCATATGTTGGTATAATCTGCCAAGGAAAGACATTTTGGGGTGTTGGAATTGACGCCGATATTATCAAGGCATCCATTGAGGCACTCACAGTTGCAGTTAATAAGCTGGAAGAGATTGGAAATTCCAATACATGTAAAGACGCACGTATGATTGAAATTATGAATTATATTCAGGAGAACTATATTGATATTACATTAGATGACCTTGCTGAGAAGTTCTTCTTGTCTAAACCATACATTTCCAAATACATTAAGGAGAAATCCGGCGTCACATTTGGAGAACTGGTAAAGAAAATCCGTATGAAGAAAGCAAGAGCACTTCTTAAGAGCAGCAATATGACAGTGGAAAATATTGCATTATCTGTCGGATATCAGAATGTGGAGCATTTCAATCGATTGTTCAAAAAGGCATATAATATGACTCCAATTCAATTTAGAAATGAAAAATAAACAGAATTTATAGACCTATAAAAGCGGTTTTGAGCTAATTGCCCAAACCGCTTTTTGATTTTTAACAAAAGTCATAAATAATTAACAAAATTTGTCAAATCCTTAACAAATGTATCTTGTAGGCGTTGCCATTTTTCGGTAAAAAAGTTATAATAAATTTGGCGAAATTTTGGTATAACCATATTTTAATAAAGAAAATGGAGGGCTAAATTATGGGCAACATGGCAACAGAAAATGCAGCAGGTAATCGCATTGAACAGTTACTTGATGCAGGCAGCTTTGTTGAAATCGGCGGAGCAGTAACAGCCAGAACAACAGATTTCAACATGCAGGAAAAGAAAACTCCGGCAGACGGTGTCATTACCGGTTATGGAGTGATCGATGGTAATCTGGTATATGTGTACAGCCAGGATGCTTCAGTATTGAAGGGATCAATTGGTGAGATGCATGCCAGAAAGATCGCGAACATTTATGATATGGCAATGAAGATGGGGGCTCCTGTTATTGGACTTGTAGATTGTGCAGGTCTCAGACTCCAGGAGGCAACAGACGCACTTGAGGCATTTGGAACATTGTATTTAAAACAATCACTTGCATCAGGAGTAATTCCACAGATTACAGCAATTTTCGGAACCTGTGGCGGAGGCTTGTCCTTAGTACCAGCTCTTACAGATTTTACATTTATGGAAGAAAAGAATGCGAAGTTATTCGTAAATTCTCCGAATGCGATTCCAGGAAATACAGTAGATAAATGTGATACATCTTCTGCAAAATTCCAAAGTGAAAAGACAGGTCTTGTAGATGGTGTCGGAACAGAAGAAGAGATTCTTTCAGAGATTCGTACATTAGTAAGCATTTTACCATGTAATAATGAGGAAGATGCATCATACACAGAATGTTCAGATGATCTGAATCGTGCATGTTCAGAGATTGAAAATGCAACAGAAGATACAGCAATAGCCCTTGCTGAAATCGCAGATGATCATGTATTCTTTGAGACTCAGAAGAATCATGCAAAAGACATGGTAACAGGCTTTATTCGTTTGAATGGTATGACAGTTGGTACTGTTGCAAACAGATCTAAAGTTTATGATGAGAATGCAGAAGTTGTAGAAGAGTTTGATGGAGCACTTTCTGCAAGAGGCGCAAGAAAAGCAGCCAGATTCGTAGAGTTCTGTGATGCATTTAATATTCCGGTTCTTACACTGACGAATGTATCAGGATTTGCGGCAACTATGTGTGCAGAAAGAAGCCTTGCAAAGGCAGCGGCAAAATTAACTTATGCATTTGCAAATGCAACTGTACCGAAAGTTAACGTTGTAATCGGAAAAGCATTTGGAAGTGCCTATGTGACAATGAACAGTAAATCTCTTGGTGCTGATATGGTCTATGCATGGCCGACAGCAGAAATCGGAATGATGGAAGCAGATCTTGCAGCAAAAATTATGTATGCAGATGCTGATGCTGAGACAATCAACGAGAAAGCAAAAGAATATGCCAAGCTTCAGTCCAGTCCGGTTTCCGCAGCAAGAAGAGGTTATGTAGATACAATTATCCAGCCTGCTGACACTAGAAAATATGTCATCGGAGCATTTGAGATGTTATTTACAAAAAGAGAAGAAAGCCCGATGAAAAAGCATGGAACAGTTTAGAGAGGTGAGGCAAAGTGAAGAAAAAGATTAGCTTATTGCTCTGCCTGATGATGACCGCAATCGTATGCCTGACAGGATGTGGTAAGACACAGACTACTTTGGAATATGATGAGGCAATGATCGAGCAGGAGACAGAGTTTCTGATAAACTACTGCCAGAATGTAGACAGTGATACACTGGCACAGTGGAACGACCAGAACGAATTCAGCAAAGAGTATCAGTTCATGATGTCTGGATTGAAGTTCACACCGGACAGCTTTGATGGCGCAGTTGACAGCTGGCAGGCAGGAATCAAAGAATGCGGTGAGTATGTCGGACATGGAGATTATACATTTGAAGCGAAAGATGATGAGCTGACAGTATCTGTACCGGCACAGTTCAAAGATCGTGATGCTACGATTGAATTTGTGTTTGATAAAGATTTATACCTTGAAAGTATGACAGTCAGTGCGAAGTTCTCACTGGGAGAGATTGTGGAAAAGGCAGGCTTAAATACACTGCTTGGAATGGGAACTGTATTTGCAGTACTGATCTTCATTTCATTCCTGATTTCTTTGTTTAAATACATTCCGGCAATCCAGAATGCATTTGGCGAGAAAAAAGATGAGAAGAAAGAAGAAACGAAAGCGGCCGTAAGTGAGACAGTCGAAGAAGTGGATGAAACGGATGATCTGGAATTGATCGCTGTTATTTCAGCAGCAATTGCAGCAGCAGAAGAGACAACGACAGATGGATTTGTTGTCCGCAGCATTAAGCGCCGTCCGTCAAATAAATGGAATTCATAGTGAGTAATTAGGAGGATATCAGAATGAAAAATTATACAATTACAGTGAATGGTAATGTTTATGATGTAACAGTAGAAGAGACAGGAGCAGGTGCAGCACCTGCACCAACTGCACCGAAAGCAGCACCAAAAGCAGCTCCAAAGACAGCACCGAAAGCGGCAGCAGGAGCAGCCGGATCTATTGAAGTAAAAGCAGGAGCAGCCGGAAAAGTATTCAAACTTGACACTACTGTAGGTCAGGCAGTGAAGAAGGGTGATGCTGTTCTTACAATCGAGGCAATGAAGATGGAAATCCCAGTTGTAGCACCGGAAGATGGAACTGTAGCAAGCATCAACGTAGCTGTTGGTGATGCAATCGAATCCGGAGCAGTATTAGCAACATTGAAATAATACTGCCGACACATATACGACTGGAGGTTAAGAAATGGAATATATAACAACAACATTAGGAAACCTCGTGCATCAGACGGCGTTTTTTAGTCTTACATGGGGCAATGTGGTCATGATTGCGGTGGCTTGTTTCTTCTTGTACCTGGCAATCAGACATGGATTTGAGCCTCTGCTTCTTGTGCCAATTGCATTTGGTATGCTGCTTGTAAATATCTATCCGGATATTATGTTACATGCAGAGGATGCATCAAATGGAACGGGTGGACTTCTCTACTATTTCTATAAGCTGGATGAGTGGTCAATTCTTCCGTCACTGATCTTCCTTGGAGTAGGTGCGATGACAGACTTTGGACCGTTGATCGCGAATCCAAAGAGTTTCCTTCTTGGAGCAGCAGCACAGTTCGGTATTTTTGCTGCATACCTTGGAGCAATGTGCATGGGATTCTCCGACAAAGCAGCGGCAGCAATCTCAATTATTGGAGGAGCAGATGGACCGACATCTATCTTCCTCGCAGGTAAACTGCAGCAGACGGCGATCCTGGGACCAATTGCAGTGGCGGCCTATTCTTATATGTCACTGGTTCCGATTATTCAGCCACCGATTATGAAATTACTTACAACGGAGAAAGAACGTAAGATCAGAATGGAACAGTTAAGACCTGTATCTAAACTCGAGAAGATTCTCTTCCCGATTATTGTTACAATTGTAGTCTGCGTCATTCTTCCAACAACAGCACCACTTGTAGGTATGTTGATGCTTGGTAACCTGTTCCGTGAATCAGGCGTCGTTAGACAGTTGACAGAGACAGCATCCAATGCATTGATGTATATTGTAGTTATCCTGCTTGGTACATCAGTAGGAGCTACAACAAGTGCGGAAGCATTCCTGAACTTTGATACATTGAAAATCGTTGCGTTAGGTCTGATCGCATTTGCATTTGGTACAGCAGCCGGAGTTGTATTTGGTAAAATCATGTGTGCGGTTTCACATGGAAAAGTAAACCCTCTGATTGGTTCAGCAGGAGTTTCTGCGGTTCCTATGGCTGCGCGTGTATCTCAGAAGGTTGGTGCAGAGGCAGATCCAACGAACTTCCTTCTGATGCATGCAATGGGACCGAACGTAGCTGGTGTTATCGGTACTGCCGTAGCTGCAGGTACATTCATGGCAATCTTTGGAGTAATGTAACAGTCAATATTGTAATTGACAATATATGGAGGAAATTATAATGGCAGAAATTGAAAAAAAACCAATTAAGATAACGGAAACAGTTCTGCGTGATGCGCATCAGTCTTTGATCGCTACTCGTATGACTACAGAGCAGATGCTTCCGATTGTGGAAAAAATGGACAAAGTTGGATATCATTCTGTAGAGTGCTGGGGTGGTGCTACATTTGATGCATCTCTTCGTTTCCTGAAAGAAGATCCATGGGACAGACTTCGCAAATTCCGTGATGGATTTAAAAATACAAAATTACAGATGTTATTCCGTGGGCAGAATATCCTTGGATATCGTCCATATGCTGATGATGTGGTAAGATATTTTGTGCAGAAATCTGTTGCAAATGGAATAGATATTATTCGTATTTTTGACTGCCTGAATGATCTTCGCAACCTTCAGACAGCAGTAGATGCAGCGAATGAGGAAAAAGCAGAGGCGCAGGTAGCTCTTTCTTATACACTTGGTGATGCTTATACACTGGATTACTGGGTAGAGACAGCGAAGAGAATTGAGGATATGGGAGCAAGTTCTATCTGTATCAAAGATATGGCCGGACTTCTTGTACCATACAAAGCAACAGAGCTTGTACAGGCATTGAAAGAAGCTGTAGATCTTCCAATTCAGCTTCATACCCACTATACGTCAGGAGAGGCGTCTATGACTTACTTAAAGGCTGTAGAGGCAGGGGTCGATGTAATTGATACTGCAATGTCACCATTTGCACTTGGAACATCACAGCCGGCTACAGAAGTTATGGTTGAGACATTTAAGGGAACTCCTTATGACAGTGGACTGGATCAGAACTTACTGGCAGAGATTGCTGATTACTTCAGACCGATTCGTGATGAGGCTCTTGAGAGTGGACTTCTGAATCCTAAGAACTTAGGGGTTAATATTAAGACACTTCTTTATCAGGTACCGGGAGGAATGTTGTCTAACCTGACTTCCCAGTTAAAAGAACAGGGAGCGGAGGATAGATTCTACGACGTACTTGAGGAGGTCCCAAGAGTTCGTAAAGATCTTGGTGAACCGCCACTTGTAACACCATCTTCACAGATTGTAGGTACACAGGCTGTATTTAATGTGCTGATGGGAGAACGCTACAAAGTTGCAACACAGGAGACAAAAGACATCTTAAGTGGGAAATATGGTAAGACAGCAAAACCATTTAACCCAGATGTCGTAAAGAAAGTTCTTGGAGATAATCCGGAAGTTATCACTTGCCGTCCGGCAGATTTGATTCCGGATGAGCTTGACACACTCAGAAAAGAATGTGCTCAGTGGATCCAGCAGGATGAAGATGTATTATCTTATGCATTGTTCCCACAGGTAGCAACAGAGTTTTTCAAATATCGTCAGGCACAGCAGACAAAGGTCGATCAGACAATTGCTGATACTGAGAATGGAAGTTATCCAGTATAGCAGAATATAAAATAATGAAAACGGGCGGAAAGTCAAAGATGCATTTATGCGGAAGATTTTCCGCCTGTTTTATTATGCTGGCTTAAAAAAGATATCAGAGGTGCGCATTAGAAGTATTTAAGGCAGATTTGAGATAGATTAAGATAGAATTAAGATAGATGATTGAGATAGATAGGATTAAAGGTTGAAGATTTCTCTTTTACATCTTATAATAGAAACGATGTAATAGAAAAGGAAGACGCTATATGGGAACACAAAATGAATTAGTGCAAAGATTAGAAGACGGATATAACAAGTTCAGTAAAGGGCAGAAAAAGCTGGCGGATTTTATCCGTGAAGATTATGATAAAGCAGCATTTATGACGGCTGCAAAAATGGGTGAAGAGGTTGGAGTCAGTGAATCGACAGTTGTAAGATTTGCAACAGCTCTTGGATATGAAGGTTATCCCCAGTTTCAAAGGGCGCTTGGCGAGATGGTCCGTACAAAACTTAATTCCATTCAACGAATGGAAGTGACGTATGGACGGATCAGTCAAGGAGAGATTCTAACATCGGTTCTACAGTCGGATATAGAGAAGATAAAGCTGACAATGGAAGGAATTGACCACGAGGCGTTTGAAATGGCTGTAGACACGATTCTGAATGCAAGGCGAGTATATGTAGTCGGAATACGAAGCTGTGCACCACTTGCAAGCTTTCTGTCTTTCTATCTCAATTTGATTTGTGATAATGTGACAGCGGTTCATACGAACAGTTCCAGTGAAATCTTCGAGCAATTGCTGCGAATTGATGAAGAAGATGTGATCATTGGAATCAGTTTTCCGAGATATTCTATGAGAACGCTTAAAGCATTGGAATTTGCAAGTAACAGAAAGGCTAAGGTAATCACGATTACGGATAGTGTACATTCGCCGATGAACCTATATTCTTCCTGTAATTTGATTGCAAGAAGTGATATGGCTTCGATCGTAGATTCTCTTGTAGCACCACTTAGCGTGCTCAATGCTCTTGTGGTGGCACTCTGCATGAAGAAGCAGAAAGAAGTAATCACTACACTGGAGGCGCTGGAAGATATCTGGGATGAGTATCAGGTCTACAGTGGAGATGAACTGAATATGGTAGGCGATACAGTCAAAATGAATGACTAGAATAAGAGGATAATATAAATGAGTCATGTTATTGTAGTAGGTGGCGGAGCAGCGGGAATGTTTGCGGCAATTGCAGCGGCAAAAAACGGACATCAAGTCACGCTGTATGAAAAAAATGAAAAACTAGGAAAGAAAATATTTATTACTGGAAAAGGAAGATGTAATATTACAAATGCCGCAGATATGGAAGAATTGTTTGATGCAGTTGTGACGAATTCTAAATTTTTGTATAGCAGCTTTTATGGTTATACGAATCAGAATGTGATAGATTTCTTTGAAGATGCAGGGGTGCCAGTGAAGATAGAGAGAGGAAATCGAGTGTTTCCGATCTCAGATCATTCGTCTGATGTTATCCGCGCATTGGAACGGGAAATGAAAAAAGTGGGCGTGAAAGTCTGCTTAAATACAGAAGTGAAAAGTGTAGAAGCTGAAAAAGGCAAGTTTAACAAGGTGGTATTAAAAGACACTACTACACAAGCCGCAGATGCATGTATTGTTGCAACAGGTGGATTGTCTTACCGTTCCACAGGATCTACAGGTGATGGATTCCGATTTGCCGAAAACGTTGGGCATAAAGTAACACAATGCTTTCCGTCTCTTGTGCCGATGGAGACAAAAGAACCATGGATCTGTGAATTGCAGGGGCTTTCGCTTCGCAATGTAGAAGCAAAGATATTGGATGGAAAGAAAGAATTATATAAAGATTTTGGAGAAATGCTGTTTACACATTTTGGTGTCAGTGGTCCATTGATTATCAGTGCCAGCAGTTATGTGGGCAAAAAATTCATGGATAAAAATGGACAGAAAAAGGAACTGACATTGGAAATTGATTTGAAACCGGCTCTTACAGAAGAACAACTGGATCAGAGAGTGCTGAGAGATTTTGAAGAGAATCATAACCGGCAATTTAAAAATGCAATCACAAAGCTGTTTCCAACTAAATTAATTCCGGTCATGCTGGAACTTGGCGGGATTGATCCGGAGAAAAAGGTTAACAGTATAGAGAAAGAAGAACGGAAACAGTTTGTTCATTTGATCAAGCATTTTCGTATGACGCTTACCGGACTTCGCGGCTATCTGGAAGCGATTATTACAAAAGGCGGAGTTAATGTGAAAGAAATTGATCCTGGAACGATGGAATCAAAGCTTGTAAAAGGGTTATATTTTGCGGGAGAAGTACTGGATCTGGATGCATTGACCGGAGGCTTTAATCTGCAGATTGCCTGGTCGACTGGATATGCGGCAGGAAATGCAATCCAGTAATTAAAAGAAATATAAAGCAGATTGAGAAGGAGAAAATATGGGTTATAATGTTGCGATTGATGGCCCGGCTGGTGCAGGAAAAAGTACGATTGCCAAACGGGTTGCGAAAGAAAAAGGATATATATATGTAGATACGGGAGCAATGTATCGCGCGCTTGCTGTCTATTTTTTGGACAAAAAAATGAATCCGGAGAATCTGGATGCTATTGCCGCGGCATGTGAAGGTGCAGAAGTGAAAATACAGTATGAACAAGGTGAACAGCAAGTGTATCTGAATGGCGTAAATATTACTTCCAGGCTTCGAAATGAAGAGGTTGGAAATATGGCTTCTAAAGTATCCGCGGTTCCGGAGGTGAGGGAACATTTGCTGAATCTTCAAAAAGAACTTGCAAGAACTCAGGACGTTGTGATGGATGGAAGGGATATTGGAACCTGTGTGTTGCCTGAAGCGGATGTGAAGATTTTCCTGACAGCAAGTGTGGAGACGAGAGCGCTCCGTAGATACAAAGAACTGGAAGAAAAAGGTGTTTCATGTGATTTGGAAGAAATTAAGAAAGATATCAAAGAACGCGATGAACGCGATTGTACAAGAAAAATTGCACCTCTCAGACAGGCGGAAGATGCAGTGTTGATCGATAGCTCAGATATGACAATCGAAGAGGTTGTAAAAGCAATCACAGATAATATCGTGTGAGAAAAAGAAAAGGTGGGATGAACATGCAGGTAGAACTGGCAAAATCGGCAGGCTTCTGCTTTGGTGTACAGAGAGCTGTGGATACGGTATATAAGCAAATTGAAGAAAATTCGGCAGAGAAGATCTACACTTATGGTCCGATCATTCACAATGAAGAAGTCATCAAAGACATGGAGAAAAAGGGAGTTGAAGTAATCCTGTCAGAAGAAGAACTCAAGCAGATAAAATCAGGAATCGTGATCATCCGTTCCCACGGCGTTCCAAAGAGAATCTGTGATCTTCTGGATGAAAACGGAGTACGTTATGTAGATGCAACTTGTCCATTTGTGAAGAAAATACATAGGATCGTGGAAGAAAAAAGCCGGGACGGATATCATATTGTAATTATAGGAAACCGTGAACATCCAGAAGTTATGGGAATTGAAGGATGGGCGCAAGGCCCGGCTACGATCATTCAGACAGAAGAGGAAGCAAGGGCATTTGAACTGGTCCCGGAGAGTGAAAAAGTTTGTGTAGTAGCACAGACGACATTTAATTACAATAAATTTAAAGATTTAGTTGAAATTATTTCTGAAAAGCGTTATGATATTATTGTTTTAAATACGATTTGTAATGCAACGAAAGAGCGTCAGGAAGAGGCTTATGACATTGCAAAGCGGGTGGATGCGATGATTGTCATCGGAGACAAGAGAAGCTCAAATACCCAAAAGTTATTTGAAATCTGCAGCAATGCATGTGCGGATACGTACTATATACAGACACTTGGCGATTTGAATATGAATCAATTAAGGTCCGTGGAAACAGTAGGTATTACAGCAGGGGCATCCACGCCCAATAAAATAATTGAGGAGGTTCAAAATAATGTCAGAATTAACTTTTGAACAGATGTTGGAAGAGTCTTTAAAAACAATTAGAAACGGAGAGGTAGTAGACGGTACTGTCATCGATGTTAAACCAGATGAGATCGTTTTAAATATTGGTTACAAAGCAGATGGTATCATTACAAGAAGTGAGTACACGAACGACAGCAATGCAGATCTTACTACTATGGTATCCGTAGGTGACCCTATGACAGTGAAGGTTCTGAAAGTAAACGACGGAGAAGGACAGGTGTTGCTGACATATAAGAGATTAGCTGCCGAGAAAGGTAATGAAAGATTAAAAGAGGCTTACGAGAACCATGAAGTTCTGAAAGCTCCTGTTACACAGATCCTTGGCGGAGGTCTCAGTGTAGTAGTTGATGAAGCAAGAGTATTTATTCCTGCAAGCCTTGTGTCAGATACTTATGAGAAAGATTTGAGCAAATATCAGGATCAGGAAATTGAATTTGTGATCAGTGAGTTCAATCCAAGAAGAAACCGTGTAATCGGTGACAGAAGACAGCTTCTTGTTGCTGAGAAAGCTGAAAAACAGAAAGAGCTGTTTGAGAAGCTTCATGTTGGTGATACAGTAGAAGGTGTTGTTAAGAATGTTACTGATTTTGGTGCATTTATCGATCTTGGTGGAGTTGACGGACTTCTTCATATTTCAGAGATGTCCTGGGGACGTGTTGAGAATCCGAAGAAAGTATTTAAAGTTGGCGATGAGTTAAAGGTCCTTGTAAAAGATATTCACGATACAAAGATTGCTCTTAGCCTGAAATTCCCAGAGTCTAATCCATGGGCTAATGCTGCAGAAGATTATGCTGTTGGAACAGTAATTACAGGTAAAGTTGCAAGAATGACAGACTTTGGTGCATTTGTAGAACTTGCGCCTGGAGTAGATGCATTACTTCATGTATCTCAGATTTCAAAAGCACATGTTGACAAACCGTCAGATGTACTGAAAGTTGGAGAAGAAGTAACAGCTAAAATTGTTGATCTGAATGAAGCAGAGAAGAAGATCAGCCTTAGCATGAAAGCTCTTGAGGCAGCTGATGAAGAGACAGCTGACGCTGAGTAATAGATTATAAGATGCAAATAATAAGGGGTGGAAAGTTGTAGAACTTTCGCCCCTTTTCTTTGTTAATAAAAGAACGAGCTGTATTACATAATATACAAGAAAATCGAAGCTAACACTGGAAAAATCAGATATTTTCTAGTATAGTATAAAAAGATAAATTAGGAAGGAAGGATAAAAGGATGTCATTGTTAACATTTAAAGGTGGAGTTCATCCGAATGACGGCAAAGCTCTGGCAAAAGATAAAGCAATTGTCCAGGTACAGCCGAAAGGTGATCTGGTATATCCGATGTCACAGCATATCGGTGCACCGGCAGTACCGATTGTGGCAAAAGGTGACCATGTCCTTAGAGGACAGATGATTGCGGAAGCCGGTGGTTTTGTATCAGCGCCAATTTACGCATCAGTTTCTGGAACCGTAAAAGTTATTGAACCGCGTTTCACTCCGGCTGGCTCCAAAGTCAACAGCATTGTGATTGAAAATGACGGAGAGTATGAGGAAGTTGAGTACAGTACACCAAAGGCAGTGTCAGAGATGTCAAAAGAAGAAATCCTGAATGCAATCGGAGATGCCGGAATTGTCGGTATGGGTGGAGCTGGATTTCCAACAAAGGTAAAATTATCTCCAAAAGAACCGGATAAGATCGATTATATCATTGCCAATTGTGCGGAGTGTGAGCCTTATATTACAGCAGATTACAGACAGATTTTGGAGCATGGCGAGGAGTTAGTAGAAGGTATGAAGATAATTCTTCGACTGTTTGATAATGCAAAAGGTCTTTTTGGAGTAGAAGATAATAAACCGGACTGTATTGAAAAATTAAAAGAACTGACAAAAGATGAGCCGCGTATGGAAGTGCTGAAACTCCAGACAAAGTACCCACAGGGGGGTGAGCGTCAGCTCATTTATGCAACAACTGGACGTGCGATTAATTCATCAATGCTTCCGGCTGATGCTGGTTGTGTTGTAGACAATGTTGCTACGATTTCAGCAATTTACCGTGCAGTTGCAAAAGGTGAGCCATCTATGGATAGAATTGTAACAGTCAGTGGAGATGCAGTTCATGAACCTGGCAACTTCAAAGCGCCATTTGGTATGAATCAGGCAGAATTGATTGAAGCAGCTGGGGGCTATAAGGTTGATCCGGAGAAGATTATTTCCGGAGGTCCGATGATGGGATTTTCTATGTTTACAGTGGATGTTCCGGTAACAAAGACTTCTTCATCCATTCTCTGCTTCACAAAGGATGAAGTTGCACAGTACGAGCCGACAGCATGTATTAATTGTGGAAGATGTGTGGAGGTCTGTCCAAGTCGTCTGATTCCATCAAGACTTGCAGATTATGCGGAACACCATGATGAAGAAGCATTTACGAAACACGAAGGCCTGGAATGCATGGAATGTGGATCTTGTAGTTATGTCTGCCCGGCTAAGCGTCAGTTAAAGCAGGCAATCGGTTCTATGAGAAAAACAGCACTTGCAAATCGCAAGAAGAAATAAGAAAGAATAAGAGGTGAATCAACGTGAGCGATCAAACATTAAAAATGTCATCATCACCACATATCCGTGATAATATGACAACCAGCAAGATTATGCTCATGGTAGTAATTGCACTGCTGCCTGCATCTGCGTTCGGTATATATAATTTTGGAGTTCCGGCGCTCATTATGCTCATCAGTACGACAGCATCTGCAGTACTGACAGAATATATTTATGAAAAATTAATGCACAAAAAAATTACAATCGGGGATTACAGTGCTGTTGTAACAGGACTGCTTCTGGGGCTTAATATGCCACCTACAGCACCATGGTGGATGGGTGCACTTGGAAGTGTATTTGGTATCTTGATTGTAAAACAGCTTTTTGGAGGTCTGGGACAGAACTTTATGAACCCGGCACTTGGAGCAAGATGTTTCCTTTTGATTTCTTTTACAAGTCAGATGACGACATTCGTCTATGACGGAGTAACAGGAGCAACACCACTGGCGCTTCTGAAGTCAGGGAAAGCTGTTAATTCTATGGACATGCTGATCGGAACAATTCCTGGAACAATCGGTGAGACTTCAGTGATTGCAATTATCATTGGAGCAATCTTCTTAATTTTAATGGGAATTATTGATCTTCGTATCCCTGGTACATATATTGTGACATTCGTTATCTTTATTGGTATTTTTGGACATTTCCAGAATCCGGCTGTAGGATTTTTTGATGCACAGTATATTACAGCACATCTGTGTGGCGGTGGACTGATGCTTGGTGCATGGTTCATGGCAACGGATTATGTAACATGTCCGATCACGCCAAAGGGACAATACGTATATGGAATCTTGCTTGGAATTCTGACTGGACTCTTCCGTCTGTTCGGCGGTTCCGCAGAGGGAGTTTCCTATGCGATCATTATCAGTAACTTAATTGTACCATTGATCGAGAGAGTTACTCTCCCAAAACCATTTGGTAAAGGAGGAGAGAAATAATGAATAAGATTTTGAAAAACACATTGATTCTGACTGCTATCACTTTGATTGCAGGACTTGGACTTGGTCTCGTTCATGAGATAACTCTGAATCCAATCGCCCAGGCGCAGGAAAAGGCGAAAAAAGAAGCCTGGCAGGCTGTATTTCCAGATGCAAAGCTTGATGAGTTTAAAGAGACAGATGTAGATCAGAAGGCTGCAAAGCAGGCAATCAGTGATCTTGGTGTTAATGCAACTATTGATGAAGTCTGTACAGTTGGTGATACAGGATATGTCATCACAACAACCGATAAGGACGGATATGGCGGAGATATTCAGGTTAGTGTTGGTATCCAGTCTGATGGTACTGTGACAGGTGTTTCCTTCCTTTCTATCAGTGAGACTGCAGGTCTTGGTATGAAAGCAAAAGAACCGTCTTTCTATGAACAGTATGTAGGAAAGAATCCGACAAAGTTTGCTGTGTCAAAAGATGGAGGAGACGGTGAGCAGATAGATGCTTTAAGTGGTGCAACAGTCACTTCAAGAGCAGTGACCGGAGCTGTCAATGCGGCCCTTGGCTATTATCAGAATGCATTTGGACAGGGAGGTAATTAAAGATGAATAAATGTACGGAAAGAGTTTATAATGGACTGATTAAAGAGAACCCTACTTTTGTTCTGATGCTTGGTATGTGTCCGACACTTGCGGTTACGACATCTGCAATCAATGGAGTTGGTATGGGACTTTCAACAACAGTTGTACTGGTCCTTTCCAATATGTTGATTTCCATGCTGCGTAAGATCATACCGGATTCAGTCAGAATGCCGGCGTTCATTGTAGTTGTTGCTTCATTTGTAACAATTGTTCAGTTCCTGTTAGAAGGATTTGTGCCGAGTCTTTATGATGCACTTGGACTTTACATTCCACTGATTGTAGTAAACTGTATCATTCTTGGACGTGCTGAGAGCTATGCATCCAAGAACCCGGTTCTTCCTTCTATCTTTGATGGAATTGGTATGGGACTTGGATTTACATTTGGACTTGCATGCATTGGTATTGTTCGTGAGTTCATCGGAACAGGAGCAATTTTCGGAAAACAGATTCTGCCGCTTGCAGATCTTGCAGCCGGACAGGGCGGTTATGTCCCGGCAACAATCTTTATCCTGCCACCAGGAGCATTCCTTGTTCTTGCATTCTTGGTTGCAGGTATGAATAAAATCAGAAAAAATGCTGAAAAGAAAGGCAAGAAAATCGCAGAGCCTCAAGGATGCTGCTCAGACTGTGCCGGATGTGCCGGATGTAGCGGAAAAGTATTTCCAACAGGCGATGAAGAATAGGAGGAGTGCAGAGTATGAAGACATTATCAGAATTACTGATTATTGCAATCGGTTCAGCTATTGTAAATAACGTTGTACTCAGCCAGTTTCTTGGAATTTGTCCATTCCTTGGAGTATCCAAAAAAGTTGAGACAGCTACAGGTATGGGAGGAGCGGTTGTGTTTGTTATTACACTTTCTTCCCTGTTGACAAGTTTGATTTATAAATTTATTCTTGTTCCATTAGGATTTGAATATCTGCAGACGATTGTATTTATATTATTTATTGCAGCACTCGTTCAGTTTGTTGAGATGTTTCTGAAAAAAGTGATGCCATCACTTTATCAGGCACTTGGAGTATATCTTCCGCTGATCACAACAAACTGTGCGGTTCTTGGTGTAGCACTTACAAATGTCCAGAAAGATTATACAATTTTAGAAGGCGTTGTAAATGGTGTTGGAACATCTGTTGGATTTTTGATTGCAATCGTAATTATGGCAGGTATTCGTGAGAAGATTGAGTACAATGATATTTCAGAGTCCTTCCAGGGGACGCCAATTGTCTTGCTTACAGCATGTCTTATGGCAATTGCGTTCTGTGGATTTTCAGGACTGATATAGGAGGGATAGACAATGAATATTACAGCTGTTATTATTGCTGCTGTTATCGTAGGTGGTACTGGCTTGTTCATTGGTGTATTCCTTGGACTTGCCGGAAAGAAATTTGCGGTTGAAGTAGATGAGAGAGAAGAGGCAATTCTTGGAGTGCTTCCGGGAAATAACTGTGGCGGTTGTGGATATGCCGGATGCTCCGGCCTTGCGGCAGCAATTGCAAAGGGAGAAGCGGAAGTTGGAAGCTGTCCGGTCGGAGGTGCACCAGTCGCAGCCAAGATTGGTGAGATTATGGGAGTGTCTGCAGGCGAGCAGATCCATGAAGTAGCATTTGTAAAATGTGGTGGAACATGTGAGCAGGCAGCAACAGATTACGAATATTATGGAATTGGTGACTGTGTCATGGTCAATATGATGCAGAATGGCGGGCCAAAGACTTGTACATATGGATGTCTTGGAGAAGGAACGTGTGTGAAAGCCTGTCCGTTTGATGCAATCCACATTGTTGATGGCGTTGCTGTGGTTGATAAAGAAGCTTGTAAAGCTTGTGGAAAATGTGTTGCCGCGTGTCCTCGTAAATTGATTGAGATTGTGCCATATGACATGAAACATCTTGTAAAATGTAATTCTAAAGACAAGGGTAAAGACGTCATGAAGGCATGTAAAGTTGGATGCATTGGCTGCAAGATGTGTGAAAAAGCATGCCAGTTTGATGCTGTTAAGGTTCTGGATAATGTTGCGCATATTGATCCGGAAAAATGTACCGGATGCGGTGCATGTGCGGCAAAATGTCCGAAGAAAGTTATTCTCTAGAAAGAATTAAAGTGGAAGATGGAGAAAAAACGTAATCTGAAACAAAGATTAAAAATTGGAAAAACGATATTTTTTAAAGATGTGAAACATGCAAAATGGGCGATACTTTCAGTATTCGCCTATTTTGTGTTGCTTAGGAAATTTTTTATTACAATCTGTCCGGCTGTGCTGATTACCGGACTTCCGTGTCCGGGTTGTGGCATGACGAGAGCGTTTATACATCTTTTGCATCTGGATTTTGCGGGAGCTTGGCAGATGCACCCATTTGTATATCTTTTTATGATTTTTATTCTGTGGTTCGGAATACGAAGATATATATTGGGAATTTCTGATACAAAAAAAGCATGGAAAATTCTTGCCATGCTTGGAATATTGATGATTTTGTTTTATATCTGGCGGATGCTCAGGTATTTTCCCGGAAACCCGCCAATGAGTTATTATTATGGAAATGTGTTATTGAATCTGCACCATATTATTAAAAGCTTCTTACAAATCTGAAAGATGAAATAAGTATTTGCCGGAATTATCGAAGAAAATTCTTTGTGTAGTGAATTTCGTCGTCATTTGTAATAAACAATGCATCTACATTTTCTAACTGATCGATCAGATCGCTGGCAGCTTCATATCCCATGAGATAACATACCGTACTCAGAGCATCAGCTGTCAGGGAAGAGTCAGTAATGATTGTATCACTGTACAATGTATTCTCACATGGATAACCTGTGCGAGGATCAAGAATGTGATGGTAAATTTTCCCATCTGCCTCAAAGTAACGCTGGTAAATCCCGGTTGTAACAACAGATTTATTTGCTACTTTGATGGAAGTGATCGGTTCTCCGGTCTCGCCAAAGGGTTTCTGGATTCCGATGTTATATTTGGAGCCGTCGGTCTTGGATCCGATCAGAAGGATATTTCCACCCAAATCTATGACTGCATGTTTTACACCATTTTTTTTCAGATAATCTTTGATACGATCCGCAATATATCCTTTGGCAATAGCACCTACATCAATGGAGGCGTTTGGATCCAAAAGCTGGACGGTGTTATCAGATACACTGATATTTTTGTAATTTACGTGACTGAGCGCAGAGGCAATTGCATCTGCATCTGGAACAGTTCCGGAACCAGAAGTAAAATCCCATAATTGGGAAACAGATCCAATCGTGATATCAAAAGATCCATTGGATAAATCGCCGTAGTAGATACCTTTTTTGATAAGTGTCGCAGTATCAGAGGAAACGGCTACCGGCATGCCTTGGGCATGATTGATATTGTAAATGTCACTGCCTTCTACATACATAGAAAACATGGTATTGTATTTTTGACAAAGACTTTTTAATCCGTTCATGACATTCTCGTTTACAGGATCCAGAATCTGGACCTTTACAACTGTATCGTAAAGTGTGTCGGAATAAGTCTGGTCTTTTGCATTCGCAGAACTGCAGCCACATAAGAGCATGGCAACTGAACTTAGAACAGCAATCATTTGTTTTAGTTTCATAATAATCTCCATTTTCAAGTATTTATAACTATGGTAATTATAACATGAAATATGAGATATGCAATGATATTGTTCTTTCAGACGCTTGACACTAGCTGCCTTAAGTTTAAGAAAGTGATTCTGGTGAAAGAAACAATCGAACATGTGGTTGCATAGATAGAAGTACTGTGCTAAAATATCCGTAGAGAGGTAGCCGAGATGAAAAATAGATTGAAGAAAAAAGATATTGTACTAATGATCATCATTCTGGTAGTGGCGGGATCGTGTGTGTTGTTACATAGGATTATTGGAGAGAAAAGCGCAGATTACATTACTGTAAAGGTGAATGGAAAGATAGAAGGCGTATATAGTCTGGCAGATGATCAGGAGATCGTGCTGAATAATGGAAGCAATGTTTTGAAGATCAAGAATGGAGAAGCTGATATGATCCGTGCGGATTGCCCGGATCAGCTTTGCGTGAAGCAGAAGGCGGTTTCTAAGAATAAAGAAAGTATTATCTGCCTGCCGAATAAGATTATTGTGGAAGTTGACAGCCATCAGAACAGCCAGTATGATGCGGTAAGTAATTAAAGTTCAGAATTAGTGTCCGTGAAGCAGTAGCATTAAGTGCCGCAGAGGATAAAGAATAAGAAAAAGCGGCCTGATATAGTAGGAGGAGACATAAAAGTGAAAAACCGCGTAGCATATTTTGGAGTATTTACAGCGCTTGCATTGATTTTTAGCTATATTGAAACTCTTGTTCCGATTTCGTTTGGAATCCCGGGAGTCAAGCTTGGGCTGGCTAATCTGATTATCGTGATTGCACTTTATAAGATACCGCTTAGGGAAGTGTATGTATTATCTATAGTACGTGTCCTTTTAAGCGGTGTTTTGTTTGGAAATTATTTTAGTATTGCGTATAGTCTGGCAGGTGGATTACTTAGTTTAACTGTGATGGCACTTTTGAAAAAGGCAGGAGGATTCAGTGTTATTGGAATCAGTATTGCAGGCGGTGTCTGTCACAATATTGGACAACTGGTTGTTGCAATGATTGTGGTTGAGACATTTGCAATGTCATATTATATGCCGGTGCTTCTTGTTGCCGGACTGATTACAGGATTTTTGATCGGTGTTGTTGCAGACCAGGTGCTTAGGAGAATAAGCAACATTATGTTTTTAGAGTAGAAGGAGCAGAGGAGGTACTATGATATCATATATACGAGGTGAGCTGGCTGCTCAATATGAAGATAAAGTAATTGTAGATGTAGGAGGCGTAGGATATGGAATTTATATGTCAGCGCAATCTATGAGTAAGCTTCCACCGGTTGGAAGTGAAGTGAAGATACATACGTATTTGAATGTCAAGGAAGATTCCATGCAGCTGTTTGGATTTCTGACAGTAGATGATTTGAATGTATTTAAGTTACTGATCGGAGTCAGTGGAATCGGGCCTAAAGGAGGTCAGGCAATTCTGTCGGTATTGTCACCAGATGATCTGAGGTTTGCAGTTATGGCTGATGATGTGAAAGCCATTTCATCCGCACCTGGGATCGGGAAAAAAACAGCGCAGAAGTTGATTGTGGAACTTAAGGATAAGTTGAGTATCGAAGATGCTCTGGAACATGCAATAACAGAAGATGGTGCTTTAAAAGCCCAGATGTCAACAGGAGGAGAGATTCAAAGCGAAGCGGTTCAGGCGCTGGTTGCATTGGGATATGGCAATACAGAAGCACTGAAAGCTGTGAAACAGGTGGAAATCACATCAGATATGCAGGTGGAAGAATTGCTTAAACGAGCATTGAAGTTCATGTTCTGATTACTGCAAGGGGAGAGATATGAGCAGGAGAATTATAACAACAGAGAATCTGGAAGAGGATGTCAAGATTGAAAGTCACCTAAGGCCCCAGCTTTTAGATGATTATATTGGACAGGAAAAAGCAAAAGAGATTTTAAAAGTATACATTACTGCGGCAAGAGAGAGGGGGGAAGCCCTGGATCATGTACTTTTTTATGGCCCTCCAGGCCTTGGTAAAACAACACTGGCCGGAATTATTGCTAATGAGATGCATGTGAATATTAAGATTACATCTGGACCGGCAATTGAAAAGCCGGGTGAGATGGCAGCAATCCTCAATAATCTGCAGGAGGGAGATGTACTTTTTGTAGATGAAATTCATCGTTTGAATCGTCAGGTGGAAGAAGTCCTTTATCCGGCTATGGAAGATTATGCGATAGATATTATGATTGGAAAGGGAGCAAGTGCCAGATCCATTCGACTGGATCTTCCGAAGTTTACATTGGTGGGAGCAACAACTCGTGTCGGCATGCTGACGGCACCGCTCAGAGACCGATTTGGTGTGATTCACCGATTGGAGTTTTATACAGTTGAAGAACTTAAGAGAATTATTGCCCGGTCAGCAAAGGTTCTTGATGTAGGGATAGATGATGCCGGAGCTACTGCACTTGCGAGACGTTCCAGGGGGACGCCGAGACTTGCAAATCGTCTTTTGAAACGTGTGAGAGATTTTGCTCAGGTGAAGTATGATGGATATATTACAGAAGATGTGGCGAATTATGCACTGGATCTTCTTGACGTAGATAAGTGTGGACTAGATCAGACAGACCGGACTCTTTTAATGACGATTATAGAAAGATTTGATGGCGGTCCTGTTGGATTGGATACTCTGGCGGCTTCTTTGAGTGAGGATTCAGGAACAATAGAGGATGTGTACGAGCCATATTTATTGAAGAATGGATTTATTCAGAGAACACCGAGAGGGCGGATCGTGACAGATCTTGCGTATGCACATTTAGGGATTTTGAAGCAAAATCATGAAAAATAGTTGGTTTTTATGACAGTTTAGTTTATAATAAATTATATTCATAAGAAATAGCAGAGTTTGTGGGAGGCTTTTATGGCATCATCAAAGAATTTTACAGAAGTTTTAATTGGAGGAAAAGTATTCACTTTAAGTGGATTTGAAAGTGAAGAATATCTACAAAAGGTATCTACATATTTGAATCATAAGATTGACGAATGCAGCAGTAGTGAGGGATATCGTAAGCAGAGTGCAGAGACAAGAAGTGTTCTGCTGGCACTTAATATTGCGGATGATTATTTTAAAGCACGAAAACAGGGCGGTACATTGGAAAGTGATATTGAAGCGAAAGATAAAGAGATGTATGATCTGAAGCATGAACTGATATCTGTACAGATCAAATTAGAGAATGCGGATAAAGCATTGGACAAGTTAAAGGAAGAGAACAAGGAACTTCAGATGAAGATTGTTCAACTGGAGACAGAGATTAAGAATAATAAAGAGAATTAGAATATGAGAGGGGCTGTCGGATTGACGGCCCTTTTTAAAGATAAAGATACCGGAATGACGGAAAAATCATAGAAAATGACAGAGAATTAAAAACTCCTGAATCCTGGTATTCTTGAATAATAATTAATTTAAGGACGAAATCAGAATGAAAAGAGAAGTTGAGATACTTGCGCCGGCGGGTTCATGGGAATGCCTGGAAGCAGCGGTCTGTGCCGGAGCAGATGCGATATACATAGGGGGGAGCCGTTTCGGGGCAAGGGCGCATGCAGATAATCTGAATGAGGAACGCATGTTGGAAGCAATTGACTATGTGCATCTGCACGGACGTAAATTATATATGACAGTCAATACGTTATTGAAAGAGCAGGAACTGGGAGAACTTGTAGATTATCTCCGCCCATATTACGAACAAGGGCTGGATGCAGTGATTGTGCAGGATATCGGGGCTATGCGCCTGATTCGGGAAGCATTTCCGGATCTTCCGCTTCATGTAAGTACTCAGGCAACTGTGACACAAACACTGAGCGCACAACTTTTTCAGAGAATGGGAGCAGAGAGAATTGTGCCGGCAAGAGAGTTGTCTCTGGAAGAAATTAAGAATATGAAAAATGCAACTGGTCTGGAGATAGAATGTTTTGTGCATGGTGCTTTGTGTTACTGTTATTCCGGACAGTGCTTAATGAGCAGTATGATTGGCGGACGGAGTGGAAACCGCGGGGAATGTGCGCAGCCATGCAGACTTCCATATCGAGTTGAAAATCAAAAATCTGCAGATCTAATGAGCATGAAAGATCTTTGTACGATCGATATGATACCCGAACTTGTTGAGGCCGGAATTGATTCTTTTAAGATTGAAGGGCGCATGAAACAGCCGGATTATGTATATACGGTGGCGCAGATGTATCGGAAATATACAGATATTTATCTGCAAAAAGGGAAAAAAGAGTTTCATGTCACAAAGGAGGACAAAGAAAAGCTGGAAAATTGTTACCGCCGAAGAGGGTACTGTGATGGGTATTACAGAAAGCAGAACGGAAAGGAGATGCTTTCTTTGAAGCGTCCCGGAAAAGAGACGGAACCGAAGAAAGAAAAAATGGATTACATATTACAGGAAAGAATTGACGGAAGCCTAAATCTTGCAGAAGGCACTGTCTCAGAACTGACTGTATGGCTGCATGACAGACCGGAAATGACGGTAACTGTGACAGGAGATATGGTCCAGACTGCAAAAAATCAACCCCTTGCGGCAGAACGGATCGAAAAGCAGATACGGAAGACCGGAAATACTCCGTTTGCATTTGAAGAGGTGTATATCGATGTGTCTGGAAATCTGTTTCTGCCGATGCAGAGTCTGAATGAACTACGTAGAGCAGCGCTCTCGGATCTGGAAGTGCAGATTACAGGAGAATATCGCCGGCATATGATCTGGTCGGAGATTCAGGCAGAAGACATGTCTGATAATAAGTTTGAAAATAGCAGAAGAAATTATGAGATTCAGATTTCAGTAGAGACAGTGGAACAGTTAAAGCTGGCTTTAGCCAGGGAATATGTTGATCGCATCTTTATATCTGATGCAATTGCATTTGATGAAACAGTTATCGACATGTTAGAAGAATACCGCTTAAACATGAGAGATAAAAAACATGAATCAAAGATCTGTCTGGCGATGCCATACATTTTCAGGGAAAGAGCAATGGATCTCTACAAGGTATATTTTGAGAAGATCAGCCAGTATTATGAAGGCGTTCTTGTTCGGAACTGGGAAGCTTTAGAATGGATGAAATCAAAAGGATATAAAGGGGAGATTCTGTCAGATTATAATTTGTACGGATGGAATAACAGGGCAATAAAAGAATTGTCAGAACTTGGAATTGATCAGTATACGTCTTCCGTTGAATTGAATTTCCGGGAGCTTAGTGAACTGTCTACGGGAGGTAATCTGATTGTCTACGGGTATCAGCCTGTAATGATTACAGCAAACTGTATCAGAAGGACGACGGAGGGCTGTCTTGGAAAAGATAGTATGTTATATATTACAGATCGCCTTGGAAATAAATTTCCTGTTAAAAATTACTGTAAATACTGTTATAATATAATATATAATTCAGCTCCGATTGTTCTTTTGGATCAGAAAAATGAAATCAGGAGCCTGGAACCATCTGGAATCCGTCTGAATTTTACATTAGAAAAAGAACGGGAGATGGAACAAATCTTAGAAAGTTATAAAAATGTTTTTCTGGAGGATAAAGAGATACCGATGCCAGATATCAGTTTTACCAGAGGACATTTTAAGCGGGGAGTAAAGTAGGTGAAAAATTGGTAAACATTATTGTTGAATTGTCAAAATATCTGATGATCATATTGATGACCTCGTACACATTCTTGTGTTTTAGTATTTTTGGATATCAAGATCCGGATAAAAAGAAGAGTCTTTTAAGGCAGCAGAATGTGTTGATGTTCATGATACATATTATTGCATATCTGGTCATGTATTTGGAAAAGGAGGATATCAAGCTTCTTGCATTTTATCTGATGCAGGTAGTGCTGTTTGGAGCTACTATATTACTATATACGAATATTTATCCGAGAGTATCCAGGCTGGTCGTAAATAATATGTGTATGTTGTTGTGTATCGGTATGATCATGTTGACGAGACTAAGTTATTCCAATGCAGTAAAACAGTTCGTTATTGCAGCAGGCGGTGTGGCAATCAGTCTGGTAGTACCAGTCGTGATCCGAAAGGTGAAAAAGCTTTCGGAATGGAGAAAGGTTTATGCAATTATTGGTATTGTATCTCTGGCTCTTGTCATTGTAATTGGTTCTGTGTCTTATGGAGCAAAGCTTGGTTTTCAGGTGGCAGGAATTAACGTTCAGCCGTCTGAGCTTGTGAAAATTGTATTTGTATTTTTTGTGGCTTCCAGTTTTAAACAGTCCATGGCATTTAAAGATATCGTTGTGACGACAGCACTAGCAGCGTTTCATGTATTGATTTTGGTTGCGTCAAAGGATCTTGGAGCTGCACTGATTATATTTGTAGTGTACTTGGTTATGCTGTATGTGGCAACCAGACAGCCCTTATATGTATTGGCAGGACTAGGAGCCGGAAGTGTAGCTTCAGTGGGGGCTTATTACTTGTTTAATCACGTTAGGAACCGTGTGATCGCCTGGAAAGATCCGATTGCTTCATATAGCGGAAGCGGATATCAGGTAGCACAGTCTTTATTTGCAATTGGAACAGGAAGCTGGTTCGGTATGGGACTGTTTCAGGGACAGCCAGATACGATTCCTGTTGCATCGTCAGATTTTATCTTTTCTGCAATCTGCGAGGAGATGGGGCTGATTTTCGGATTATGCATGACGTTGGTATGTGTTAGTTGTTATGTAATGTTTTTAAACATTGCGATGCAGCTTCGCAATATGTTTTATAAACTGGTAGCACTGGGTCTTGGAACTTGTTACATTTTTCAGGTATTCTTGAATATTGGAGGAGTAACAAAATTTATTCCATCTACTGGAGTGACACTTCCGCTTGTCAGCTACGGAGGAAGTTCTATACTCAGTACATTGATCATGTTTGCAATTATTCAGGGACTTTATATTTTAAGAGAAGACGAGGAAGAGAATCTTGAAAGAAAAAAGAAGGAAAGGTTACGAGCAGAGAGAGGCAGAGGAGAGGTTAAAAAGAGAGCGCGAAAAACGGCAGATGTCCCGCAGAGAGCGAAAAGAAGCAGACCGGCAGGACAAGCGCCGAGAAAAGAAAAAGCGCGCCCGCAACAAAGAGTTCGCTAGAGTCACATATATTTTTGTAGCACTGTTTATTGCTATGATGGGTTATATCTCTTATTTTAATGTTGTGAAAAGCAGAGATATCATCAGCAGCCCTTATAATAAGAGGCAGGATTCTTATGCGGACCGTGTGATCCGCGGAAAGATTCTGGACAGAAATGGAAATGTGCTGGCTCAGACAAATGTGGCAGAAGATGGGACAGAGACAAGAGAATATCCGTACAATAATATATTTGCTCATGTGGTCGGTTATACTGCTCAGGGAAAATCTGGTCTGGAGTCTGTTTCTAACTTTGAACTTCTGACTTCCAATGCATTTTTTGCAGACAAATTAAAAAATGAATTCCAGGATAAGAAAAACCAGGGAGATAATGTAGTAACGACACTGGATACAAATCTCCAGGAAGCAGCTTATGATGCACTTGGTTCTAATAAAGGTGCAGTAGTTGTTATGGATCCAAGTACAGGAAAGATTTTAGCTATGGTTTCAAAACCTGATTTTGATCCGAATACAGTTGGACAAAACTGGAATGAACTCAGCACAAGTGAGGATAGTGTGCTTCTGAATCGTGCAACGCAGGGGCAGTACGCACCTGGTTCTACGTTTAAACTTGTAACAACACTGGAGTTCATACGTGAAAATGCAGATTTTGATTCCTATTCCTATAACTGTACAGGTTCTATTGAAAGTGGTGATGTTACAATTCATTGCTATGGTGGACACGTACACGGACAGGTGACTTTGAGGGATAGTCTTGCGTATTCATGTAATACTTCATTTTCCAATATCGGAAGATCATTGAATGCAGACACTTACAAGGATACTGCGCAAGAGCTTCTGTTTAATAAGAAACTTCCGTCTGTCCTGCCGTACAGCAAGAGTCAGTTTACGTTGACTTCATCGGACACGGAGGCAGAGCGGATGATGACTGCCATGGGACAGGGAAAAACACAGGTAAGCCCATATCATATGGCTTTGATCACGTCAGCAATTGCCAATGGCGGAACATTGATGAAACCATATCTGGTAGATTCTGTTACCAACAATGCAGGAAATGTGATCGAGAAGACAAAACCGGAGAAATATAAAGATCTGATGACTTCCAAAGAGGCGGCGCAGCTCAAAGATTATATGACGGCTGTTACCGATTATGGAACAGCATCTGTACTTGGTGGACAAAACTACACGGCTGCAGGAAAGACCGGAACGGCAGAATATAGCTCAGATAAGGAAAAAGATCATTCCTGGTTCGTTGGAATTGCTAATGTTGACAACCCGGAACTTGTGATCAGTGTGATTATTGAGCAGGCTGACGGTTCTGCAAAAGCAGTTAATATTGCAAAAAAAGTGTTTGATGCATATTATCAATAAAGAAGATTCTGTGATATGTGCAGGTAATAATTGGCAAATAGTTGAGAAAATGGAAAGGTAACATGAGATATTATCGCAGACTTTACTGGGGTGAAGACCTGAAAAAGAAAAAAGAAAAGATTATAAGAAGACTGAATACGGGAAAACTTCAAAGAGATATCTATGTACTGGTATTGCCGGAACATGGGTCGAATCAGCTTGAAATTTATAATGCAGCGCTTTTTCTCCAGCCGGATTTTCCAAATGATGATTTCTTTGTTGTAGGAATTGTAAGAGGTTACGAGGCGGCTCTGGAGCTGGTAGAAGAGATCGCCGGGAAAGTGTATGAACAAACAGGAGCGGCGGATATCCGCACATATCTGTTAGAAAGAGAACAGGAAGGCTAAGATGCGATGCTACATATTTTGATTTTGATATTAAAAATAATCGGCATAATAATCGCTGTAATACTGGGAATCCTATTGCTATTGATTGCTATTTTTCTTTTTGTGCCGGTTCATTACGAGGTACAGGGAAGGTGTGATGGTGACCTGGATTCTCTGAAGGGAAAAGTGCAAGTTACCTGGCTTTTGCAGCTTGTTCGGGCGGACATCTTGTATAAGAATGGAAAAATGAAGTGGCGGCTTAGATTTGCATGGATAAAAAGAGGAAATACAGGAGCCGGAAAGAAACAAAAAGAGGTACAGACGCTGCAGAAACAAGCTGAGATTTCAGAAATAGAAGAAGAGGAGAAAACTGAGATTTCAGAAATAGAAGAAGAGGAGAAATCGAATCATGAGAAGAGTATTACAGAAACAGACAAGATTGAAAAGAATGAACCTGAAAAATTTACAGAAAAATCTGAAGAGAATCTGGCGACGCCGCAGACGATACGCCAAAAGAGTGCGCATGCTCCGGAATCTGAAAAATGGAAAACTGAAAAAGAAATTCCTGAAAAAGAAAAATCCGTGGACTGTGAAAAGAATGGAAGCTTCTATCAGAGGATTCTTTCGTGGATTCAGAAGATAAAATGTACTTTTGGAAAATTGTGTGATAAAATAAAAGCATTGTCAGGAAAGAAAGAAAAGTTGGAAGAATTTCTTCGAGATGAGGTGCATAAAGGGGCATATCACAAATGTAAAAAAGAACTTTTCAGGCTTATGAAACATTTAAAGCCAAAAAAGGCAGATGTGAGGATTATTTATGGATTTGATGATCCGTATCATACCGGACAGGCTTTGGCAGTGTTTGGCGTGCTATATCCATTTGTTGGAGGATGTATAAGTGTGACACCTGATTTTGGACATCAGGTGCTGAAAGGTTCAGCATATTTAAAAGGAAAGATTTATCTGTGGCATTTTGTTCAGAGCGGCTGGAAACTGATCTGGAATAGAAATGTGCGTCAGACTTATCGTGATATTCGTAATTTTAAAATAAAATAACAGGAGGATTTTTATATGGCAGATAATAATTTTAAAGGGACTGTGGAGGCATTGTTCACAGGAATTGATGGAGTTGTTTCATCGAAGACAGTAGTAGGAGATGCAATCCATATCGGGGACACGATCATTCTTCCACTGGTGGATGTATCTTTTGCAATTGGAGCCGGAGCGTTTAATGCGGACAAGAAGGAAAAAGGAGCCGGAGGTGTTGGCGGCAAGATGACACCTTGCGCAGTTCTTGTGATCCAGAATGGACACACAAGACTGGTAAATATTAAGAACCAGGATACGATCACAAAGATTCTTGATATGGTGCCTGACATGGTCGACAAATTTACAGGAGGTAAAGATTCAAAACTTGACGAGAATGATGTGAAGGATATTCTTGATAGCGTAGATGTACAGTAGTTATCTGTAATGCCCGGTCTGTGTGAAGCATAGAATAGAGTAAGATACGTTATAAGAGAAGGGTTGATAAAAAAATGAAACGGGTAGTGGGATTTGCGCTGTTTGGAATAGCAATCGGACTTGTGATTGCCATGCTTTTGCCCAATACATTTGTAACTGTTCTGTGTGTCATACTATGCCTGCTGGCTGGATATAATTTGTTTTGCTGTAAATAACAAAAAAGGCAAATATAAATCTTGATTGAAAAATGTCGGAAAAATCTTGAAAATAATACTTGCTTTTGTGAGAATTATCTGCTAGTATATTATTGTTGCGAGTCTGAAAAAGACTTATTATGAGCGTTAGGAGGTGCAGTCATGGCAAAATGTGCTATTTGTGAAAAGGGTGCTCACTTTGGAAACAACGTAAGCCACTCTCATAGAAAATCCCCAAAAATGTGGAAATCTAATGTAAAATCTGTTCGTGTTAAGACAGAGAACGGAGCTACAAAGAGAATGTATGTTTGTACTTCTTGTTTGAAATCTGGCAAAGTTGAGCGAGCATAATAGTATAAAAGCTCAGATTCCAGAAATGGAATCTGGGCTTTTTTTCGTATGTGAAAATGATGATCAGGCAGAACAGTCGGGACATGCCTGTTTTGCCTTGTAATATATAATGAAACAGAGTATAATACATATGTTAAATATACGGATATGGAGGTATCGGATATGAAAGGTTGTATGAGCACGGATCTCGGAATTATTACGATTGATCCTGAAGTGATAGCAAAATATGCAGGAACTGTAGCGGTAGAGTGTTTTGGAATCGTTGGAATGGCTGCAGTGAATATGAAGGATGGTCTGGTTCATCTGTTAAAAAAAGAGAGCCTGACCCGTGGAATTAGGGTACGTATCTCTGAGGATAACCATGTAAGCTTGAGCTTTCATATCATTGTTGCGTATGGCGTAAGTATTTCAGCGGTTACGGATAACCTGATCAGCAATGTGAAGTATCGTGTGGAAGAGTTTTCCGGAATGCCGGTAGATAAGATTAATATCTATATCGAGGGCGTACGCGTCATTGATTAATCAAGGAGGACATAAGAAGTGGCTACAAAGACAATTGATGCAAATATGCTTGCGAAGATGTTTCTTGCAGGCGCGCAGAATATAGAAGCAAAGAAAGAATTTATCAACGAACTGAATGTATTCCCTGTTCCGGATGGAGATACGGGAACTAATATGACTTTGACAATCCTGTCAGCAGCTAAGGAAGTGACAGCGCTTGCAGATGTTGATATGAAGAACCTGGCAAAAGCAATTTCTTCCGGTTCCTTAAGAGGAGCCAGAGGTAACTCGGGAGTTATTCTTTCTCAGCTTTTAAGAGGGTTTACAAAGTTGATTCGTGATGAAAAAGAGATTGACACTGCAGCCCTTGCAGCAGCTTGCCAGAGAGCAAGAGACACAGCATACAAGGCGGTTATGAAGCCGAAGGAAGGAACAATCCTTACTGTTGCAAGTGGAATCGCAGATAAAGCAGCAGAGCTTGCTCTTGAGACAGAAGATCTTGAGGAGTTTATCCCGGCAGTTATTGAGCATGCGGATGCAGTTCTTCAGAAGACGCCGGAGATGCTCCCGGTTTTGAAAGAAGCAGGGGTAGTGGATTCTGGTGGACAGGGACTCTTAGAAGTTATCCGCGGAGCATATGATGCATTTCTTGGGAAAGAGATTGATTATAGCGCAATTGCACCGGCTGCTGGAAATAGTACAGCAGTAAAAGTCAGCGTCGAGGAAGAAAAAGAGATTAAATTTGGCTACTGTACAGAGTTTATCATTCTTCTCGAAAAGGAATTTACAGAGAACGACGAGCATGAGCTGAAAGCATACTTGTCATCAATTGGTGATTCTATCGTATGTGTAGCAGATGATGAAATCGTGAAGATCCACGTACACACGAATGATCCAGGACTTGCGATTCAGAAAGCACTGACTTATGGACAGTTATCACGCATGAAAATAGATAATATGCGTGAGGAGCATAGGGAAAAACTGATTCGTGATTCCGAGAAGCTTGCAAAAGAACAGGCAGAAGCCGAAGAAGCTAAAAAGACTGCAGAGCCGAAGAAGCCAATGGGATTTATTGCAGTATCTATCGGTGATGGAATGAACGAAATCTTCCGTGAACTTGGAGCAGATTATATCATTGAGGGTGGACAGACTATGAACCCAAGTACAGATGATATGTTAAAAGCCATTGATCAGGTCAATGCAGAGACAATTTTTATTCTTCCAAATAACAAGAATATTATTCTCGCAGCAAACCAGGCAAAAGACCTTGTAGAAGATAAAGAAATCATTGTAATCCCAACAAAGACTGTTCCACAGGGGATTACTGCAATTATTAACTTTGTTCCGGATGCAGATGCAAAGTCTAACGAAGAGACAATGCTTGATGAAATTAAGAATGTGAAAACCGGACAGGTTACTTATGCAGTCCGTGATACACACATTGATGACAAAGAGATTCATCAGGGAGACATTATGGGAATTGGTGATGCAGGAATCCTTTCTGTAGGACAGGATATTGCAGAGACTACACTGGAAATGTTAGAACAGCTTGTAGATGATGATTCGGAACTGATCAGTCTGTATTATGGACAGGATGTGACTGAGAAAGAGGCGGATGCCTTTACACAGGAAGTTGAAAAACTCTATCCAGATATAGATGTTGATGTGCACTGTGGTGGTCAGCCAATCTATTATTATGTATTAGCTGTAGAATAAGAGATATGATTGAACAGAGTAAGATTCATGAAATAAAAGGCGTCGGGGAGAAGACGGAGAAGCTGTTTGCAAAACTGGGAATTTATACAGTTGGTGACCTTCTCAGGTATTATCCGAGAAATTATGACGTGTATGAGGAGGCCGTCCCTATCGCAGAGGTAGAGGACGGTCGAACTGTTACTGTAACAGGAATGATTTTCGGGCGTGTGCAGGTGGGTGGAAGTCGGAACTTGCAGGTGACGACCATTCACGTAAAAGATCTGACGGGGACGATCAAAGCAGTCTGGTTTCGTATGCCGTTTCTTAAAAATACGCTGGCAGGTGGTAGTCAGGTTACCTTGCGCGGCCGAGCTGTGAATCGGCGGGACGGACTTGTACTGGAACATCCGGAAATCTTTTATCCAAGTGAAAAATATGAAGAAAAACTGCATACACTACAACCGATTTATAATCTGACAGCAGGCCTGACGAACAATGCGATTTCAAAAGCTGTTAAGCAGGTCATAGAAAGCCTTGATCTTACAAAAGAGCATTTGCCTGAAGAAATCCGTCTGCATTATCAGTTGGCAGAATATAATTATGCCATTCGTGGTATTCATTTTCCGGAAGATAAAGAAGTCTTTTATCATGCAAGAGAACGGCTTGTATTTGAAGAGTTTTTACAGTTTATACTTGCAATCCGGAAACTAAAAGACAGCAATAGCCGCATGGATAATGAATATGTGATTCCATTGGATTTACGGACAGAGGAGTTTCAAAAAGCGTTACCATTTGAACTGACCAGGGCACAGCAGAACGTATGGAGAGAAATCCAGCAGGACATGGCATCTGCGCATGCCATGTCAAGACTTGTGCAGGGAGATGTAGGGTCAGGTAAAACGATCGTTGCAGTATTAGCGCTTCTGAATACCGCATTAAAAGGCTATCAGGCGGCAATGATGGCACCGACAGAGGTGCTGGCAAGACAACATTATGAATCGATCACCAGTCTTTTTGAAGCATATAATATTCCGATAAAAGTAGTGCTTTTGACAGGTTCGATGACGGCAAAAGAAAAACGCAGAGCTTACGACCGGATCGAGTGCGGACTTGCGAAGATCATCGTGGGGACGCATGCACTTATTCAGGACGCAGTTTATTATGATAATCTGGCACTTGTAGTGACAGATGAACAGCATAGATTTGGGGTAAAACAAAGAGAGTCATTTGCAAAAAAAGGCGGTGTTCCGCATGTTCTTGTTATGAGTGCGACACCGATCCCGAGAACCCTTGCAATCATTTTATACGGAGATCTTGATATTTCTGTGATAGATGAACTTCCGGCGAACCGTCTGCCTATTAAGAATTGTGTGGTAGACACCAGTTACCGGCAGACGGCCTACACATTTATGAAAAAGCAGATTGCAGAAGGAAGACAGTGTTACATTATCTGCCCGATGGTAGAAGAAAGTGAAGCTATGGAGGCGGAAAATGTGACAGATTATTCCAGAATGCTGCAAGAAGAAATGGGGACTCAGATTGTAGTTGATCATCTTCATGGGAAAATGAAGCAGGCAGCAAAAGACGAGATTATGGAGCGTTTTGGACGTAATGAAATCCAGATCCTTGTGTCAACGACAGTGATTGAGGTTGGAATTGATGTGCCTAACGCAACCGTTATGATGATTGAAAATGCAGAGCGTTTCGGACTGGCGCAGCTTCATCAGCTCCGCGGTCGTGTTGGACGAGGAAAATATCAGTCTTATTGTATTTTTATGACCGGCTCAAAGGCAAAAGAAACAAAAAAACGTCTGGAAATTTTAAATAAAACGAACGATGGATTTAAAATCGCAAGCGAAGATTTAAAACTTCGCGGTCCGGGAGATTTGTTTGGAATCCGTCAAAGCGGACTTATGGATTTTGGACTGGGAGACATTTATCAGGACGCGGCAATTTTGCAGAAAGCGAACGAAGCTGCAGAATGGCTCTTAAAAAATAATCCTGAATATGTCCAGCAAATTCCAGATTATGAAGGAACTTCTAGTGTAATAATTTAAATCCTCCATATACTAACAACGTAACAAAAACAAAGTTACAAAAGGAGGAGTATAAAATGGCAAATCGTTCATCTAACAAAGCAGCAGTTCCAGAGGCAAAAGGAGCACTGGACAAATTCAAGTATGAGGTAGCAACAGAACTTGGAGTACCATTAACAGACGGTTACAATGGTGACCTGACTTCCAGACAGAATGGATCAGTTGGTGGTTATATGGTAAAAAAGATGATTGAACAGCAGGAAAAACAGATGGCCGGTAAATAATATTTAACGGTAACAGAACAAAGATGAAATGGGGATATGACAAGAAAAAGTTGTATCCCTAATTTCATGGAGTCAGTGTCAGAATTTTGCATAGAATACAGTACATCGGGGAATCGGATTGACATTTCCATGGGACAAATTTATAATGAACGAGAAACTAAGAAAAATTTACGAAAAATATAGATAAAAATAGATGAAATAGTATAAAAAAGAACTGATAAAGAGGAATGTGATATGAGAGTAATTGCAGGAACAGCCAGACGTCTGCAGCTTAAGACACTGGATGGAATGGATACAAGACCTACAACAGACCGGATAAAAGAAACATTGTTTAATATGATTTCGGCAGAACTCTATGATAGTAATTTCCTGGATCTCTTTTCCGGAAGCGGCGGGATTGGGATTGAGGCGCTGAGCCGCGGGGCGGCAAATGCGGTATTCGTAGAGAAGAATCCAAAAGCTATGAAGTGCATACAGGAGAATCTGGAATCTACAAAATTAAAAGACCGGGCAAAGACGATGCAGATGGATGTATTTGCGGCACTTTCGAGACTGAATGGTGAGTGGAAGTTTGAATATATATTTATGGATCCACCGTATAATCACGAATGGGAAAAGCAAGTGCTGGAATTTCTTGCTGATACGACTTTGCTGGCGGATGACGGAATTATTATTGTGGAAGCATCGAAGGAGACAGATCTGTCTTATGCAGAAGAACTGGGCTATTCCATAATAAAAGAAAAGATGTATAAGACAAATAAACACATTTTCCTGGAGAAAGAATAAGGAGCAGTTATGAAGAGAGCAATTTATCCCGGAAGTTTTGATCCGGTTACATATGGACATTTGGATATTATCAGAAGATCCGCACTGCTTGTGGACGAGCTGGTCATCGGAGTATTGAATAATAATGCAAAAACCCCGTTGTTTTCCGTAGAGGAACGTGCTAAAATGTTAAATGAGGTAACACGGGATATGACAAATGTAATCGTAGCCCCATTTGATGGGCTACTGGTAGAATTTGCAAAAAAGATGGATGCCTGTATGGTAGTTCGAGGACTCAGGGCAATCACAGATTTTGAATATGAGCTTCAGATGGCTCAGACGAACCATAAACTGGAGCCAAGTGTTGAGACCGTTTTTTTAACGACAAGCCTGGAGTATTCTTATCTGAGCTCTACCATAGTAAAAGAAGTAGCTTTCTATCATGGAGATATTTCAAAGTTTGTTCCCGATGTTGTGCGAGAAAGAATAAGGGAGAAAATGAATCAAAAAGGAGAGTGTAGATAATGAGCAGCCGTATTGAGCAGATCATTGAAGAAATCGAGGAATATATTGACAGTTGTAAGTTTCAGCCACTGTCTACATCAAAAATTATTGTAAATAAAGATCAGATGGACGAGCTCCTTCGTGAGCTTCGTATGAAGACACCAGATGAGATCAAGCGTTATCAGAAGATCATTGCAAATAAAGATGCAATCCTTGCTGATGCACAGGCAAAAGCGGACAGCATGCTGGAGGAAGCACAGATTCATACGAATGAACTGGTGAGCGAGCATGAAATTATGCAGCAGGCATACGCACAGGCGAATGAGATTGTAACTGCTGCCACAGAGCAGGCACAAGAGATTCTTGATAATGCAACAAGCGATGCGAATGAAATCCGTATCGGAGCTATGCGTTATGCAGATAATCTGATGGCAAATGCAGAAGGAATCATTGGACATACACTGGACAGTTATACAACCAAGTATGATAGTCTTGTGAATTCTCTTCAGGAGTGCTATGACATGGTTCGTAATAACCGTGCGGAGCTGGATATTCCGGATCAGCCGGCAGCAGCACAGAATGAAGATCAGGGATATGAGCAGGAAGAAGAACCAGCAGAGGATGCATTCCCGGATTTTGACCTGGACAATGAGGAGTAGATTCTTTATCCTGTACGAAGATTTGTTTACAGATTCTCAATTAAGAGTCAGGGATTGCTGCAGATGTGAGTGCAAACACAGTTTTTAGGTTGAACGTATATAAAGATAAGCAAACAGACTGGTCACCAGAGCGGTGACCAGTTTTTTTCTTGCATAGGAGTTGAGAGAAAGTCCGCTTCCATTTATCATGCTGCCTGTCTGAAAAAGTGCACACCAGCCGCCGAAAGCAGTGTGTCCCATACAGAGGCTATAATAGATAGGAAAAGACAGAGGGATGGTCTGGGTGGTTATTGTTTTGTTTAAGAGAGCGCAGCCGTTAGTTAGTTCTAAAGATGGCAGAAGAAATAACTGATAAAACGGGTGTGAAATCGGGAGCTTTTGGAGTAAATTTAAAATGACGGAAAAAAGGATAATATATCCGCCGATTTTAACGATAGTCTCAGAACTATCCATAAGACAGAAATCGAGAGAACATGAAGGAATTTTTGAAATAGTAAATGGAGATGTAATGTCTGTAGTGTTCGATGATGCGAAATGTTTCTTTATGCGAAAGAAAAAAGTTAGTAGGATTGGCGTTCCGTATAAGATCAGCACAGATGGGAAAATGAGTCTGGGGTTCTGAAAATATCCGAGAACAATATAATGGATGAGGAATGCAGGGCTTGTATTATTGCAAAATGACAGTAGATAAGAAGCTTCTGCTTTTGAAATCTGCCTTGCATGAAAGAGATCGGCGGTAATCTTTGCCCCCATAGGATAACCACACAGGAATCCTACAATAAAAGCGAAGGAACCTTGGGCGGAAATGCCGAACAGACGGCTTATCGCAGGAGCAAGGAGTTTGTTTAAAAGTGAACAGGCACAGGAGTCAAGAAGCAGGCGCGAAATGAGAAGAAATGGAAAAAGCGTTGGCAAAACAGTAAGGAACCAAAGTAGAAGTCCGGATTTTGCGCCTTCAAATACTTCAGAAGGAAATAAAAGCATCACAAAAAAGCATAGGATCAGAAAAAACTGAAAAAAATGATTTTTCATGGAACAAGCCTCCTGCTGAGCAAAATCTTAAAACTTAATTAACCATATGGAAATATTTGATTTTTTATGACAAATGATACATAATAGAGAAAGAAATTCGTGGTTGCGCAGATATGGGGTGACCACAAAAATTATTTCAAAGAGAGGGTTATAAACATGGTATTAGAAAACTTAGAACCAAAAGAAGTATTTCGATTTTTCGAGGAAATCTGCCAGGTACCTCATGGTACATTCGATACAAAGCGAATCAGTGATTACTGCGTAGCATTTGCAAAAGAAAGAGGACTTGCATGCATCCAGGATGAGACGAATAACATTATCATTTCCAAACCGGGAACGGTGGGATATGAGAACAGTGAACCGGTCATTATTCAGGGACATATGGATATGGTATGTGAGAAACGTCCGGAATCAAATCATGATTTTAAGAAAGATCCGCTTGAACTGTATGTAGAAGACGGATATGTAAAAGCAAAAGACACTACACTTGGGGGTGATGACGGTATTGCAGTTGCTATGGCACTGGCGATTTTGGACAGCAAGGATATTCCGCATCCACCAATTGAGGCTGTGTTTACGGTAGATGAAGAGATTGGAATGGGTGGAGCAGAGAATATTGACTTGTCCGTACTTAAAGGAAAGAAGCTTATTAATATTGACTCTGAAGAAGAGGGAATCCTGACAGTTGGCTGTGCAGGCGGATTCGGATATAATACTGAGATTCCAGTCACACGCGAGAACGAAGAAGGAGAGAAAATCAGTATCCGTATCCACGGACTTCTTGGAGGACATTCCGGAGCAGAGATTCACAAACAGCGTGGAAATGGACATAAAATGATGGGAAGACTTCTGAATCACGTATCTTTGGAGACGGATATCCGCCTGATTAGCATTGCAGGAGGAACAAAGAACAATGTCATTTCAAGTGAGTGTAAGGCAGAGATCCTTGTGGCGAAAGAAGATGCTGATAAAGTAAAAGCTTCTGTTGCAGAGTTAAAAGCAACATGGGACAAGGAGTTTCTTGGAAAAGAACCGGGACTTACTGTGGATGTAGAAGAAGAAAGCGTATCTGGTGTGGCAGTTATGAACGCGGAGAGTACAAAACGTGTAATCACATATTTTATCATCTGCCCGAACGGAGTACAGTGCTATGACCGTGAACTGGAAGGATTGGTTGAAACTTCCCTGAATCTTGGTATTGTAGAGACAACTAAGGACACTGTAAAGCTTGAAAGTCTTGTAAGAAGTTCTATGGAGAGTAAGAAAGCAGATATGAAAGAAATCCTGGATACTTGTGCACAGGCTGTCGGAGCTAACGGAAAGGTGCAGGGTGGATATCCTGCATGGGAGTACAAAGTAGATTCCGAACTTCGCAAAGTAATGGTAGAGACATTCGTAGAGCAGTATGGAAAAGAACCGGTTGTATCTACCATTCACGCCGGACTGGAGTGTGGACTTTTCCTTGGAAAGAAACCGGATTTGGATTGTGTATCTATGGGACCGGATCTTTTGGATATTCATTCCTTTAATGAGAAGCTGGATATTGCCTCTACACAGAGAACATGGGAATATTTAAAAGGAATTCTTGCAAAATTAAAATAGGATAACGTGGTGTGTAGTATAAAAAATCTACAGACATCATGGCAGTTTGAAAAAATATAAAAGTAGAACATATGGAGAAAGAATCTGTATGTTCTATTTTTATTTGATATAGTCATATAGTAGAAGAAAAATGTGCGGAAAATGAGAATAAAACTGAAATGAAGAAAAACAGGAATCTTAGAAATAAACAAGTGTATACCTGGCAGGTAAGCTTGAGGCTGTTTGCAATTCTGCTTGTGATAGCGCTACTGGATGCTGTTGGAATATCAATTTCATATACGTCCGGAAAACACATGACAGATCGAATGCTGACGTTGGCTGCGCAGCAATTTCGAGATAATTTTTTTTCGGAAGAACTGCGTCAGAATAAATACCTGTCTTTAACATGCAGGCAGGCGATGCAAAATGTGGAAAAAGAGGCCTTGTATTTCCCGATTCCAGAGTCTGATTTGGATAAATCTTTGGAAGTAAGTTTTGTGGACACCTGGCATATGGAACGTAATTATGGCGGAAAGCGGGTGCATGAAGGAACAGATATTATGGCGGCTGAAAATAAACGGGGACTGTATCCGGTGGTGAGCGTTAGTGACGGAACAGTGAAAAATAAGGGCTGGCTTGAAAAAGGGGGGTGGCGGATTGGTATCATAAGCGATAGTAGTACTTATTACTACTACGCACACCTGGACTCTTATACAAACCTGAAAATAGGAGATTATGTAAGAGCAGGAGAATTGCTTGGGTACATGGGAGACAGCGGTTATGGAGCAGAAGGAACGGTGGGACAGTTTCCCGTACATTTACATTTTGGAATTTATTTTTATGAAAATGGGAAAGAAATCAGCGTTAATCCGTATGAAGTGCTTTTGTTTTTAGAAAATAAAAAATTAATCTATTCATATTTCTAGAGTTATACACCCAGATATGATATACTATATTATGTATGTTTATGCGCTGGAGGAGAAAAATCAATGAGATTGCCAGAGAATTTTGAAAAAAAGATGCGAGATCTTCTGAAAGAAGATTTTGACGATTATATTGCATGTTATGAAGAGCCGCGTTATTATGGGCTTCGTGTAAATACGAATAAAATTTCCGTAGAAGAGTTTAAAAAGATCTGTCCGTTTGAAATCGAGCCGATTCCCTGGATTGAGAATGGATTCTATTATGACGGGGAGCATGTAACTCCGTCTAAACATCCATATTATTTTGCAGGGCTTTATTATCTGCAGGAGCCAAGTGCCATGACACCGGCAAACCGGCTTCCGGTGGAACCGGGAGACAAGGTGTTAGATGTATGTGCGGCACCGGGAGGAAAGGCTACGGAGCTTGGAGCAAAGCTTCAGGGGGAAGGAGTACTTGCGGCCAATGATATTAGTAATTCCAGAGCCAAGGGACTTCTGAAAAATATTGAGGTGTTCGGTATTGGCAATGTTCTTGTTTTAAGTGAAGAGCCTGGAAAAATGGAAAGCTATTTTACAGAGTATTTTGATAAGATTCTGATTGACGCACCGTGTTCCGGAGAAGGAATGTTCCGAAAAGATAAAAAAATGGTATCTGCATGGGAGGAGCATGGGCCGGACTTTTTCTGTAATATTCAGAAGAGCATTATCTTGCAGGCTGCTCGTATGTTAAAGCAAGGCGGAATGATGCTGTACTCCACCTGTACTTTTGATCCGAAAGAAAATGAGCAGGTCATCGAACATTTACTTAAGACCTGTCCGGAATTTAGAATCTTGAAGATTGCGCCATATGAAGGCTTTGCTCAGGGGATGCCGGAAGTGACAGAATCACGGGATCCGTCGCTTGCGGATACTGTCCGCATATTCCCACATAAAATGAAAGGGGAAGGACATTATCTGGCACTTGTACAAAAGGGCGAACCGTGTGACCGTGTGAAAGGTGAACTGACCGGTGGAAACGGAAAGAAGAAATTACCAGAGGAACTGGAAGAATTTTTAAATGATGTAAAGAAAGAAATCCGTACGGATCTTCTGGATATCCACGGCGAGCGTGTCTATGTAATGCCGGCAGGGCTTCCAAATCTTAAGGGACTTCGGTTCCTGCGTACCGGACTTTTACTTGGAGAACTTAAGAAAAAACGGTTTGAGCCAAGCCAGGCATTTGCCATGACCCTCAAAAAAGATGATTATGAGAAGATTGTTGATCTGCCACTAGAAGATGATCGTGTGAGCCGTTATCTGAAAGGGGAAACACTGGATGTTGATGATTTGGTAGAGACGAAAGCAAAAGGCTGGTATCTGGTCTGCGTGGATGGTTATCCACTGGGATGGGGAAAGCTTGCTAATGGAACTTTGAAGAATAAATATCTGCCGGGATGGAGGCTGAATTCATGATCCGGTTAGACAAGTTCCTGTCTGAGATGGGCGCAGGAACCAGGCAGGAAGTGAAGCAGTATATTCGAAAAGGCAAAGTAGAGGTAGATGGCGAGATTGAAAAGCGCCCGGAACTTAAAGTGGACGAGACAAAAGCAAATGTTACACTGGACGGTGAACGAATCGGATATGCCTCTTATGTATACTATATGTTGAATAAACCGTCGGGGGTGGTGTCTGCAACAGAAGATAAACGCGAGAAGACCGTGATTGATCTGATCAAGGGACAGAAGCGGAAAGATCTGTTCCCGGTGGGTCGTCTGGATAAGGATACGGTGGGACTCCTTTTAATTACAAATGATGGAAATCTGGCACACCGGTTACTTTCTCCGAAACATCATGTGGATAAATGCTATTTTGCGAAAGTGCAGGGGAACGTTACAAAAGACGATGCGGAAAAATTTGCAGAAGGTGTAAATATTGGCACAGAAGATGAACCGGAGATCACGATGCCGGGAAAACTCGACATTATAAAAAGTGATGATTTATCCGAAATACGTCTGACCATCCAGGAAGGAAAGTTTCATCAAGTAAAACGCATGTTCCAGGCAGTGGGAAAAGAGGTTGTTTATCTGAAACGGGAACGTATGGGCAGCTTGATTCTGGATGATAATCTGGCAGAGGGCGAATACCGCATGCTGACCGAAGAAGAATTAAAGAATTTATTATTTTGAACGCTACAAGTGAGGTATTATAGATGTCACAGGGATTTTTACCAATATGTAAAAAGGATATGGAAGAACGGGGCTGGGAACAGTTGGACTTTGTGTACATTTCAGGGGACGCTTATGTAGACCATCCATCATTTGGACCGGCAGTTATTACAAGGCTTCTGGAAGATTATGGATACAAGGTCGGAATCATCGCACAGCCGGATTGGAAAGATAAGAACAGCATCACCGTTCTTGGCGAGCCAAGACTTGCTTTTCTTGTATCGGCAGGTAATATGGATTCTATGGTAAATCATTACTCTGTATCAAAAAGGCGTAGAAGTACAGATGCCTATACTCCAGGCGGTGTTATGGGAAAACGTCCGGATTATGCGGTGACAGTCTATGGCAACCTGATCCGCCAGGTTTATAAAAAGACACCAATCATTCTCGGAGGAATCGAGGCGAGTCTTCGAAGACTGGCACATTATGATTATTGGTCCAATAAATTAAAACGCTCCGTGCTATTGGATTCCGGGGCGGATATTATTTCATATGGAATGGGTGAGCATTCGATCATTGAGATTGCAGAGGCGTTAGATAGTGGACTTAGTATTCAAGATATTACTTACATTCCGGGAACTGTGTGTAAGGTCAAGAGTCTGGACAGTGTCTATGAACCGACAATTCTTCCATCCTATGAGCAATTGAAAGAGGACAAGCTCAATTATGCAAGAAGTTTTTATGTGCAGTATTGTAATACAGATCCGTTTTCGGGGAAATGTCTCGTAGAGCCTTACAGCAATCATCTTTATGTTGTACAGAATCCACCTGCAAAACCGCTTTCTCAGGACGAGATGGATCTGGTGTATGGCCTTCCGTATATGAGGACTTACCATCCGAGTTATGAAAAAGACGGAGGGGTTCCGGCAATCAAAGAAATCAAGTTCAGTCTGATCAGTAACCGTGGCTGTTTTGGAGGGTGCAGCTTCTGTGCCCTGACCTTTCATCAAGGAAGGATTGTGCAGACGAGAAGTCATGAGTCCTTATTAAAAGAAGCGAATGAAATGGTGAAGGACAAGGATTTTAAAGGATATATTCATGATGTTGGAGGCCCAACGGCAAACTTCCGTGCACCGTCCTGTGAAAAGCAGTTAAAATACGGCGTCTGCAAGGAAAAGCAGTGTCTGTTCCCGAAACCGTGTAAAAATATGAAGGTCGATCACCGGGATTACGTGGCACTTCTTAGAAAATTGCGTAAAATACCTGGAGTCAGGAAAGTTTTTATCCGTTCCGGAATCCGGTTCGACTACGTTATGGCAGATAAGGATGACACATTTTTAAAGGAACTGTGCCAGTATCATATAAGCGGGCAGCTTAAGGTTGCACCGGAGCATGTATCAGACGCAGTCCTGGAAAAAATGGGAAAACCGGAGAATTCTGTCTATAAGGGGTTTGTAAAACGGTATAAAAAAATGAACGAGCATCTTGGTATGGATCAATATCTTGTGCCGTATCTAATGTCTTCTCACCCGGGGTCAACGTTAAAAGAAGCAGTCGAGCTTGCAGAACATTTACGGGATCTTGGATATATGCCGGAGCAAGTACAGGACTTCTATCCGACACCGTCCACCATATCTACCTGTATGTACTACACAGGCGTAGACCCAAGAAATATGAAACCAGTTTATGTACCGAAGAACCCGCATGAAAAAGCAATGCAGAGAGCATTGATCCAGTACCGGGATCCGAAGAATTATGATCTGGTCATGGAGGCACTTAGAAAATCCGGGCGCATGGATCTGGTGGGATTTGACCAGAAATGCTTGATCAAGCCAAGGAAAATCAAGTCAGACATGCCTGGAGTAAAAAGAAAGCAGAACTGCAAGAATTCAAAAAATGTAAAAAATAACAGAGGCGGAAACAATAAACGCCGAAAGAGCAGATAATAACAGCGAAAGTGATAATTGTAAACACTGCAAGAGGTGATAGGAGTATGATGAAGATAGCATTGATTACAGGGGCATCTTCCGGACTTGGAAGAGAATTTGCAAGGCAGATTCCAAAGCTTTATCAGAATCTGGATGAAATCTGGGTCGTCGCAAGACGGGCAGAACGTCTGAACGAACTGGAGATGGAATTAAAAGTTCCGGTGCGTATTTTTGACGGAGATCTGAACCAGGATTATATTTATAAAAAACTGGGGATAGCACTGGGAAAATCCCACGCCAATGTACGGATGCTCGTAAATGCGGCTGGTTATGGAAAGATTGGAACATTCTGCGAGTATGGCTGGAAGGAAGAAACCGGCATGGTAGATCTCAACTGCCGGTCACTGACAAGAATGACAGCACTTTGTCTTCCGTATATGCATTGTGGCAGCAGAATTGTGAACCTTTCATCAGCTGCAGCATTTGGACCACAGCCTGGATTTGCAGTGTATGCAGCGACAAAATCTTACGTTTACAGCCTGTCCATGGCACTTGGCAGAGAACTTAAAGGAAGCGGTATTTATGTGACTGCCGTGTGTCCGGGACCGGTGGATACAGAATTCTTTGACCATACCGGAAAAGAAGTCGCAAGTGTGAAAAAGAAATTTCGTGCCGATGCGAAAGATGTGGTCAGAAAAGCTCTGATCGACAGCGCGAGAGGCAAAAAGATTTCCGTGTATGGTCTATCCATGAAAGCTGCGCAGGTGGCATCAAAAATTGTGCCGGACAGTGTGATCGTGGCAGTAATGGAGAAAATTGCAGAATAGGAGGTTCGCATGAAGAAAAAAGAAAAGGGACAGCCAGGTTATATTAAATGGAGAAAAGAAAAATACCTGATCGGAACGATTGCGGAGTTTGCAGTTGTCATAGCACTTGTCGTGCTTGGTTATGTGCAGACGAAGACCAAGCTGAATCTGCTCACGGTAGTTGCAGCCGTCGGGTGTCTTCCGGCATCAAAGATGCTGGTCGAATTTATTACCATTGCACCACATCAGAGTATAGAAAAAGATATTTATCAGGAAATCGAGGCGAAAGCGTCACTTTTAAAAAGAGTTTATGATCTTGTCATTACAAGTCCGGAGAAAGTGATGCCGGTTGACGCTATTGTGATTTCCGGTCATACAGTCATCGGTTATGCGTCGAATACAAAGACGGACGAGATAACATGTGCCAGATATTTGAAGGACATGCTCAATGCAAATCATCACGAGAAAATGACGGTCAAGATATTCCACGATTACAAAGCATTTTTAAGCCGCGTGGAGGGCATGAATAATATTGTTGAGGTGGGACATACAGAGAACGTACGGGAAGACCGTGCAGTCCGGAAGCTGCTTTTGTCCACTTGTATGTAGAATTATGAAAGAGACGATTATCAAAGAAAATGAGTCTGGTCAGAGGCTGGACAAATATTTGAAAAAATATCTTCCTCAGGCGCCTGGAAGTTTCATTTATAAAATGCTCAGAAAGAAGAATATTACATTAAATGGGAAAAAGGCAGCAGGACAGGAGAAACTTAATACCGGAGATTCGATAAAGTTTTTTCTTGCAGAGGAGACAATCGATAAATTTACAGGAAATGCAGCAGCAAGTGAGTCTTATCCTGTAAAAAAGGATCTGGAGATTATTTATGAAGACGATAATATCCTGCTTATAAATAAACCGGCAGGCATGTTATCTCAGAAAGCGAAGAAAGAAGATGTGTCACTGGTGGAATATGTGATTGGATATCTTCTGTCAAATGGTTCTGTTACAAAAGAAGAACTTCTGACATTTCACCCTGGAATCTGCAACCGGCTGGACCGAAACACAAGCGGTATGGTCGTGGCAGGGAAGAGCCTGGCCGGGCTTCAGATTATGGGGGAAGCTTTTAAAGAAAGAACCCTTGCAAAATATTACCTCTGTCTGGTCAAAGGCTGTATTAAAGAAACTTCACATATTCGTGGATATCTGAAAAAAGATGAGAAAACGAATAAAGTTATGATTAGCCGGAAAATGTCGGAAGGGGCAGCAGCCATTGAGACAGAATATGAGCCAGTGGCTTATCAAAAAGAGCTTACGCTGTTAAAGGTTCATCTGATCACCGGTCGGACGCACCAGATCCGTGCACATCTGGCAAGTATCGGACACCCGTTAATGGGGGACTACAAATATGGAAATATATCCTGGAACCACCAGTATGAGACATACGGTGTAAAGGCACAAATGCTGCATTCTTATGAGCTGCATTTTCCGCAGATGCCAAAACCGTTGGAGAATCTTTCGGAAAATGTATTTCAGGCGCGCGTTCCGGGTAAATTTTATCAACTTATTAAGGAGACAGCATGGGAACATGGAACTCAAGAGGCCTTAGAGGTTCTACATTAGAAGAGATGGTCAATTGGACCAACGACCATTATCTGGAAAAGGGACTTGCCCTGCTTCAGAAGATACCGACCCCCATTACACCGGTGCGCATGGACGCAGATCACAAACAGATCACACTGGCGTATTTTGAAAAACGAAGTACGGTAGATTACATTGGAGTAGTCCAGGGAATTCCAGTGTGCTTTGATGCAAAAGAATGTGTAGCTGATACATTCCCATTACATAACATCCATGAGCATCAGATTACATTTATGACTCAGTTCGAGCATCAAGATGGAATTGCGTTTATCCTGATTTATTATTCTGAACGGAATGAACTTTATTATATGCGATTTGAAGAAATGATTCGTTTCTGGAACCGAGCATGTGATGGCGGGCGTAAAAGTATCCGCTACGAGGAATTAGATCCACGATTTTTTATGAAACCAAAAAACGGGTATTATATTCCTTATCTGGACTTCATAAATCTGGATTTGGAACTCCGTGAGGAAGCTTGACAAAGTGCCTGGAAATGCGTATAATGCAATAAGGTTTTAATATGGTAGCACGCTAAAGTGCGGGAGGAATGATCTATGGAAAAACTACTTCATACGCCGGAGGGAGTCCGGGATATTTATAATGTTGAGTGCGGAAAGAAGCTGGCACTGGAAAATCGACTAAAAAAAACACTGCATTTATTTGGATATCATGATATTCAGACTCCGACCTTTGAATATTTTGATGTGTTCCGGAAGGAAATCGGAACAATACCGTCCAAAGATCTGTACAAATTTTTTGATAAAGAAGGCAACACGTTGGTTTTGCGACCAGATATCACACCGTCCATCGCACGTGTGGCTGCTACATTATTTGGAGAGGAAGATCTGCCGATACGGCTTTGTTACACAGGTAATACATTTATTAACCATTCCAACAATCAGGGACGATTAAGAGAAGTGACCCAGATGGGAGCTGAGCTGATTGGGGATGATTCCGTGGAGGCAGATGCAGAGATGCTTGCTATGGTCATGGAATCTATGCAGGCGATCGGACTTAAGGAATTTCAATTAAGCGTTGGACATCTTGGCTTTTTTCAAAGTCTTATTGAAGACGCTGCATTGGACGAAGAAGCACGGGAGCGGGTTGTTGAACTGATCAACAACCGCAATTACTTCGGAGTTGAGGAATATCTGGACAGTATTATGGTAAAGAGAAGCTCAAAAGAGGCATTTGCAGCTCTTGGAAATCTGGTCGGAGGCGTGGAAGTTCTTGCAAAAGCAAAGAACATTGCACCCAATTCCAGTGGAATCATGGCTGTGAAGCGGCTGGAGAAGATTTATGATATCCTCGCACTTTACGAAGTCGAGAAGTTTGTGACTTTTGATCTGAGTATGACAGGAAATTATGGATATTATACGGGAATCATCTTTCGTGGTTATACATTTGGAACCGGAGATGCGGTAGTCAAAGGCGGCCGTTATGATCATTTGCTGGAGAAGTTTGGAAAGACATCAGCATCTATCGGCTTTGCCATTGTCATTGATGAGTTGATGAATGCTCTGATCCGCCAAAAAATCCGCATTGTTTATACAAGAAAGAATGCAATTATTCTTTATGATGAGAGCCGTGCAAGAGATGCAATCCGGCTTGCAAAAGATTTCCGGGCGAAGGCAAAGAACACAGAACTGATTAAGAAATCACCGGAGAAGGGACTGGAAGACTATATCCGGTTCGGCAAGGAATATTACGCCGGAAGTCTTGTATATATTAAGAAAAGCGGTGAAATTACCATGGTAAATCTGGTGACCGGAGAACAAAAGGAAGTTAATAATAACAAATAAAATGTCTGCTTTGGCAGACTCGGATTCGAAAACCCCTGAAAATGGGTTATGAATTTGACGATAGGAGTTTTTTATATGAGATATCTGACATTTGCCCTCGGAAAAGGGCGTCTTGCCAATCAGACACTGGAACTGTTTGAAAAGATTGGTATTACTTGCGAAGAGATGAAGGACAAGAATTCCAGAAAGCTGATTTTTACCAATGAAGAATTGAAGCTTCGTTTCTTTCTGGCAAAGGGACCAGATGTACCGACCTATGTAGAGTATGGTGCGGCTGATATTGGAGTTGTAGGAAAGGACACCATTTTGGAGGAAGGGCGTAAAGTCCACGAGGTTCTGGATCTTGGCTATGGAAAATGTAAAATGTGTGTCTGCGGATATAAGGACGCAGCGCCGCTTTTACAGCATCATGAATTGATCCGTGTGGCAACAAAATATCCGAATATTGCAAAGGATTATTTTTATAATAAAAAGCATCAGACTGTGGAGATCATCAAACTGAACGGTTCCATTGAACTGGCACCAATCGTTGGACTTTCTGAGGTCATTGTCGATATTGTGGAGACTGGTTCCACACTTCGTGAAAATGGACTGGAAGTTCTGGAGGAAGTATGTCCTCTTTCCGCAAGAATGATTGTGAATCCAGTCAGCATGCGTATGGAAAGCGAGCGGATTAAGAATCTGTTGATGAAGCTTCGCACACAGATTTAAAATCATAAATGGTTTCTGGACAGAAAAAGCGGAAAGACATGTAAGAGGATAACAGGAGCCTTGAATATAGGAGGAAGAACGGCAATGAGAATACAGAAATTAGATGAAAACAGCAGAAAAAATCTTTTAGAGGATCTGTTAAAGAGAAGCCCGAACAATTATGGACAGTACGAGCAGGGAGTGACAGAAATTCTCGCAAATGTAAAGGCAAACGGAGATCAGGCTCTGTTTGAGTACACAAAAAAATTTGATCAGGCAGACTTAAATGCAGGAAACATCAAAGTTACAGATGCTGAGATTGAAGAGGCTTATGCACTGGTAGATCCAAAGCTTGTTGAGATTATCCGTAAATCACTTGCAAATATACGTACTTATCATGAAAAACAGCGTCAGACAAGCTGGTTTGACAGCAAACCGGACGGAACGATCCTTGGACAGAAAGTGACAGCACTTCACAGAGTAGGTGTGTATGTACCAGGTGGAAAGGCAGCGTATCCATCTTCTGTATTGATGAACATTGTACCGGCAAAGGTAGCTGGAGTTGATGAGATTATTATGGTGACACCTCCGGGAAAAGACGGAAAGGTAACACCGACTACACTGGTGGCAGCAAAAGAGGCCGGAGCAGATGCAATCTATAAAGTCGGCGGAGCACAGGCAATTGGAGCACTTGCTTATGGAACTGAGAGCATACCAAAAGTTGACAAAATCGTAGGACCTGGTAATATTTATGTGGCACTTGCAAAGAAAGCAGTTTATGGTTATGCAAGTATTGATGCCATTGCCGGACCAAGTGAGATTCTTGTTATTGCAGACGAGACTGCAAACCCAAGATTCGTGGCAGCAGACCTTCTGTCACAGGCAGAACATGATGAACTCGCCTCAGCAATCCTTGTAACAACAAGCGAAGAACTTGCCAAGAAAGTTTCTGATGAGACTGACAAGTTCATAAAAGAATTATCCCGTGGTGAGATTATTCAGAAATCTCTCGATAACTATGGATACATACTGGTTACAGATACGATGGATGAGGCAATTGAGACCGCAAATGAGATTGCATCCGAGCATCTTGAAATCCAGACAAAGAATCCATTTGATGTCATGACAAAAATCCGTAATGCCGGAGCTATTTTCATCGGAGAGTACGCAAGTGAGCCACTGGGAGATTATTTTGCCGGACCGAACCATGTTCTTCCGACAAATGGAACTGCAAAATTCTTCTCACCACTTTCCGTAGATGATTTTATTAAGAAATCAAGTATAATATCTTATTCTGAAAATGCACTTCGTGCGATCCACGAGGATATTGAAGCATTTGCTACAGCTGAACACTTAACTGCACATGCAAATTCAATTAAAGTCCGTTTTGAGAAATAAGGAGGCTTGAAAGATATGGCAAGAATAGCAACAAAGAAACGTACAACAAAAGAAACTGACATTGAAGTAACATTGAATCTTGATGGAACCGGGAACAACCAGATCGATACTGGAATTGGATTTTTTGATCATATGTTGGACGGAATGGCAAGACATGGGTTGTTCGATCTTACCGTAAAGGTCAATGGAGATCTGGATGTGGATTGTCATCACACCATAGAAGATACCGGAATCGTAATCGGACAGGCAATTTTGGAAGCGGTAGGAGATAAAGCCGGAATCAAACGGTTCGGGCATATGATTCTTCCGATGGACGAGACACTGGCACTGTGTGCAGTAGATCTTTCTGGACGTCCATATTTGAAATATGATGCAGAATTTACGGTAGAGAATATCGGTGAGCTGGATACCGAAATGATCAAAGAATTCTTCTATGCCATAGCTTACAGTGCAATGATGAATATTCATCTGAAAATTATGGACGGAGAGAATAATCACCATATGGCAGAAGCCCTGTTCAAGAGCTTTGGTAAGGCTCTTGACATGGCGACAATGAGAGAACCGCGTATTGATGAGGCGTGGACAACGAAAGGAAGCCTGTAAAAGGAGAGAATAAAACTTGATTATGATAAGTTACAGAAAATTAATCCCATGTATTTATATTGCAGGAGGGAAAGCGATAAAATGGTTTGATGACCGGGAAGTACTGGCAGATAATGTAGTAGAGCTCGCGAAGCACTACAGCGACCGCGGGGCGGATGAACTTCTGATTTTTGATTTATCAGATTCTGATGATGATCACGAGGCATCTTTAAATCTTCTCAGACAGATTCATAATGTGATCAGTATTCCAATGGTAGCAGGAGGCAACATCAAACGTATGGAAGATGTACAGAGAATCCTGTATTCTGGAGCTAAACGAGTGATTTTGAATTTTTCAAAACCGGACAGTGCTGAGATGATGGCAAAAGCGGCTGAACGTTTCGGAAAAGAGAAGGTTGCAGTTTCGCTAGATGATTTTGACGGATTGTTCAAGCATCAGCATTTGATTGAAGATAATTGCAGCGAACTGATTTTTATGCACAGACTGGATCTGAACTCTGTTGTGGCAGTTACAGACATTCCATGTGTCATTGTGACTGATACGATGGAAGAACTGGAATTATTTAAAATTTTAAAATCCGAAGGAGTCAAAGGTCTGTCTGGGCGATATATCAGTCAGCCGGAAATGAATTTTAATGATTTTAAAGAACTCTGCGAAAAAGAAGATATTCAGATGACTTCATTTGAAAGTATTATGGAGTTCTCACAGTTTAAGAAAAATCCACAGGGGCTTCTTCCGGTCATCGTACAGCATTACCAGACAGGAGAAGTGCTGATGCTGGCGTATATGAATGAAGAAGCATTTAACCAGACGGTTAAGACCGGGCGCATGACTTATTACAGCAGAAGCAGACAGAAGCTTTGGCTGAAAGGAGAGACAAGCGGACATTTTCAGTATGTGAAGTCACTGACAATAGATTGCGATCTGGACACGCTCCTTGCAAAAGTTGATCAGGTGGGAGCAGCTTGTCACACAGGAAATCCAACTTGTTTCTTCCAGCCTATTGTTGGAAGTGATAATAATGAGAAGAGCCCGGTACAGGTGTTCGAACATGTTTACCAGACAATTATTGACAGAAAAAATAATCCAAAGGAGGGGTCTTATACAAATTATCTCTTTGAACAGGGACAAGATAAGATCCTGAAGAAGATTGGAGAAGAAGCAACCGGCATTGTGATTGCCTCCAAAAATCCAAATCCGGAAGAATTGAAAACGGAAATGGCAGATTTCCTTTATCATGCTATGGTACTGATGGTGGAAAAAGGAATTACATGGGAAGATATTACAAATCAGTTATTGCAGAAATAGATCCCTTGCAGGTATAGGTGCATAAGTAAGTTCATAGATTTAAGAAAGCGATAAATGTTCAATAATGAATAAGGTGGAGGAAGCTATGAATGATGCAGAAAGACGCAGGCAGGAGCTTTTGGAGCAGACAAGGGCTCTATATAATGATAGAAGGACGATACCTGCAGTACACCCAAGATATGCAAATGCATATCATTACCTGTATGGAAAGTCACAAGAGGATATAAATGAAGATACAAAAGGCGGAACATTTGGAATCCGCCTTTTTTTGTGTGCATTGATGTTTGCTGCATTTTTAACAATAGATAAACAAAAACAGGAAGTATTTCATATGAGCAGCAGTGATATAGCCAATGAAATTACAAAAGATACGGATATTCAGGAAATTTGGAAATCATTGTAACAGGTTGTAATAAGTTGTAACAAAACCTTAAGAAATTCCTAATAACTATCCCGTTGAGAAAAATGTCGAACTGAGCTATACTTAACTGAGAATAAGAAAAGGAAAAGTGGAGAAAGAATACCTATGAGAAAATTTCGAGATGAAGATGAATTTAATATAGATGAAGATCAGAGATATGATTTTGGTGAAGACTATGATCTGGACGATGAAGGCAGCGGATTAGATGACGATGAAGACTATGAAGACTATGATCTGGATGAAGATTATAATCTGGACGAAGATTATATAGATTACGGAACAGAAGCAGAAGATTCGGAGAGGTATTCTGACTATGACGAAGACGATGATTGGATCTCTCATGAGAATAGAAGAATCCATGGAAACCATTCGAAGAAAAAATCGGATGATCTGAAAGGGTATGATAGCAGAAGTGAAAGACATGGAAGCCTTAAAAACCACCGAAAGAGAAAGAAGAGGAATCAACTCCTGATTTTGGCAGCCTGTTTAGTACTTGCGTGTCTGGTCTTGACCGGAATATTAAAGTTTGCCGGAGTGATTGGTGTTAAGACTGAAGTTACGCTCAAAGCAGACAAGATTGAAATACAACAGAACAGTCAGGATCCGGTAAATCTTACAGCTACGGCAACATCAGAGGACGAGAAAAAAGCTGCCAAAGTATGGTTGGATAAGAAAAAGGGTTACAGTGTTGCAGATTTCATCAATGAACTGAGAGCTGGAAAGAATTATGAGATTTCCACAGATGCCAAGACTGATACAGAAGGAAAATACAAGATCACGATTAAGATGAATTCCGATATCCAGAAAAAGCTGGAGAATGAATGGAAACATAAAGTCAGACTGACAGTTGAAGGCGGTACATTTGTTGTGACAAATCCAACAGGAACATGGGATGGAGACAAGTTTAAGAAGTACGATGGTACATATGTAATGAATGATTTTGTGGTTTCCAAAGGTAAGACTTATTATTTTGATGCAGATGGTAATAAAGTAACCGGAAAGCAGACCATCAATAATGCAACATATTTCTTCAATAAAGACGGTGTTATGCAGACCGGATGGAAGAAAACTGATGACGGAACATATTATCTAGGGGATAATGGTGCGGCAGTCATTGGCTGGCAGACCATTGAAGATGATGATTATTATTTTGACAATAGTGGAATTATGGCGACCGGAGAAGTTCAGGTAGGTCTTGTAAAATGTACATTTTCCAAAAAAGGTAAACTGAAATCAAAAGGAGATGTCAATATTGATGCGAGTAAACCGATGGTGGCGCTTACATTTGATGACGGACCGGGAGAACGAACCGGAGAGCTTCTGGCTCAGTTAGAGAAGTATAATGCACATGCAACATTTTTTATGCAGGGAAAGAATATTCCAGGAAAAGAAGATTTTGTAAAGAAGATGAAAGAAACTGGTTGTGAATTAGGAAACCATTCTTATGACCATCCGCAGCTTACGAAGCTCAGTGCAGATAAGATCGCAAATCAGATTGGTACAACGAACGATCTGATCCAACAGGCAGCAGGATCCACGGCAACCGTCATGAGACCACCTTATGGTGCAATCAATGATACGGTAAGATCTTCTGTAGGACTGCCAATGATTTTATGGAGTATTGACACCCTGGATTGGAAGACAAGAAATGCGCAGTCAAGCATTGATACGGTTATGAATGATGTACAGGATGGAGATGTTATTCTGATGCATGATATCCATACAGAATCTATTGATGCGGCACTTGTTTTGATTCCAAAACTTGAAGAAGCAGGCTATCAGCTCGTGACAGTTTCAGAGATGGCAAAGGCAAAAGGCGTTGCATTACAGAACGGTGAGAAGTATGTTGATTTCTGGGCAAAAGATGTAGAAAAGTATAAGAGCAGCGGCTCAGCCCTGACAGATACAAGCAGCAGTTCAACATCTGATGCGAAGAGTGAAGCAACATCTGATGCAGACAGCTCAAAGAAAAGTGACAGCAGTTCTTCAAGAGACAGCAGTTCTTCAAAAAACAGCAGTCCCAAAAAGAGTGGCAAGAAGAGTAATTGAAATCATAAGGTGTTAAAGAAAGAATCTGTAGAGTGTAGACTTGCAGAGGTGCGCAGTAGAAGTATGTCATACAATTGCATGACGCGCACCTCGCAGCAAGAATGCCGAGGCATTCTTGAATATTATTCAATAGTTAAGAAAGGACAACTTGTGAAAGCTAAAAGGACAAACATTATAAAAAAGCAAGGAACAAAGACATTGGCAGGGATTCTGGCAGTTGGCATGACATTTGGCACACCGATTTCAGTACTTGCAGATGATAATATATCTGACAGTACGATGGAACAACAGGCAGGGGTACAAAATGTACTGGCTAAAAAAGTCGATGGTTCAGAAACTTTGGTAAAAGTATCTGAAGTAGTACTTGGAATGATTCAGCGCAATGAGGTGAAGCTGGACACCGATAAGTTTCTGAAAGATGTGACGACTGGACAGAAGGTAGATCCGACAACCGGAGAACGAGTAACAGAACTGGGAACACCCGTAGAACCGAGCGAACCGGAAATACCGACAACACCGACAGAACCGAGTGAACCGAGTAAACCGGAAACACCGGAAGAGCCGACAACACCGAGTGAGCCGGAAGCGCCGACAACACCGAGTGAGCCAGATGAACCGGAAACTCCTGCTGACAATATAGAAAATACAGAGACAGATCAGAATGGGCAAGCTAATCAGGAGGAAGCGGTTCAAACTGAGAATACAGAAACAGCGAGTAATGAGGATTTAATTTCCAAGCAGCAGATTGTAAAACTTCCACAGATTATTGATGATTTCAGATTTTGGACAGTTGCGAGAACTTATGCATTTGCAAAGGATGATCTGTATGTCAGAGAATCCATTCCGGAAGGAATAGATGGAACCGCCGACACATCAGATGAGTCTTTGAAAGCAGATAAAAAGGCTGCGAAAAAAGAAGCAAAAAAGTTAAATGCCATTTACGAAAAGACAGAGCAGAATAAAAAAGCAGCAATTCACGCAGAGCTTATTACCGAACAGCAACAGACAGAAGACGATGTGACGCTAAATGAGAATGTAACAGATCAGAATGCTGAGCAGGTCCGTTACATTGGTAAACTTGATAAGAATGGTCTTCTTTACATTTTAAAAGAAGAAGAAAATGGCTGGCTTTACGTAGAGTCCGGTAATGTCAGAGGATTTGTGAAAGCATCAGAAGTTTATACCAGCAATGCAGCGCAGAAACTTTTGGAAGTTTATCAAAAAGAAGCAAAGAAAACTGCAGCAGAGAATGGGACGGAATATACTGGAATTGAAGGAACGGCAGCAATTGCCCAGACATTAGTTTCACCACTGGAAAATCAGGCATATACGTATCTGCGTGCAACGGTAAATCAAACTGTTGCAGATAAGAATTATGCGACGGTAAATGCGACGATGCTGAATGTACGTGAGGGCAAAGGTACAGAATCCAGAATCGTGGGAACGATGAATCAGGGAGCGCTTTGTTATGTGCTTGCAGATGCGGATTCTGACTGGGTATATGTGGAGTCCGCAGATGTGCGTGGATTTGTGGCAAGACAATATCTGAATACTGGAGATGAAGTAACCACACAGGTGGAGATTACAGGTGAGGATCACTATCAGACTGCAGAAGAAATTATATCGCCAGAAGAGAATCAGGCACTTTACTATACACTTACGTCTACAAAAGAAGGAACTCCGAATGGAGCAGTTCGAGAATCTATTTTGGAATATGCTTCTCAGTTTATAGGTAATCCATATGTCTGGGGAGGAACCAGTCTGACAGAAGGGGCAGACTGTTCTGGATTTGTGCAGCAGATTTATAAGGCATACGGATATGAACTTCCAAGAGTTGCACAAGATCAGAGTCAGTATGGGACACAGATTCCTGTGGAAGATGCCCAGCCGGGAGATCTGATTTTCTACGCAAAAGCAGGACATGTGTACCATGTAGTCATGTATGCTGGCGATGGAAAAACGATTGAGGCAGCCAACACGAAAGCCGGAATTATCAGTGGCACTGTCAATACGGAAAATGCAGTGTGGGCAACTCGTATATTAGAGGATAATGAGGCAGTTGTTGATGGAGGCATTGGAGAAGTCAATGCAACGACAGATATGTATGGAGCTTGTCTTGGGAATTTTAAGATTACATACTACTGTGCATGCGAAAAGTGTTGTAATAAAGCAGATGGAATTACAGCAACAGGAAGCCGTGTGGCAGAAGGAAGAACCATTGCAGTTGATCCAAGTGTCATTCCATACGGAACAAAAGTTATCATCGGAGGACATATATTTACAGCAGAAGACTGTGGTGGAGCGATCAAGCAGAATCACATTGATATCTATGTGAACAGCCATGAAGAGGCAGAGGCGCTTGGCGTGGCAAATGCCTCTGTATATCTGGTTAAGTAAGGATTTTTTTGAAGATTTATTATGAATTGTAAAATGAGAGACAGTAAAGCAATGAAATCATGCTTTGCTGTCTTTTCTGAGCTAAAAACACAGGCGTTTATTTTCATATAATAGAGGATAATAAAAAGGAAGAAAATTATGAGCAGGGAAAACAAATACGAGATTGATATGTGTAATGGATCAATCATGGACAAGTTAATATCATTTGCATTGCCGTTGATGTTATCCGGTATGCTGCAGTTAATGTTCAATGCGGTGGATATTGTAGTCGTAGGAAGATTCAGTGGAAGCCAATCTCTTGCGGCAGTAGGGGCAACGACAGCACTTATTTATCTTTTTACAAACTTATTTATTGGTATTTCTCTTGGTGCAAATGTATTAGCTGCCCGATACTATGCGGCGGGAAAGCATGAAGAAATGTCCGAGACCGTTCATACAGCGATGATGTTTGCTTTGATCAGTGGAATTATTATGATTTTTGTGGGATTATTTTTTTCAAGACTTGCGCTTGAGATTATGGGTACCCCTTCTGATGTTATTGATCAGGCAACGCTGTATATGAGAATTTATTTCCTGGGTATGCCTTTTTTTATGCTTTATAATTACGGCGCAGCCATATTAAGAGCTGTCGGAGATACGAAACGGCCGCTGATATTCCTGATTATTTCCGGAGTGGTCAATGCATGCTTAAATATGTTGCTTGTTATTGTATTCCATCTGGACGTGGCAGGAGTTGCAATTGCAACGGTGACTTCACAATTTATTTCCTGTGTACTGGTAATTGGTTGTTTATACAGAACTAAAAGCAGCTACCAGTTACGATTTTCCCGCTTGAAGATACGGAAGGAATATCTGAAACCAATCTGCCAGGTCGGAATCCCGGCTGGTATTCAAAGTACTGTAATTAATTTTTCAAATGCATTGCTTCAATCTTCGGTGAATTCATTTGGTTCAACAACTATGGCCGGATATACAGCAGCAAATAATATTTTTGGATTCTTATATGTCTCTGTCAATGCAATCACACAGACATGTATGAGCTTTACCAGTCAGAACTATGGACTGCGAAAACTGAAACGTATGGATAAAATATTGATGGATTGCCTGATTCTGACGGTTGTCGTATCGCTTGTATTAGGAGGCGGAGTTTATTTATTTGGAGCAGAGATTCTGAGATTATATACAGAAGAGGCGGAAGTAATCCGTTGTGGTATAGAAATTTTTGCATATACCACCGTGACATATTTCCTGTGCGGAATTATGGATCTTTTTCCAGGGGCACTCCGTGGTATGGATCGTTCAACAGTACCGATGATCTTATCCGTTATTGGTACAGTGGGAACAAGAATTGTATGGGTGTTCTGGTTGTTCCCGGCTCACCGTTCGCTGGCATTTCTGTTTATTTCATATCCGGCATCATGGCTCATTACAATTGCGATGCAAGTTATTTGCTTTTATTTTGTGAGGAGAAAAGTGCATGGGTAACAGTAGGTTATGCTAAGATTTGACAGGAAATCCTGGATGTAACCGATAGTGAATAATATGTGGAAAAATATGCAATCGAATTTAATTGACTATTATCTGATTACCATATATTATTATATATTGTTAACCATTACTAAACGTCAGTCAGTGTTCAGGATTCTGGAAGTTTTGTAGTAATTTACAATTTTCACCCTAGAATAGACTAAAATACAGCAAAAAAAACAGTTACAAAAAACAACGAAAATTTACGATTTTACAAGAAAAAACAGTAAGAATTTCTTTGTGTATATTGCACAAAGAATCAAGGAGATTTAATGAGAAAACTTGCTTTAAACGATGAAATATTACTAAAAATCGAGAAACCTGCCCGTTATATCGGAGGCGAGTATAATTCGGTCATGAAAGACCCGGAAAAGGTAGATGTCAGGTTCGCTATGTGTTTCCCGGACGTCTACGAAATTGGAATGTCCCATCTTGGCATCCAGATTCTTTATGACATGTTCAACCGCCGTGAGGATGTGTGGTGTGAGCGTGTCTATTCTCCGTGGGTAGATCTGGACAAGGTGATGCGTGAGGAACATATTCCTCTTTTTGCATTGGAATCTCAGGATCCAGTGAAAGAGTTTGATTTTCTCGGTATTACAATCCAGTACGAAATGTGCTATACGAATATTTTGCAGATTCTGGATCTGAGCGGAATTCCGCTTCACGCAAAAGAAAGGACGGAGAATGATCCGATTGTAATTGGCGGCGGTCCTTGCACCTATAATCCGGAACCAATTGCAGAATTTTTTGATATGTTTTATATCGGTGAAGGGGAAACGGTTTATGACCAGCTCTTAGATATTTACAAAGAAAATAAGAAAAATGGTGGAAGCAGATGGGATTATCTGGCAAAAGCTGCAGAGGTAGAAGGTATCTATGTTCCGGCGTTTTATGATGTAACATATAAAGAAGATGGCACGATTGATTCATTTGTACCGAATCATCCAAATGCAAAAGAAAAGATCAAGAAGCAGCTTGTTATGGATATGAGTGAGGCTGTCTACCCGGAGAATCCGGTCGTTCCATTTATTCGTGCGACGCAGGACCGTGTTGTACTTGAGATCCAGCGTGGCTGTATCCGAGGCTGCCGCTTCTGTCAGGCAGGAATGTTGTACCGTCCGACCAGAGAAAAAGATGTAGAGGTTTTGAAACAGTATGCTTATAAGATGTTAAAGAGCACCGGGCATGAAGAGATTTCACTTAGTTCCTTAAGTTCCAGTGATTACAGTCAGCTAAAGGAGCTTGTAAACTTCCTGATCGACGAATTCAAAGGAAAAGGGATCAATATTTCTCTGCCGTCTCTTCGAATTGATGCCTTTTCTCTGGATGTTATGGAACGTGTCCAGGATATTAAGAAAAGTAGTGTGACATTTGCACCGGAGGCTGGTTCCCAGAGAATGAGGAATGTGATTAATAAAGGACTTACGGAAGAGGATATTCTCGGTGGTGCAGGACAGGCATTTGACGGGGGCTGGAACAAGGTAAAACTTTACTTTATGCTTGGACTTCCGACGGAAACCGAAGAAGATATGAAAGAGATTGCGGTTCTGGCAGATAAAATTGCGAGACGCTACTATGAGATTCCAAAGGATCAGCGCAATGGAAAATGTCAGATCACAGCCAGTAGTTCTTTCTTTATTCCGAAACCGTTCACTCCATTCCAGTGGGCGCCGATGTATGAAAATACAGAATATATTGCAAGAGCTGCCATTGTGAAACATGCATTTCAAGATCAGCTTAACCGTAAGAGTCTGAAGTACAACTGGCATGATGCAGAAGTGACTGTTCTGGAAGGTATCCTTGCCAGAGGCGACCGAAAGGTCGGAAAACTGATTGAGGAAGTATATCGTCTGGGAGCTATTTACGATTCCTGGAGTGATCAGTTCGACAATGATAAATGGATGCAGGCATTTGAAAATACTGGAATTGATATTGGATTTTACAATTTACGAGAACGCTATGAAGATGAAGTGTTCCCGTGGGATTTCATTGATATTGGTGTTACGAAAAAATTCTTGAGAAAAGAATGGGACAAAGCTATGAAAGGAGAAGTAACACCGAACTGCAGAATGCAGTGTTCCGGCTGTGGTGCCGCAAGATGGGGAGGAGGTGTCTGTGTTGAAGGCAAGAATTAAATTTCGAAAATACGGATGTATGAAATTTATCGGACATTTGGATGTTATGCGTTTCTTTCAAAAAGTGATGCGGCGGGCAGACATACCAATCGCGTTCAGCGGCGGATACAGTCCGCATATGATCATGTCATTTGCTCAGCCACTAGGAATCGGCCTTACCAGTGACGGAGAATATCTGGATATTGAATTGACAGAACCGATTGATTCAAAAGAAGCGGTGGCCCGAATGAATGCAGTCAGCGTAGAAGGAATTGAGATGGTAAGTATGGTGCAGATTTCCGAGGAGAAAAAGGCCAGTGGTATGACGATTACGGCAGCCTCCGATTATCAGGTGTTTTTACTGGAATCAGGAAAGAGTTCGGATGTTCGAAGAAAGATTCCGTCTGAATGGAAAGAATCCTGGGAGGAGTTCTTAAGTCAGGAGCAGATTTTGGTTTGGAAGAAGACAAAGAAGAGCGAAAAAGAAGTTGATATTAAGCCGATGATTTACGGGTCAGAAATAAAGGAAGAATATCTATATCTATATCTGGCAACCGGTAGCGAACAGAACTTGAAACCAGATCTTGTGATGGAAACATTTTTGAAATATATTGGGCAGGAAGATGCACCGTTGTTCTATAATCGCCTCGATGTATATGCAAGGGACGAGGCTGGAAAACTGGTGCCCCTTGAGGCACTTGGGACACCGATGGTCTGTTCTTAGTTAGAAAGAGTAGTTTGACGTGTTTTTTACAGCGAGAATGTGCCGAGGCGCATTCTTTGTTCAATAAGACAAGGAGTGATTGACTTGAGTAAAAAAGAAGTAAAGACAAATGCCATGCGTATGTTGGATCGTATGAAGATTCCATATGAATATGAAGAATATGAATGTGATGAATTTTCAGACGGTATTGAGACTGCGGATAAGTTAGGGTATGATCATAAATATGTATACAAGACACTGGTAACAACAGGAAAAAGCGGTGGGCATTATGTCTTTGTTATTCCTATCGAGGAAGAAATCGATTTTAAGAAGGCTGCAAAAGTTGTAGGTGAAAAATCACTGGAGATGCTTCATCTGAAAGAATTGACAAAGGTGACTGGATATGTGCGGGGAGGCTGTACATCAATCGGAATGAAGAAACAGTTCCCGACAGTGATCCAGGAAGATGCAAAAGAACTGGATCATATGCATGTCAGCGGTGGAAAGCTGGGCATGCAATTGACTTTGTTGCCTGAAGATCTTGCAAAAGCCGCAAAAGCACAGTTTGCTGATGTTATTCATAAAGATTAACAGAGGATTTTTTGCGAGAATGCCGAGGCATTCCTGAAAGAAGGAGAGACAATTATGGATAATTACCTGACAGAAAATATGGATACCGTAATTTTTGATATTGGAAATGTATTGATACATTTTGCGTGGGAGGACTATCTTCATGATCTTGGTTATGAAGGTGCGATGTTTGACCGTGTGGCAGATGCAGTATTTCGCAGTGATGACTGGGATAAAGGTGATTCCGGACTTTACACGACACAGGAGTGGCTTGACTCGTTTATTGAAAATGATCCGGAGATTGAGGGAGATATCCGCAAAGTGTTCGAAGGATTTGGCGCGTCCATTGTCCCGTATCCGGTAACAGAACGTTGGCTTTCGTATATTCATGAAAAAGGAATGAAAATGTACTATCTGTCCAATTATTCTGACGAAATGTACTGTCAGTCAGAGGAGCAATTAAGCTTTTTGAAAACATTTGACGGAGGGGTATTTTCTTGGAAGGAGAAATGTATGAAGCCGGATCCAAAGATTTATGAGATACTTCTTAAGCGTTATAAAATCGTTCCGGAACAGGCACTGTTCTTTGATGACAGACCTGAAAATGTGGAAGGTGCACGAAAGGTGGGCATAAATGGAGTCGTATTTAATACAGATATTCCATTGCAGATGCTTGAAAAATAATGTAATATATCAGAAGATAGTTTTTTCATAGGATGATAAATTATTCAGCATTACTAGATTATGTTATGTGGAGGAATACAAAAAAGATGATAAAGGTCGTAAAATTCGGAGGAAGTTCACTGGCCAGTGCTGCTCAGTTCAAAAAAGTAGGAGCTATTATCCGAAAAGAAGAGACAAGACGTTATGTGGTTCCGTCAGCGCCTGGTAAGCGTCATTCTGGTGACACAAAAGTGACAGACCTTTTGTATAAATGTTACGGACAGGCAATTTTAGATGATGACAGAGAAGAGGATTTTGAAGAAATCCTGAAAGTTATCAAAGATCGATATGATTCTATTATTAATGGATTGGAGCTTACGATTTCTCTGGACGATGAATTTAAGACGATCCAGGAAAACTTCAGTAAAAAGATCGGGAGAGATTACGCTGCTTCCAGAGGAGAATATCTGAATGGTATTATCATGGCAGTTTATCTGGGATATGAATTTATTGATGCAGCTGAAGTCATTTTCTTTGATGAAGAAGGAGAATTTGACGCTGAGAAGACAAACGAAGTATTGTCCGAGAGACTGGCGCATACAGAGCGGGCAGTCATTCCTGGATTCTATGGATCTAATCCGGACGGAACAATCCATACATTTTCCAGAGGAGGATCTGATATTACAGGTTCTATCGTAGCAAGAGCAGTACATGCAGATATGTATGAGAACTGGACAGACGTATCAGGTTTCCTGATTGCAGATCCGCGTATTATCAAGAATCCAAAGGCAATCGACGTGATTACTTACAGAGAGCTTCGTGAGTTGTCTTACATGGGTGCAACAGTTCTTCATGAAGACGCAATCTTCCCTGTAAGAAGAGAAGGAATTCCAATCAACATCCGGAATACTAATGCTCCGGAAGACAAGGGAACTCTGATTGTTGAAGCAACATGCCAGAAACCGAGATTTACGATCACTGGTGTGGCTGGTAAGAAGGATTTTGCCTCCATTACAGTTGAAAAAGCCATGATGAACTCAGAGGTAGGGTTCTGTCGTAAAGTTCTGACAGTATTTGAAGATAATGGAATTTCTATTGAACATATGCCATCTGGAATTGACACTATGACAATCTTCGTTCATCAGGACGAATTTGCTGAGAGAGAGCAGAAAGTGATTGCGGGAATCCATCGTGCAGTTGAACCGGATTTCCTGGAACTGGAATCAGATCTTGCGCTGATCGCGGTTGTGGGACGCGGTATGCGTGCCACGAGAGGAACTTCCGGAAGAATATTCTCAGCACTGGCACATGCAAATGTTAACGTAAAGATGATCGATCAGGGTTCCAGTGAGCTGAATATTATCATTGGTGTGAGAAATCACGATTTTGATGCAGCAATTAAAGCAATTTATGACATTTTTGTAAATACAAGAATTTAAAGGAGAAACTATGATCATAGATTTTCACACGCATATGTTTCCAGATAAAATTGCTGCAAGAACGATTGATTTCCTGTCAAAGACAGGCGGTGGCATGAATCCGTTTACCGATGGAACATGGAAAGGGCTAAAAGAATCTACAAAACAGGCAGGTATTGATCATTCTATCGTGCTTCCGATTGCAACCAGACCAGGTCAGTTTCATACAATCAATGAATTTGCAACACATTTTCAGGAAGGGACACTCATTTCTTTTGGAAGTCTGCATCCGGAAAGTGAGAATTATAAAGAAGAACTGAAACAGATCCAGGATATGGGTATGAAAGGAATCAAACTTCATCCGGATTATCAGGATACTTATTTTAACGATATCCGTTATAAGAGAATTATTTCCTATGCTACTGAGCTTGGACTGATAATCAGCGTGCATGCAGGTCAAGATCCGAAGTGTCCGGATAATATACACTGCACGCCGGCCATGGCAGAAGAAGTATTGAATGAAGTGGAACCAGAGAAACTGGTGCTTGCGCACATGGGTGGTAATGAACTCTGGAGTGAGGTGGAAGAACGGCTGGTTGGAAGAAATGTTTATTTCGATACAGGTGTGATTCTTGACCGTATGCCGCAAGAACAGTTTCTTCGTATGGTACGCGAACACGGTGCAGACAGGATTGTGTTTGGAACTGATTCTCCGTGGGCAGATCAGAAAAAGTTTGTAGAGATTTTGAAGGAAATGCCTTTGGAAGAGGAAGAACGAAATCAGATTTTTGCTGGGACAGCAGTAAAATTACTGGGATTATAATTACACATTAATTGTGAACGGTTCCACAGTTTTTGATAAGCGTTGAAAATTATTTTTGAATTTTTGGAAAAAGACTTGATTTTTGAAAAATCATATGCTAATATATACAGGTATGCCGCACAATGAGGTTTTAAAGTCTTGCAAAATTATTTTGCAGACACCGTAATTGGCGAGTAATGATAATAGGAGGTGCCATATGTACGCAATTATAGCAACAGGTGGTAAACAGTACAAAGTAGCTGAAGGCGATATCATTAAAGTAGAGAAGCTTGGTGTTGAGGCTGGAGAGACTTATACTTTCGACCAGGTGCTCGCAGTAAGCAACGACGGATTAAAGGTTGGTAATCCGACTGTTGAGGGTGCAACAGTTGAAGCTTCTGTAGTTGAGAACGGTAAAGCAAGAAAAGTTATCGTTTACAAGTATAAGAGAAAAACTGGATACCATAAGAAAAACGGTCACAGACAGCAGTACACTGCAGTTAAGATCGAGAAGATTAATGCATAATTAATTTTTGGAGATTATCCATGATTCATGTAGTCATTTATCAAAATGAGAAGGAAGAATGTACAGGATTTCAGACAGAGGGACATGCTGAATATGCAGATCCAGGACAGGATATTGTGTGTGCAGCAGCATCGGTATTGATTATCAATACGATGAATGCAATTGAACTTTATACAGAAGATGCATTTTCTGTATTTTCTGATGAAGAGACAGGCATGATTTCCTGGCATCTGGAAGGTAATCCTTCTAAAGAAGCCGGACTTCTTCTGAACACGATGATTCTCGGACTCAAAGGAATGGCTGATGACGAGAACTACGAAGAATATATTGATTTAACTTTCGAGGAGGTGTAACAACCATGATGAACTTAAATCTTCAGTTTTTTGCTCATAAAAAAGGAGTTGGTTCTACAAAGAACGGTAGAGATTCCGAGTCTAAGAGACTTGGTGCTAAGAGAGCTGACGGACAGTTTGTAAAAGCTGGTAATATCCTTTACAGACAGCGTGGAACAAAGATTCACCCAGGTCTTAACGTAGGACGTGGCGGAGATGATACATTATTCGCTCTCGTTGATGGCGTTGTAAGATTTGAAAGAAAAGGAAGAGATAAGAAACAGGTTTCTATCTATCCAGTAGCATAATTAAGAATGAGCAAAAGATGCTGCAATATAACTGATGCTAGTTGTTAGTTATGTGCAGCATCTTTTTTCTTTATCATAAAACAGCATTTTATTATAAAAAAGGAGAAAGAACATGTTTGCAGACAGAGCGACAATATCGATCAGATCCGGAAAAGGTGGCGATGGACACGTCAGTTTCCGAAGAGAATTATATGTTCCCAACGGCGGACCGGACGGCGGTGACGGTGGTCGTGGCGGAGATGTAATCTTTGAAGTGGACGAAGGATTGAATACTCTTCAGGATTACAGACACCGCAGAAAATATGCAGCGAAAGACGGTGAACCAGGCGGAAAGAAGAGATGCCATGGTAAAGACGCTGATGATATCGTATTGAAAGTTCCTGAAGGGACTGTCATCAAAGAGGCTGAGTCAGGCAAGGTCATTGCCGATATGTCTGGAGACAACAGACGTCAGGTCATCTTAAAAGGTGGAAAAGGAGGCCTTGGAAATCAGCATTTTGCGACAGCGACTATGCAGATTCCGAAGTATGCACAGCCTGGACAGCCGGCAAAAGAGCTGATGGTAAAACTTGAGCTTAAGGTAATCGCTGACGTTGGACTGGTAGGTTTCCCGAATGTCGGAAAATCTACACTTCTTTCCAGAGTAACCAATGCACAGCCGAAAATTGCAAATTATCACTTTACAACACTCAATCCGAACCTTGGAGTTGTTGATCTTGAAGGCGCCAATGGATTTGTTATCGCAGATATTCCGGGACTTATTGAGGGAGCATCTGAAGGTATCGGACTTGGACATGAGTTTTTGAGACATATTGAGCGTACAAAGATGATGATTCATGTTGTAGATGCAGCAGGAAGTGAAGGGCGTGATCCAGTGGATGATATTCATAAGATCAATGCAGAACTACATGCATACAATGCAGAGATCGCAAGCCGTCCACAGGTCATTGCAGCGAATAAAATAGACCTGATTTACGATGATGGTGAGTCAGAAAATCCGGTAGAACGTTTGAAAAAAGAATTTGAACCACAGGGAATCAAAGTATTTCCAATTTCTGGTGTTACAGGAGCAGGAATCAAAGAGCTTCTTTATTATGTTTCTACTGAGATCGAGAAGCTGGATGTTGCGCCAATTATCTTTGAGCCTGAGTACTTCCCAGATGAAGAACTTATTAATCTGGATCTTCCATATACAGTTGAGAAAGAAGACGATATGTATATAGTAGAAGGACCAAAGATTGAGAAGATGCTTGGTTACACGAACCTGGATTCGGAAAAAGGATTTGCGTTCTTCCAGAAGTTCTTAAAGGATACAGGAATCCTGGAGCAGCTTGAAGAACTTGGAATAGAAGAAGGAGATACTGTGAAAATGTATGGCCTTCAGTTCGATTATTACAAATAAAATAGCCTGCAAATAAAAAGTCAAGGCTAAATTGAAAGAACATTGAAAATTTTATACAGGTTGAAAATTGGGTATCAAAATAAGACCAC
>NZ_ATVU01000010.1:0-110499 GCF_000420885.1 Dorea sp. AGR2135 | reverse complement strand
CAACGATAAGCTTTTTGTGCACATCAATACCACAACATTTGTCGTAAATTTTATCCATACTGGCACCTCCTGGATGAATTTACGGCACGGTACTCTGTCTGTTATCATTTTACTATACGTCCTTTTGCCATAAATGAAAATTCTTCAAGTGGCTGGACAGGTGGTGGTGCAAATGAGAGTACCTGAAATCAGTTTAGGGAACGGGCTACAGGCCCAAAATAAACACGATCTTTGCCGTTATTTTAAATATAAGCGGTAGTAACAACAAATTCAATACCCAATAGTCTGCATAGTTTCATTTATGGTGGTGCCAAGTGTGCGGGCATGGGAGTTTAGGGAGAGAATAGAGTTTGAAACATTTACGAGGAGAAAAGAGATTTTATTATGGTATGACAGTGCTGGTTCTGGTGTTTATTATTGCAGGACTAACAAGTAATCTCGAAGGCGGAGTCCGTGGAAACCGCCAGGAAAAAGAAGCATTTGACCAGAAGCCGGAAGAAGTACAAACGGAACAGGAAAATCAGGGAGAAGAGACGCAGGTAGTGTCTAATCCGAATATCCGGGTTCTTCTTATGACGGATGGATATAAGAATACCATTCATCCGTCTGTGACAGTCAGCTCAACATCTGGACTTTCTATTACGTATGGGGAGACAGTAGAAGAATGCGAAGCGGGGATGGAAGTGACATTTATGCCAGATGACAGCCGTTTTCAAAGTGGGAACATCCGGATCCAGGCAAAAGAAGGGGAGATTACGGTAAATAGCCTGAAGCGTGGATACGGGATTCCTTCTTACCAAGGCATACTGGAGCTTCGGACAACAGCGGAAGGAATTGCGATTATCAATGAACTCCCTGTTGAGAATTATCTGTGCCGGGTCGTGCCCAGCGAAATGCCGTCCGGTTATGAAATAGAAGCGCTGAAAGCGCAGGCAGTCTGTGCCAGAAGTTACGCCTACAGGCAGATGGCAGAATATGGATATCCAGAATATGAAGCTCATGTGGATGACAGTACGAATTATCAGGTCTACGGCAACAGTGCACCGGCAGACAGCGCAGATCTGGCTGTTCAGGAGACGGCAGGACAAGTCGTGCGTCTGGACGGAGAGATTGTGACGACTTATTATTATTCCACTTCTTGCGGAAAGACGACCAGTATGAAAGCATGGGGGAATGAGGAGAATGAAGGAAACCGATATCTTCAGTCTGTAGAAGTAAAAGATGAGAACGGTGATTATGAGAGAAATCTGCCATGGTATCGTTGGGAAGCGAAGATTCCGGCAAAGACTTTATCAAATTTGATTGGGCTAAATACCGGCAAAGATATTGGAACGTTGCAGAATATCAATATTTTGGAAAATGGACCGGGTGGTGTAGTATTAACAATAGAGGCTGTCGGTGACAAAGGTAGTGTAAGAGTCTCAACGGAAAATAAAATCCGGCGTGCTCTTGGAGGAAAAGGATACACAATTATAAAGCAGGACGGTACAAAAGTCAAAAGCAGCAAGCTTCTTCCAAGTGCATTTTTCACAATCAACAAGTCCGGAGATACATTTGTCATAAAGGGCGGCGGGTTCGGACATGGGATTGGCATGAGTCAGACCGGTGCGAATGAAATGGCAAAATGTGGAAAAAACTATCAGGAAATATTGACTTTTTTTTATCAAGGCGTCACCATTGGATAATTGTTCGTAGACAAAATGTATAAAATCGGATAAAATATAAAATTATGTAACTGTTCAGAACAGGCGGTATCACTGGGAAAAGTGGAACGCCGGAACATAAACAAAGCTAGGTAAAAGTGATGAAAAAGATAAAAGAATTATATGATGACATCATGGAGCTGACTGGAGAGATAACGAAAGACCATGTTGGGGCATACGCTGCACAGACAGCATTTTTCTTTATGCTCTGCATGATCCCGATTATATTGTTGTTACTGACTATGGTGCAATATACGCCCGTCACAAAGGCTGATGTCATGACGGCTGTGATTCAGGTATTTCCATCATCGGTAGATTCATTGATTACATCCATTGTCAATCAGGTCTATAATCAGTCATCTGGTATTATCCCGATTACGATCGTGGTAGCACTTTGGTCGGCAGGAAAAGGTGTACTTGCCATGAGTTCAGGACTGAACTGTGTGTATAATTGCCGTGAGACACGTAACTATTTTTTCCTTAGGATAAGAGCAACTGTTTATACAGTAATGTTTATACTCGTTATTATATTTTTACTTGTGTTGTCGGTATTTGGTAACAGCCTGAATATTTTTATTGCTAAGCATGTACCATTTTTAAGAAATATGGCCGACTGGCTGATCCGGGCAAGGAATATTATTACACCGATTGTAATGATTGTATTTTTACTGTTGATATATAAATTCCTTCCTAATAGAAGAGACACATATAAAAGGCAACTTCCGGGAGCAGTATTTTCTACGCTGGGGTGGATGGTCATTTCCTGGGTGTTTTCTGTATATGTGGATGTGTTCCAGGGATTTTCCAGTATGTACGGAAGTCTGACAACGATCATGTTGATCATGATGTGGATGTATTTCTGCATGTATTGCATTTTGATCGGCGGAGAGCTGAATGTGATGTTCGGAGAGAAGATTGATGAGAGTGAGGAAAGATAACAGGATAGTATAACGAAAGGCGTAAAAAAATTAATCCTATAGAAAAAACCTATAGATATATGAAAAGAACTGATTTTACGCAAAATTTTCCTGGTGGTATCATAAAAGGAGATAGTAGATGCCGGGAGGGAGAAGAGATGGAAGAAAAAATAAATCTGAATGTCTGTTACAGAAAAGCATTTGAAGCATTAGGGAGTACTGGTTCTGTGCAGAAATTTACAGATTATATTACAGAATATGCGCCGGTTGTTTTGATTGTTCTGGACATTGGAGGCAAGATACTTGCAATGTCTCATAAAGGAGAATATAATGAAACACTGTTGCCGGAAGGTATGGACAGCAAACGAAGAGTAGAATTGATTTCACAGATGATCGAATATCGCTCGAAAGAGTCAAGGGGCAAATCCATGCTCATTCATGTATCGGAAGAATATTATGCTGTGAATGAAATTGTAGTTAAAGGAGATGCAGAAGGTTTCGTTATATCTATTCTGGATGCAGGAATTTATAATGCAAAAGATGCAGAGGAAACATGGATTCAGATGAATGATATTGTCTGTCAGGGACTTGGAATGTTAATGGAGCGTCAGGAACAACATTCTCATTCTCATATATCGACAATACGTCGTGTGATTGCCCGGTTATTATTTGAAGGTGAGGGGAAGCAGCTTCTGAATGGAACGAATGATATATATAACGAATATGTTGTTGCCCCATTTCGAGTAGCAGTTGTACGTACAGAAGTTTATAATAGTCTGCAACTTCAAAAGGCGGCTAATTATGTAAGTGATGTATATGAAAATGTGTTTGTTTATATAGAGGAGCAGTATGCTTGTCTTCTTTTCACAGATATACATACAGAAGAATGCAGAGACAAGATTTGTAAAGTTATGGATAACATGTGTGAAAAATATAAGCTGTTATGTTGTCTAAGCGGGAGCTTTAATGAGATTGAATTGATTGATAAGAAACGATTTATGTGTCAGAAAGCACTGGAGATTGCGCATGAACAGGAACCGGATAAAAGAAGTTTTCGTGAAGAAGATTATTATGTCCAGATAGTCTGTTCTTGTGCATTGCCTTATATTGGACATGCGAGATATCTGGAGCGTGAACTTACTGAACTAGCCAGCGAAGATGAGGCAAAGGAAACAAAATTCTATGAGACATTAAAGCAATACTTGCTTGTGGGTAATAATGTAAGTATGGCAGCAAAGAAAATGTTTATACATAGGAATACAATGATTTATAGACTTTCCAAAATTAATGAGATTTTGGGAGTGGATATTAATGAGCCGGGAATTGCTCATAAGATTTTAATTAGTATACTCCTGCGGGAACAGGAGAAAGAGGAGAAGTAGAGAATGGAGATTATCAAGGATTTGCCGGAAATCTTCGATGAGTTTGAAGACAAGAAAAAACAGTCATTTTTGAAGGTAAAAGAATATAAAGAAAAGCAGATTCCGATAATCGGTGCATATTGTTCGTTTTTTCCAAGAGAAATTGCAGTTGCCATGGGAGCAATTCCTGTGGGGCTATGTTCTTCAGCGAATGAAACAGTAGAGCTCGCTGAAACGGTATTGCCAAAGAATGTATGTCCATTAATCAAATCTAGCTATGGTTATGCCATATCTGATCGGTGTCCTTATTTTCATTTTGCGGATTTGGTTGTGGGAGAAACAACATGTGACGGCAAGAAAAAAATGTACGAATTGATGTCTGAGTTTAAAGAAGTTTATGTTATGGAATTGCCGAATACACAGTCAGAAGGCGGACTTAGATTCTGGCGGGAAGAGATTATCCGGTTTAAAGAATTTCTGGAAGAATATTTTCAGGTAGTAATTACAGAGAATGATATTCGACGTGCAATTGTATCACAGAATAAGCGAAGAGAAGCATTGAAGAGATTTTATGGACTGATGAAGCTGGAACCAGTTCCAATGTCAGGACTGGAACTTGGTAAGGTGCTTTATGGTTCGAAATATCAATTTGGTCAGGAAGAGATGACAAAGGAGTTAAATGAATTGTCAGATCGTATTCTGGAAGAATATGAGAAAGGTCGTCAGCTAGAAAAGAGACCGAGAATCCTGATTACCGGCTGCCCTATGGGCGAAGATACAAATAAAATCGTAGAGGCAATTGAGAATAACGGCGGAGTTGTAGTCGGTTTTGAAAACTGTACTGGAGCGAATGCAGTAGAGCGTATGGTAGATGAAGATGATCCGGATGTTTATGGTGCAATTGCAAGAAAGTATTTTAGCATAGGCTGTGCAATTATGACACCGAACAATAATCGTATCCATCTTCTTGGAGAAATGATTGATGACTATCATGCAGATGGGGTAGTTGAGATGATATTATCGGGCTGTCATTCTGTGGAAATGGAATCCATCAGTGTGAAGAATTTCGTGAATGAAGAAAAGCACTTGCCATATCTGGCTGTAGTGACAGACTATTCGAAAGGTGATGTAGGACAATTAAATACACGACTGGCAGCATTTGTAGAAATGATTCGTAAATAATTACAATTGACAAGGGTGCATTTATCAAATATAGATAGATGCACCCTGTTTTTGTGCAGATATAACATATGTCTATAAAGATAAATATAGATATAAACAATAAAAGAACGATTATATAGATACAATCAATAAAATATACAAAAACGAATGGGATAAATTGTGCATGATGCACAATTAAAACAAGAAAGATTGGAATTATAAATGAAGAAATTATTGAGAAAATTGTATAAAATAGGAAAAGTAATTTAGAAGGAGGAAAAAACGTTGATTGAGATAAAAAATCTGAAAAAGTTATGGGAAGACGATGGAAGCTCCGTTCTGGAAGGTATCAACCTGACAATTGAAGACGGAGATATTTATGCGTTAGTAGGTCGAAGTGGCGCAGGAAAATCTACACTTCTTCGCTGCATCAACGGTCTGACATCTTATCAGGAAGGAAGCCTGAAGGTTGACGGATGTGAGATCAAAGATTTGAAAGATAAAGAATTACGAGAATTCAGACGGCATGTTGGAATGATTTTTCAGCAGTTTTCACTACTTGAACGAGAGACGGTATATAAGAATGTCGCTCTTCCAATGCAGTGCTGGAAATATCCGAAAGACCAGATTGATAAAAAAGTAAGAGAACTTCTGGAACTGGTTGGTCTTGGAGATAAGATGAATGCAAAACCGAGAAATTTAAGTGGTGGACAAAAGCAACGTGTTGCAGTTGCAAGAGCATTGACTATGGATCCGAAGATTTTGCTTTGTGATGAGGCTACTTCAGCACTGGATCCGAAGACGACGAATTCAATTCTGGATCTGTTGATGGAAATTAATCAGAAACTTGGAATCACAGTTATCATTGTAACACATCAGATGGAAGTTGTAAGAAAAGCGTGTAATAAAGCATGCATTCTGGAAAATGGCAAGATTGCAGATGAAGGTACTGTAAAAGAAATCTTTATTAAACAGCCACAGTCACTGAGAAGGTTATTGGGCGAAGAAGAAGAAAAACTTCCGGATACAGGACACAATATTCAGATTTCATATCTGGTAAAGGACATGAAAGATGGAGAATTGTTCAGTACGATGACATCAGAACTTCAGTATGTATTTCCGATTGTGAATGGTTTGATTCAGGATTATCAGGGAGATCAGATGGGAATATTTGTAATCAATATTGATGATGAACATTTAGGTGTAGTTACAGATTACCTGAATCAAAAAGGAATTAAATGGCGCGAACTTTCAGGTGAGCAGGGAGAGACGGAGGTGAATGAATAATGTCTTTCACTAATTATACTTTTACACAGATTTGTCAGATGTTAGTAGTTCCGGCGTTTTTTGCAACACTTAAAATGCTGTTGATTTCAGGAGTTTTATCTACGATTTTCGGATTTGTGTTTGGAGTTATTTTGATTCTGACTGAAAAAGGCGGGCTTTGTCAGAATGTTGTGATTAATCGTATTCTGGATTTTCTTGTAAATACGATACGTTCATTTCCATTTATTATTTTGATGATTTCTATCATTCCATTTACAAGATTAATTGTTGGAACATCAATCGGAGAAACAGCAGCGCTCGTACCGCTGACTGTAGCATGTACTCCGTTTATGGCGAGAATTTTCCAGAACAGTTTTAAAGAAGTAGATCCAGCTTTAATTGAAGCTGCACAGTCTTTTGGAGCATCAAAAAGTCAGATTGTATTCAAGGTCATGTTAAAAGAAGCAGTTCCATCTATTATTTCAGGACTTTGTCTTGCGATTATTAATCTGCTTGGCTGTACAGCAATGGCAGGAGCAGTTGGAGCGGGGGGTCTTGGAGCAGTAGCTCTTACATATGGTTACCAGAACTTTAATAAGCAGATTATGTACACGATTTGTGTTGTTCTGATTATTCTTGTTGCGATTATTCAGTACTTTGGTGATTGGATTTATAAGAAATTAAAATAAAAACGGGGACGCCTGTTTTTATATAAAAACTAAAAAACAAACAGGAGAATTATTAAGGAGAAAAAGAAAAATGAAGAAAAAGTTAATTAGTGTATTACTTACATTAGCAGTAGCTGGAACAATGTTAGCTGGCTGTGGAAACTCAAAAGCAGATGACACAAAGAGTGAGGCTGACAGCAGCACAGAGAAAAAAGATATCACAATCGGAGTTCGTGCTGATATGGTAAATCAGTATGCTGCAGTAGAGGATAAACTGAAAGAACTTGGATACAATGTTCAGTCAAAAGTATTTGATGACAGTGTACAGCCAGATGTAGCATTAGCAGAAGGAAGCATTGACTGTAACTGGTATCAGCATGAGCCATACCTTAAGAGTTACAACGAAAAGAATGGAACCAATCTGGTTATGGTAGAGCCAAAGACATTTTATCCATTATTCGCAATGTATTCTGATAAATGGGATTCAGTAGATGAGCTTCCAGATGGAGCTACAATCGGACTTTGCAACGATGCAACAAACCAGGCAAGAGGACTGCATCTGTTAGAGTCTCAGGGACTGATCACATTAGATGATTCTGTAGAGAGTCCGACAATGTATGACGTAAAAGAGAATCCACATAACTTCAAATTCATCGAAGCTGAGATGTCTGTATTACCACAGTCTATCAAAGACGTTGATGCAATTTGCCTTGCAGCAGGACATATGGTAAATGCAGGACTTTCTGCAGATGGATATCTTTGCCAGTCTGATGACAATGACACATATGCTGTAGGATTTGCAGTTCGTGCAGAGGACAAAGATGCACAGTGGATCAAAGACATTGCAGAAGCTGTTCAGTGTGATGAACTTGCAGAGTACTTTAAGACAGAGAAACAGGGAACACAGATTCCTTGCTGGGAGTAAGAAGATAGTTCTATGGAATTAGCCGGAATGACGATGTACAAAACTCTTGTGATGACGATACTTGCGATTGTCGGGGGATTCTGTTATCAGCTATTGCTTTTTTCCTGATCTGGTGTATCTGCAAATGGGTCGTTCGAAAATTGGATAAAGATTATGCAGTTGTGGAATTAGTTGCATTGATGTATTCTAATTGTGGATTTATCGGAATACCGATGGCACAGGGGATTTTTGAGGCACAAGGAGTTTTTTATATGACTGCCTATGTAGATAACAGTACCATTTTCTATGTTGTTCTGTTAGAAGAAAGAGGTAAGAAAAGATGGAATTAGTAAAACTTGAGATGACGCCAAAAGAAAGGAAGATAGCTTACGCAAGAGGAGAAGAGGTGGACCGTATTCCGACGTCTTTAAGTGCAGGAGAGACAGCTCCTCCGTTATATGGGATTCCCATTCGTGATTATTATTTTTCAGCAGATGCCATGGTGGAAGTAGAAAGCCGTCTGGCAGAAGATTTTCAGGCAGATAATATGGGGATGGGACTGGGACTTCGGACGCTGGTAGAAGCACTCGGAACAAAGCTCGAGTATCCGGAGCACAGCGTTTCTTATATTGAAAAGCCGGCACTGGAAACCTTTGATGACCTGGACCATATGGAGCTTATTAATGTTGAAAAAGATGGAAGATTTCCTATCATAATAGAAGCATTTGAAAGACTTCAGGAAAAATATGGAAAAGAACGCGGAATTGGTAGTGGACTTGCAGGACCATTTACAACAGCTGCAAGTTTGATTGGAACTGAAACATTCTTAAAGGGTACGGTCAAACATAAAGAACAGGCCCACAAATTATTGCAGTATAGTACAGACTGTGTTGTAAAATGTTGTGAAGATCTTCATCGTAAACTAGGAATTGGGTTTACACTTTCTGAACCAATGGGCTCCAGAGATTTACTTAGTAAACGACAGTTTAAAGAATTTTTTGTCCCTTATATAAAACAGGCAGTAGAGCGTATGAACAAATTTCAGGGTTCAACTGGAATTCATATCTGTGGACATACCAGGGATCGCTGGGAAGAAGTTATTGGCACAGGAGTCAGTGGATTTTGGGTAGATAACTGTGAGAGTATTCAGGAATTGAAGGAATGCTATGGCGATAAGGTTGCAATCAGTGGAAATGTGCCACCTGTAGATGTATTGAAAAATGGAACATTTGAAGAAATTGACCAGGCAATTAAGAAATGTATTATTGAAGCTGGAGACAATCCGAGAGGATATAATCTCTGTCCTGGATGTACCACTCCGGTAGATACGACGAAGGAAAACATGATTGCATTTATGAATGCAGCTGCAAAGTATGGACGTGGTGCAAGAAAAGGTTATATGCCAAGAGGTATTACAGAGTTATAAGCAGTCGTGTTGAATATTATTTTGTACAGTAAGATAATGTTGTAGCCGGAAACACTCAACTATCATATATGTGATAATAAGTAGAAGAGGTACGAAAAGTATGAGAACGAGTGTGGCAGGTCCGATTTCAACAGCTATAGCAGTCAGGCCAGTTGAAAAGGTTCTTCGCCATACGAGAAAGAATCCGGAAATGTTCCGCCAATCGAAGTGATGAAAGATGGATCGATTGATGATGTCATTGAGGCATGTAAAGACTGCCTGAGAAAATGTGGAGATAATCCAAAAGGTTACATTTTGAATACAGGATGTCAGCTCCCGATTGGTACACCGAAAAGAAATGTAGAGGCATTTATCTATGCGGCAAGAAAATACGGTCGTGGTGCGCAGTTAGGAAAGCTTCCGAAAGGTATTCTGGAAGATTAAAATATGTAATTTGTGCAAATGAAGCGACAAAAATGATATTTTGAGGCAAAAAAGGGACACCGTGTTTCGCAGTTGGGGACGTAGTATTTTGAAAGTTTGCTACGTCCCCAACTAATCAAAAAATGCATAATTTTCCACATGAACTTGCAAAAAACTGGTTGATGAATCAGAATAAGGTATGATATAATTTTATATCAGAGAAAAGGCATTGTCTTATGACAGTGCTTTTTTGGGGTAAAATATAACGGGGAAATGAAATCAAGTAAAGAGAGGTTAAAATCATGAAACAAAAGAAAAAAATGTCTTTGGCAATGCAGATTTTTATCGCATTGGTTCTTGCAATTGTAGTAGGACTTCTGATGCAGAGTCATGCAGAATTTGCAGAGAGTTACATTAAGCCGTTTGGAACAATTTTTCTGAACCTTGTAAAGTTCATCGTAGTTCCAATCGTATTATTCTCCATTATGTGTGGGATTATCTCCATGCAGGATATTAAAAAAGTGGGAGCAATTGGTTTAAAGACCGTTGTATACTATATGTGTACAACCGCATTTGCAATCACATTTGGATTGATTGGAGGAAATCTGTTCAAAGGAATGTTCCCGGTCGTTGCAACAACAGACTTGACTTATGAAGCAACAGAGTCGGTATCATTTATGGATACAATTGTGAATATTTTCCCATCCAATTTTATTGCACCGATGTCTGAGTCCAATATGCTTCAGGTAATTGTGATGTCAGTATTGTTCGGATTTGCGATTATTCTGATTGGACCGGAGAAAAATCCACGTTTGATCCAGGGGTGTAATGATCTGAATGATATGTTTATGAAATGTATGGAGATGATCTTAAGATTATCTCCAATCGGAGTATTCTGTCTGTTGTGCCCGGTTATTGCAGTAAATGGTCCGATGATCATCGGTTCACTGGCAATGGTGCTCTTAGCAGCGTATGTCTGCTACATTATACATGCAGTTGTTGTATATTCATTAGCAGTAAAGACAATGGGCGGTATGAGTCCGATCGCATTCTTTAAAGGAATGCTTCCGGCAATGATGTTTGCATTTTCCAGTGCTTCTTCCGTAGGAACACTTCCAATCAATATGGAGTGTGTAGAGAACATGGGAGCATCAAAAGAAGTGACTTCATTTGTGCTTCCGCTTGGAGCAACAATTAACATGGATGGAACTGCAATTTATCAGGGAGTATGTGCAATCTTTATCGCGTCCTGTTATGGAATCAACCTGACACTTCCACAGATGCTGACGATTATTCTGACTGCAACACTGGCATCTATCGGAACAGCAGGTGTGCCGGGATCTGGAATGGTTATGCTGGCAATGGTACTTACATCTGTAGGACTTCCAGTAGATGGAATCGCTCTTGTAGCCGGAGTGGATCGTATCTTTGATATGGGACGTACAACAGTAAACATCACAGGTGATGCAAGCTGCTGCATGGTTGTCACAAATCTTGAGAAAAAGAAAGCATTAAGAAAAAAATAAGTATGTAGTTTCGCAAGTAGGAATGTAGAGCCATTCTTAATGATGTACACTTGGTTTTTATGAGTTTATTCTTTTTAGGAATTCCATGAAGACTGAGTGTATTTTATTTGGAAAAACGATAATTGGGTAGATATATCAATATTATTTATTTGAAATAAGCGTGCTTAATAATTATACTGGATGCAGAAGACTATATTAGTGATGGATTTGACATTTAAAAGGGAATCTGGTGAGAATCCAGGGCAGCCTATTCTACTGTAAGATGGACGAAGCTTCAACGGAGTCACTGGTATTTATATCTGCAACAGAACAGCAGTAATATAAGCCGGGAAGAGGAAAGCAGAGGATGAAATCAAGCCAGGAAACCTGCTATATAGGAATTGGGATTTTCGGTAGGGAAAAGAACAGACACTTCGTTTTATTTTCCCTGCCTTTTTTAGTGGAAAAATATTTTATACTGATCGTTCATGACAGTGATAGAAGTTATAGTGTATAAAATCCAGGGGGAATATTGAGAAACTTATTGTTTGCATGTATAATACGAGGAGGAGATTTATGCACGAATTAGACCAGATGACACCGAATCAAAGACTGAATGCTTTTATGACAGGACAATCGATGGATCGAATGCTTGCAATGCCGGTCATAGTATCTATGTCAGGCGATGTATGTGGGATGACTCATCGCGAGAAAAGAAGCTCACCGGAGAATGAGGCAAAGTGTCAGATTGAAGCGTACAAAAGATTTGGTAATGACCTTGCAGTCATTGAATACGGGCTTCACATGGTAGGAGTTGGGCTTGGGGGAACGACCAATGATCCGGAGTTTCAGACACCTGCAATCGCAACGTATCCGCTTGAAAGTTTGGATGATATTGACAAGCTGGATCCGGAATGTCTGAAAAAAGAAAATGATCCGCACCTAAGACATTGTCTGGAGGCATGCCACATTGTAAAAGAAGAAATTGGTGATGAAGTACCGGTCGGGGTTCTGATTACTGGGCCATATACAGCTGCCACAAGCTGTTATCCAGCAGAGAAGCTGTTCCGTGCCATGAGGAAATCACCAGAAAAGGTTCACAGACTTGTGCAGTTTACAACAGATTGTCTTATCGATATTTATAAAGAGTTCATTCAAGAAGGGGTATTGATCTTACAATGTGATCCACTCGCTTCTGGCACAATCTTGAGAAAGAGTCAGTATCAGGAGTTTGTGCTTCCGTATGCAAAAAAAGTAAATCAGGCAATTCATGATGCAGGAGGAATGGTCTGCTATCATATATGTGGGGATACGACCAAAACAATTGATGACATGGCAGATGCAGGAAGTGATATGATCAGTGTGGACAATGTCGTTGATTTGGAGCATGTAAAAAATACAGCAGGGCAGAAGATGCCGATTCTTGGAAATGTGGCACCGGTCGACTATTTTATTCAGGGAACAAAGGAAGAAATGGATGCAGCTGTAAAGAGGTGTTTGCAGAAAGCATGGGATTCACCGAATGGTTATATTCTTGCCTCTGGATGTGATCTTTCCGGTCAGGTAAAATTGGAGAATATTGAAGCGTTTATGAATGAAGCAAGAAAGTATGGGAAATGGCCATTAGATCCTAAGAACTTTGAGTAAAATGTGTCGGAAAGATAATCTGCCAAATTTGAATAAAAAGATATAAAATCAGAAAACTAATCTGATGGAGGTAGATAAAAAGGACATGGTTGTTCAGATCATATCTGGATTTCGAGGATCCGGAAAAACAACATTCTTAAATCAATGGATAGAACAGGTAAAGGGAAAGACTGCGGTAATTCAAAATGATTTTGGTGCACAGGCAGTTGACCGGGAAAATGCAGAAGGCAGCTTGATCTATGAAGAAATCGGTGAGGGCTGTATTTGCTGTGGGATGGCACTTGAGTTTGAAGAAAAGATGCGCCGGATTGCCATGGAAGATTGCCCGGACAGAATTTTTATAGAAGCATCTGGATTTGGAAAACTGTCTGATGTCGTGAAAGTATGTACGCAGCTAAAAGAGAAGGAACATCTTGAGATGGTGATTGGACCGAATGTTACAGTTGTAGACATTGGCATGGTGGAGGCATATGCCTCCGGACTGGGAGAATTTTATGTAGACCAGATTGAACATGCAGATGTGATTCTGGTCAATAATATTGATTCAGACGATGTGGAACCGGAGGAAATAGAAGAAGGCTGGAAAGCGCTGGAACGACTGAATACGAAAGCGTTGAAAAGTGAAGATGCACGGGAAGTATTAAAAAGTGTAATGGAATCCGGAAACGTAGATCAAAATCTTCAGATAGAAGGAGATACGCTTATAAAATATCTTGGAGCTGACGCATTTGTAGAAGTGCCGGATGGTATCCGGATCATCGCAGACAGTGCTTTTGAGTATTGCATGGAAGTGCAGGAAGTGCATTTGCCAGATTCAGTGGAACGAATCGGAAAGCATGCCTTTCAGGGGAGTGGAATCAAAAAGATACATTTACCGGAAAGCATAAAAACAATCGACATTTATGCTTTCAGCGGAACACCTCTGGAATATATGGAATTACCGGAGAATTTGCAGAAACTTGGGCACAGTGCATTCCGTTATTGCAGGATGTTAAAAAAAGCGAAGTTTCCAGAACATTTGGTGGAGATTCCACATGATACATTCAATGATTGTGGAAAACTGCGGGAAGTAATACTGCCGCATGATACAGAAGTGATTGGGGCTCATGCATTTTCCGGGTGCGCGGCTCTGGAACAGGTGGATTTACCGGAGAGTGTGAAGCGAATGGAAGAAGGTGCTTTTGTGACTTGTGTCAGTCTGGAGAAAGTACATTTGCCAAAAGGACTGGAAGTGGTAGAACGCAAGGTGTTTTACCGGTGTACGAATTTAAAAGAACTTCATTTCCCAAAACGGGTGACAGAGTTTGGCAAAGGCATTTTTTCACAATGTTCTGCATTAAAACGAGTGTATATAGAAGGAAACCCGGTGGATGAAGAAGTGTTTCAGGACTGGGATATGTGGACAACTTGCTATGACATGGAAGAAATCATTGCACCGAATATGAGGATTACGAGATTTGCAAAAGAATGGAGAATGTGGGCGGCAGCAGGACTTGCAGATTACCTGGTAGAACAGGGAGATGTAAGAAGTGAAATCCTTGATTCTTATGTGAAGGATCTGAAAGAAAACCGGAGTTCCTATGAAGTCCTTTTATTAGAAAATAAAAAGTTATTACAGTTTTTCATTCATTACAATTTATTGGCGGAACAGGCAGTGAACAGACTTCTGGATCAGTCACTGCAAAAATCTGACATGGAGATCCGTAGCATGCTGTTGAATTATCAGAATGAAATCCAAAATGAGGATAAGAAGGAGGAGACGGGCAGCCAGCTTGATCAGCTTCTGGCAGCGTTGTCATAATATTTATGAATATTAGGGAAGCAAAAGAGCAGATTGAACATGCGGTAAAATTGTATCTGGAAAAGGATGAAAAAGGCAGATATATAATTCCGACAGAAAAGCAGCGTCCGGTATTTTTGATGGGAGCGCCGGGAATCGGTAAAACTGCAATTATGGAGCAGGTTGCGCAGGAACTTGGAGTAGCACTTGTGTCTTACACGATGACACATCACACAAGGCAGAGTGCACTGGGACTTCCATACATTGTAGAAAAGGAGTATGGTGGAGAAAAATTTCAGGTATCTGAGTATACGATGAGTGAGATTATTGCAGCGGTTTATGAAGTGATGGAGGACACGGGGATACGTGAAGGAATCCTTTTTCTGGATGAGATTAATTGTGTATCTGAGACTTTGGCGCCGGCGATGCTTCAGTTCTTACAGTACAAGACATTTGGACAGCACAAAGTGCCTGAGGGCTGGATTATCGTAACAGCAGGGAATCCGCCAGAATACAATCATTCTGTGAGGGAATTCGATATTGCGTCCTGGGACCGCGTAAAGAGAATGGATGTAGAGCCTGATTATAGTGTCTGGAAAACATATGCTTATGAGCAGGGGATGCACCCGGCAATCCTGACTTATCTGGATCTGAAGAAAGATGCATTTTATTCCGTGGAAAATACAGTGGATGGAAAGCATTTTGTGACAGCAAGAGGCTGGGAAGATTTAAGTCAGATCATGTGTCTGAGTGAAAAGAAGAATCTGCCTGTGGATCTGAATCTGATCAGCCAGTACGTGCAGGACGAGCAGATTGCCCGTGACTTTACAATTTATTATGATTTGTTCAAAAAATATAAAAATGATTATCAGGTGGACCGTATCTTATTCGGCATTCCATCAGAGCAAGTAAGACAGAGGGCGATGAAAGCATCTTTTGATGAGAGGATTTCTTTCCTTGGTCTTTTGATGGATGGAATTACGGATACTGTTAAAGAGACAATGGAGATGCAAAATGCATTGTTTGTATTTGGGGATTGCCTGAAAAAGATAAAAGCAGATGTGGAAAAAGGCCGAGACCTTGTTTCTTGTATCGAACAACAAAAAGAATGTTTAATGGAACAAGAAAAACAGAAAAAACGTGCCGGTAATTTATCCCGTGCCCAGGTGTGGGAAGATGACCGTGTGCTTGTTTATCTGGAAGAATGCCGGGAAAAAGCAGGCATACGGACTCCGGATGAAAGAGATTTTGTAATTCTCAGAGATTATTTTGCCCAGTTGACAGAAAGCTTTCAAGAGCAGACAAGAAAAGCATCGGGGTGTCTGTCCAACTCATTTTACTTTTGCGAAGATGTGTTTGAAGAAGGACAGGAGATTCTTGTATTTGTGACAGAACTTACGGAAAATGAATATACGGCCAGATTTATCAGTCAGTATGGATGTCGGGAGTATTTTAAACATAATAAGAATTTGATGTTCTACGAGAGACAGAAAAATCTTATGGATCAGATTCAAAATCTGGGGCTTGATCAGGTGTAATATTTATGTGTGTGGAAATAATAAAAGTGGCTTCAGAAGTTCTGAACTTTAGCAGACAGAGAACGTTGGTCAATATGAGGTTTCTGGAACCGGCAATTCGGATGCTGACGGAGAGTCCCTCTAAATGTATGCGTAATCGTTCATATGGTATGGGAACAGATGGAAAAAATCTTTACTATAATCCAGAATACGTACTGAGAGCATATCAAAAAGAGAAAGGTTTCGTCAGCAGAATGTATTTGCATTTAGTTGTGCATGGAATATTCAGACATTTCTTTGTAAATCCACAGATCGAGCAAAGAAAATGGGATCTTGCATGCGATATGGCAACAGAATATATCATCGAAAGCTGGAAACTGGACTTTGCAGACATTAGTGCCGGGGCAGATGAAAAGCGGGAACTTGACCGCATCCGGAAAAATGTGGGACTTATGAATGCGGAAAAGATTTATGGATATCTGAAAAAGACGAAAGAGTCAGAAATAGACTGGCTGGAGAAAATTTTCCGTCGGGATGACCATAGCTTCTGGTATCCCGAAACAAAAAACAGGAATGATGTAATCCAGGTGAAATCAGGGCAGGTGAATCAGAACCGGGAGGTCATGTTCTCAAATCAAAAATTGGAAGAGCTGTGGAAGCAGGCTGCGAAAAAGATTCAGGTGGATCTTGAGACATTTATGAAAAGCCGGAGTGGTGAAACCGGTGATTTTTTGGTGAATTTAAAGCTTGCGAACAGAAAGAAGCAGGACTATAGTGCATTCTTAAGAAAGTTCAACAGGCTTGGGGAACGTATGAAGATCAATGATGAGGAATTTGATTATAATTTCTATACTTATGGAATGCAACTGTATGGAAATATGCCGCTGATCGAGCCGTTGGAGTACAAGGATGTCCGGGTAGTGAAAACATTTGTGACTGTGATTGATACTTCAGGGTCAGTGGAGGAAGAAAAACTTCGGAGATTTCTGGAAAAAACATACCAGATATTGAAAAGTGGGCAGAAAAGCGAAGACAGAGTGAATTTCCATCTGATCCAGTGTGATGCGTTGGTTCAGAAGGATGTGAAGATTACATCAGAGAAAGAACTGGAGCAGGTGATGGAAGACTTGACACTTTATGGCCGGGGAGGAACTGATTTCAGACCGGCATTTGAGTATATAGAAGAACTTCGAAAAAACGGAGAACTTACGAACTTGAATGGAATGCTGTATTTTACAGATGGAATGGGTGTTTATCCGAGAAAAAAACCAGAGTATCCAGTGGCATTTATATATGATAGTGAAGTTTTGGATAAGATTCCGGAAGTGCCGGCCTGGGCGATTCGTTATCTGATGGATGACATATAGAAAGGATAAATGTCTGTACGAATATATGGAAGTACTCAATTTGAAGATACGTGTAATTAATGTTAAAATGTATCAAGATAAAATACGTCAAGAGATGAGAATGTCAGGAAAAAACAGCTTGCGGGCTATGAGGTATTTTCTAACAAAATAAAAATTTAGATTATGGAGGATTCATAGTATGGCATCTAAAGAAGAATTATTAGCAAAATTATCAGAGTGTGTAGTAGAGATGGAAGATGAGGAAGTCGTAGACGTTGCGAAAGAATATATTGAGGACGGATATCCGGCGTTTGACGGAATTATGGAAGGTCTTGTAGATGGTATGAACAAGGCCAGTGAGCTTTACGATGCAGAAGAGTATTTTGTAACAGATGTACTTCTTTGCTCTGATGCGATGTATGCGGGACTGGATGTACTTCGTCCGCATCTGGAAAATACAGATGATCAGACAAAGAAAAAAGCAGTTATTGGTGTTGTGGAAGGAGATACTCATGACATCGGTAAAAACCTGGTAAAGATTATGATGGAGACAGCAGGATTCGAGATGTATGATCTTGGACGAGATGTTCCGCTTGACCAGTTTATTGAGAAGGCAAAGGAGGTAGATGCAGATCTGATCTGTATGTCCACACTGATGACGACAACTATGGGTGGAATGCAGACAGTTATAGAGAAATTAAAAGACCAGGGAATCCGTGATAAGTTCAAAGTTATGGTCGGAGGAAGCCCGATTTCCAAAAAATTTGCGGACGATATCGGAGCAGAGGGATATTCTGTGAATGCGGTTGAAGCTGTAAAAGTTGCGAAAGAGCTGACAGGAATTGCCTAGATAGAAAAGACAAAAGCTGTACTGGAAACGGTCTGAAAAGGTATAGGCCAGGCTAAATATAAAAGAATCCGAATAAGAATTCGAAAAAGGAGCTGGGGATTTATGGATGCAAAAGAACGAATTAGGAAAGCCATGCATCAGGAGCCGACAGACAGACCGCCATGTATCTGTCCCGGTGGAATGATGAATATGATAACGACAGATCTGATGGATGAGGCAAATGTAAGTTGGCCGGAGGCACATCTGAATGCCAGAATGATGGCAGATCTGGCAGAAGCTAATTATGAAAAAGGCTGCTTTGAAAATGTAGGTGTTCCATTCTGCATGACGATTGAGGCAGAAGCTATGGGGGCTCAGGTGACTATGGGCAGTAAGATTTATGAGCCGCATGTAACGGGATATGCGATCAATTCGGTCACAGAGTGGGAGACTATTACACCGATGAGTATGGAGGAAGGAAGAGCAAAGGTTGTGCTGGATGCAATCCGTATTCTGAAATCCAGAAACTTAGATGTACCGATTATCGGAAATATTACGGGACCGGTCAGCACAGCAAGTTCCGTTATGGAGCCGGTTATTTTTTATAAAGAGCTTCGCAAGAAAAAAGAAGAAGCACACCGTTACATGCAGTTTGTGACTGATGAGATCATAAAGTTTGCAAGAGCACAGATTGATGCCGGCGCAGATATCATTGCCATTTCCGATCCAAGTGGAACAGGAGAAATTTTGGGACCGAAGCTTTTTGAGGAGTATACGGTCAAATATAATAATATGATCTGGGATGCTCTTCAGAAAGAAACCATGGGAAAAATCATGCATATTTGCGGACAGATGAAAAATGTATATCCGCAGGCAGAACTGATACATTCTGACGTACTTAGTTTCGATTCCTGCGTATCTATGCGTGAGGCACGCGAACATTTAAAAAAGCACGCTCTGATGGGAAATGTCAGTACATGGACGCTGGAGTTTGGACAGCCTGAGAAGGTAGAGCAGCTTGCAGTAAAATGTTGGAGAGACGGTTCTAATATCATTTCTCCGGCATGCGGACTTGGAACGAAGTCACCACTGACCAATATTCAGGCAATCCGTCATGGAATTATGGAGGAAGCAGCTAATGTATAAATTACGTATCGTTCAGTCTGGCAAGGAATACGATTATGAACCGGGAGCAAGCCTTCTGGAAATCTTGCTGGCGCAGAACATATTTATTGATAATCCGTGTAATGGAAAAGGAGTATGTGGAAAGTGTAAAGTACGCATCGTATCAGGAGAAGCAGGGGAAGTATCTTCTACAGAATTACGTTTTTTAAAACCAGAAGAAGTAAAAAGTGGTGTGCGTCTTTCCTGTATGGTTCATCCACAGTGTGATCTGGAAGTAGAGCTGATGCAGAAAGAGCGCAAGCATGAAGTTCTATCAAAAGGATATGTGCCAAAATTCGAAAAAGACCTGGATATTGTCAAACAGATTGTGAATATACATAAGCCGCTTTTGACAGACCAGACACCATTTGAAGATCAGATTAAAGAACAACTTTCGGATGTGGAATTTCCATTTTCTGTATTGCGTGGATTCTGTTTCAAAGAAGGAAGTTACACGGCAGTTATCCATCGTGAAAAAGACGGCAAAAAAGTGCTGATGAATCTGGAAGAGGGGGATACTACAGATTCTATGTATGGAATCGCAATAGATATCGGAACAACAACCGTTGTTACAGCACTGATTGATATGCTGACCGGAAAAGAACTGGCGGATTCCTCTATGATCAATGCACAGAAGCATTTTGGGCTGGATGTCCTGACTCGTATTACTTATGAGATGGAGCATCCCAAGGAGGGGGTACAGGCACTTAAGGAAGCAATCGTTGCTTCCATCAATGAGATGATCGCAGATGTCTGTGGACAGACCGGAGTGAAGAAAGAACAGATTTACGAGGTCTCTGTAGGAGCGAACTGTACGATGATGCATATGCTTCTTGGTGTAGATGCACTGTCCATTGGAAAATCACCGTATGCACCAATGTTTGTAAAGGCAAAGGATATTGAAGCAGAGGAGATTGGTATTCATGCATCCAGAGGGGCAAGACTTTATTGTCTGCCGTCAGTATCATCTTATATCGGAGCAGATATTGTGGCAGGAGTTTATGTCTGTGAGCTTCATAAGGCAGATGAAAATGTTCTGTTTATTGATATCGGAACGAATGGAGAGATTGTATTTTCAGCTCATGGAAGATTACTTTCCTGTTCCTGTGCCGCAGGTCCGGCACTGGAAGGTATGAACATCAGCTCAGGTATGCGTGCGGCAGAGGGAGCTATTGAAGATGTTGAAATTAAGGAAGATGGCGTAAAGCTGAAAATTATCGGCAATGCCGATCCAATCGGTGTCTGTGGAAGCGGTATTCTGGCAGTGGTAAAAGAATTGGTAAGAACCGGACTTGTAAGAAAAGACGGCGCATTTATCAAGTTGAAGAATCTGGAAGAGACAGATTATCGTTACCCAATGATTGAGATGGATGGTATGAAACGTCAGTTTAAGATGACGGAAGACCTTAAGATCACTCAGGGAGATGTCCGACAGGTACAGCTTGCAAAAGGAGCCATTCTGTCTGGCTTCTATGCACTTCTTAAGAAGGCAGGAAAAGAGATGAGTGAGCTTGACAAGGTTATGATCGCAGGACAATTTGGAGCACATCTTCCGGCAGACAGCCTCATTGGAACAGGAATTCTTCCGGCAGAAGTGAAAGATAAACTTGTCTATGTCGGTAACTCTTCCAAGACCGGAGCTTATATGGCGCTCTTATCCGGTCAGGTGAAGCGAGAGATGGAAGAACTGGCTCATCATATGGATTATATGGAACTTGGTGCAACAGAAGGCTATGAGAGATTATTTGCCGATTGCCTTATGTTTCCGGAAGTTCACTAAAAATTGAAGAAACGAATGAGATAGGAAGTACCCGAATAAAGCGAGAAAATCCAATCTTGGTTATGCGAAGAGGTAATGTTAAAAATATGGGAGATATAAAAGATTTTAATTGTACATATGATAATTCAGCAGGAATTCGTTCAGAAGTGACAGAAGGACTGGGACTAACATTTCCGGATGCATACACACACTGTGATACAATGGTGACTCTTTCAAAAGTGTTGAAAGAGAAAGATAAAGCAGTTATATGTGAACTTCCATTTTGCCATACATTAGAGGCAGAGGCTATGGGAGGAATTATAAATCTTGGAAATGAGATTGCCGGTCCGAGAGCTGGAGGATATGTCTGTACAGATGTAGAAGAAATATTAAATCTGCCGGACATGGATTTCACGAAAAATCGGATTCAAGAGACTCTTCTTGCATGTAAAAAACTTCGTGAAGAAGGAGAACATGTTGTATTCGAAGTGGCAGGACCATTTACAATTCTCAATGTACTGATCGATGCAAGATATGTGTTCAAGGGAATGCGAAAAAAACCGGAAGTGATGGAAAAGGTCTTCTGGAAACTGGGAGGTCAGATTTTGAAATATATGGAACTGGTGAAAGAGTACGGGGGAGATTTGATCAGCTATGCAGATTCTTCTGGCGGAGTGAATATTCTGGGACCGAAGATGATGGAAGCTGTTACGGTGAATTTTACGTACCCATTCTTGAAGAAAGTAGAGCAGCTTGCCGATGATAAGACTATGATTTTGCTCTGCCCGAAAACGACACTCGCTCTTATTGGAACAGAAAAAGCGAAGTTTGTGGATTATCAGTTAGAAGAGCCAATCGGATATGCACAGGCCTGCATTCATATGATCGGAAAAGCACATTTTGCCGGACAGATGTGTATTAAGAATGTTGGCTATCAGCTGAATCAGGGGATTTTTAAAGAAGTAAAGTTATTGTAGTTAGTGGATTTTGTTTAACAGCATATTTATGAAATGTCAAAAGGACAGCCGATGTGAAAAAACACATGGCTGTCCTTTCTTGGTAAATTAGACGAATTTATAAAGCTACTTACGTCTGTATATCAGCTGGGAGATGACCCCCACCTTTATAGGGATGCCACTGAAAAAGTCCTTATTTTGCGCAAAGTAGCACAATATAAAGTATATTTATATGTTTTGCACTACTATATATTGTATGTAAAAACAGTTTTTCAATGGCGTCTTATAGGTGGTGAGAAACAAGCTGGTATCAGTGGTGGGAGTCAATCCCTCAGCTGATATAGCCTCCGGCAGGGCGCACATTGTCCGGTGGACAATGGTTTTGCGCCGACCGAAACGGAGTGTAGACTTGCAGAGGTGCGCAGTAGAAGTATGTCATGCAATTGCATGACGCGCACCTCGCAGCAAGAATGCCGAGGCATTCTTGAACTAATGAAACGAGATAGCATGTAAAAATTACATTTATCAAAAGTTCTACAGATTTAAGAAAAGTTTAAGTAATAATTGATTGTATAGAAGATGTTGAATATGTTATGATATACTCACTTCAAACATTCGAAAAAGATCAAGTTAATTTAAGAGCAGTTCTGCTCTGATCATACGGACAGATTCGCCCGATATTCCATGTTTGAAAAAATAACTATAAATGGTATAATATCAGGAGAAAAGTGTATGGAGAGAACCGAAAACTTAATCATGCAGGAAGACAGATGGAAGCCATTAAAGGAGATGAATCTCACGGACGATTTTCTATTTGATGTGGCAACCGCGGAACTGGAAAATTGCAAGACAATTATCGAATTATCTACTGGTTTGCGATTAAAAAGCCTCAAGTGGAAAGAAGGTCAGAAGGTTATTCACAATATTCCGGGAAAACGTGGAATCCGAATGGATTTTGTCGCAGAATCTGAAGATGGTCGCGTTTTTGATGTAGAGATGCAGAATCGGAAGGAAGGAAATATTCCAAAACGAACCAGATTCTATCAGGCATTGATGGACGCACCAATGTTGAAAAGCGGTGAAAAAGGTTTTGATAAGCTAAAACCGCTGTTTATTATTGTAATCTGTGACTATGATCCATATGGAATGAAGAAGTATTGCTATACGTTTGAAAGTCGCTGCAAGGAACAGCCGGATTTATTACTTGGAGATGAGGTTACAAAATTATTTCTCAGTACAAAAGGGGAAAATGAAGATGAAGTATCGAAAGAATTAGTGGATTTTCTTCATTATATTACTGAGAGTAATGAACATGGACTTCCAGAGGAATGTGATGAAAGACTTCGCCGTCTGCATGAGAGTATACAGGAGATAAAAACAAGTACAAGTGTGGAGGTCGAGTATATGAAGATGGAAGAAAGAGAAAGACTGGTAAAAGAAGAGGCAATAGAGCGAGGTTTAAGAGAAGGGAGAATACGAGGAAGAGAGGAAGGAAGAAAAGAAGGAGAACGTATAGGGGAAGAACGGCTTGCCAATTTATTAATGAAGCTTTCAAAGCAGAATCGTCAGGAAGATAGTATTAAGGCGTTGGAGGATTTGGAATATCGTAAGAAATTGTATGAGGAATTTGGCGTATAAATTGAAAAAAGAAGCTTCTATGGGAGAAATCCTGTGGAAGCTTTTTAAGCATATCACTGAAGTATAATGAATTGTAATAAAGCCCCAGTTTCATTGACTTTCTTAAGTCTAAATGTTATATTTGTTATGGAAAATTATGAAGAACGTTCGGTGCTGTTTCATTGTGAGAACAGGTAAAAGGGAAACAGGTGAGAAGCCTGTACGAACTCGTCACTGTAAATAGATATGTAGAATCATAGGCTGCGGATAATCTGACAAGGCAGCTCATCCACTGGAAAACTGGGAAGGAGATTTTATGTGAACTCTATAAGTCAGGAAACCTGCCGGTCGTTGGTACATGGAATGAGAATTCCAGGTCACGAGTAATTGATTGTACCGAAAGTTTTATAAAACGAAAATATTTTTACTTATGTCAGTAAAAGTTTTTTCTTTTTTTTCGTACGACTATTTTCATGATAATTCCCAGACAACAAGGTAAAACATAATAAAGGAGAAGAAAAGGATGAAAAGAAAAAGTGCAAGCTTTTTAGCAGGTGTGCTTGTTGCATCGATGGTGGCTACACCTTTGTCGTATACGAATGTATATGCACAAGAACAAGATGTAGTAGAAGCCGATGCGGCACAAACAGAGTCAGAATCTGACGTAGTTTCTGATAATACAGATAATGTGTCAGAAAATGTTAGTGAAAAAGAAAATACAGAAAAATCAGAAAGTGCAATACCGGCACAACAAGAAAATAAGAATGCAGAATCTGTAGATAAATCAAATGTGGAAAATGAACCGGTGCAGACAGAGCAAAAAAATGAGTCTGTAACGCAGGAAGCAGCGCCACAGGACTCTATAGTGCCTGTGCAGCCTACAGAGGCGATTTCTGGTGTCAAGGTGTTAAAAAACGATGGAAACGAGTACGGGATGTTTCCAATCGTTGTTGAAAAGATGGAAGTGAAAGATAATCAGGTAACGATTGATTTTAATACAGGTGAAAAATCTGTATTTGATTGGTTATATTTGGGACCTGTAACAGATAGTGAAAAAACAGGTTATACAAAAGGTGAAAAAGCAAATGGTACATGCAAGTTTTCTATTACTGTTCCGTTGTCAAAACAGAATAGTTGGATTCCGGTAGCCGCAGGACGTTCTGATAAAGGAACATGGTCAGAAAATTATCTGTGGATGAGTGTTCCAAACGTAGAAGTTATTACGGGACAGCCGAACGATGTGAAAGCAAAAGAAGGAGAAAATGTTAAATTATCTGTAAGTGCTTCTGAAGAAGATGTTTCATATCAATGGCAGTATAGCGCAGATGGAACAAACTGGACAGACTGTGATGGTGAAAATGCAACAACAGCTAATTATAGCTTTACAATGAAAAAAAGCTCAGAAGGAAAGTATCGTTGCATTGTCAATAAGTCATATATAAAGGAAACCTCTAATACTGCAACAATTACATTTGTAGATGATGATAAGAAGGACGATGGAAAAACAGACAGTGACAATTCTGGAGATAATACTGGAAGCGGCACAACTGCACAGGAAGGTTATGTAGCAAGTGATGGGATTACTTCTATCTATGCCAGTGATGATACGAAGAAACCAGGACAGCCATATACGATGTTTAAAATTGGAGCATCTGAGGCAAAAGTTGTAGGAGATAAAATACAGGTATCCATTTGGGTAGAACCAGCAAGCAGTGGAAACTTTTCATATGATGCAATTTATATTGGTAATGGAAATGATAAGGAAAAAGAACCACTAATTATCGGGGAAGAAGATACAAAAAAGATTGAGGGGAAAAAGTTAGAAAGATTTACTTTCGAGGTACCACTTTCAATGGCAGGAAAAGAAGTGCATTATGTACCGAGAAATGGAAGAACGCAGAAATTTAGCACAACTAGTTCTCTTGCGTTAAAACTTCCAGCATTGTCTGATTTTAAGAAACAGACGGTTATAACAATTCAGTCACAGCCAATAGCAAAGATGGTTGCAAAGGCAGGAGACAAGATTTCTTTATTTATAGATGCACTTGGTGAAGAAGGGACTACGTTGTCATACCAATGGCAGTATAGTGATGATGGAGAAAGTTGGACAAATTGTAAAGAATTAAGTGCTGGTACAGATAACTATACATTTACAATGGAAGAAAAACTTGCCGGAAAATATCGTTGCATCGTAAAGGATAATACTGGTACCGAAATAATTTCAGACATATCAGAGATAACTTTCCAAAAGGTAAGTGAAAAAGAAGGATATGTCGCAAGTAATGGGATTACTGCTATCTACGCCAGTGATGATACGAAGAAACCAGGACAGCCGTATACGATGTTTAGCATTGGGGCATCCGAAGCAAAAGTAGTAGGAGAAAAGATTCAGATATCTATCTGGGTAGAACCTGCAAGCAGTGGAAACTTTTCATATGATGCTATCTATATTGGTGATAAAAATGATGAGCCAAAGGAACCATTGGTATTGGGCGAAGTAGATACAGAAAAGAATTTAGAAAAATTTTCATTTGAAGTACCACTCTCAATGGCAGGAAAAGAAGTGCATTATGTACCAAGAAATGGAAGAACGCAGAAATTTAGTACAAGTAGTGCACTAGCATTAACAATTCCTTCTTTAGATGCTTTTAAAAAGCAGACAGAAATTGTAATCCAGTCACAACCGAAAGATGTAGCTGCGAAGAATGATACACAGGTTTCTCTTTCTGTTATTGCCAATGGAGAAGAAAGTGCAAAGTTGAGTTATCAGTGGCAGTACAGTGCGGATGGAACAAGTTGGATAGATTGCGAGGGCATCAGTGCCAAGAATGCCACTTATACATTCGAGATGGCATCAGACAAGGTTGGACAGTATCGTTGTGTAATTACTGATTCTAATGGAACAACTGCAACATCTAATATTGCAAAGGTGGAAAATCCATCGGCACCGGCAGTGACCAGTAGTCAGGTACAGGTTGTAAAAAGTGATGGCAGCACATTCAAAATGTTTACGGTAAAAGAGTCAAAAGTTCAGGAGGATGGAGAAAATTTAAAAGTTACAATTTCAACTCAGAATGTATCATTCGATAAGATTTATTTGGGTGAAAAAGAAGATGTAATTAAGACTCCTGTGACTGATGGAACAGTATTAGAGAATGGTGGATATACATTTACATTTCAAGTACCGGCATCAGACAAAGGAAAAGTTCTTCCAATTTCATTAGGAAAATCAGATGGCACTTGGTATAATGGACAGGATCTTTGGATTTATATTCCAAATGAAGGAATAGAGAGTCTTCCAACAGTTTCAGATGAGGTAAAAACAATTGTTGGAGGAACTGGTGTTGCATATAGTGATTTTGAAATTGTATCATCCAAAGCTGTACTGCGAGGAGATAAGGTTAATATGACCTTAGATGTGAAAGGAAGCAAGTGGACAAGGCTTTATCTTGGTGTACAGGCTGACACTAACAAAACTCCTGTTTATAAAGGAACGTACAATTCAGAAAAAAATGTGACAACATTTTCATTTGATGTATCAGCAGAGAAACAAGGAATGAATATTGCGGTTACACCAGGAAATGACACATGGTTCTCTTATGCAAGAGACTTGTTTATTAATATTCCAAATCTGGAAAATAAAGCAAATACGACAGAAAATGGAGTATATAATTTATATGGTTCTGCCTATCCGACTACAAACATGATTGGCTTGAATTTTGAAAGAGAAAGTAGTGTCTCAATTAATGGAGATCAGGCAACGATTACGTGGGTTACACAGGCAGCAAGATATGATAAACTTTATATAGGAAATCCACAGGATTCGAATGAAGTAAAAGAGGCAAATGCTATTGAAGCAAAAGATCGTTCTGATATTGCCAGTGGATATAAAAGTTTTACATTTACCCTTCCAGTAACAGAACTTGGAAAAGAATTTAGCTATTCTGTGCGAGATATAAAAGATGGTACATGGACAACTAGTGATGCCAGAGCATATATCAATGGTATTTTGGAGAAAACAGGAGAACTTCCGACACCGGATCCAGACCCGACACCAGATCCGAATCCAGGTGTGGTAGTTCCGGAAAATGGAATATATAAAGTAAATAATGTAACATCAAGTTCTTCCATGTTTAATGTGGTAGATTGTAAACTGACTTCTAAAAATGGTAAGATGAGTGCAGTGTTGACATTAAGCGGTACAGGATATGGCTATCTGTATATGGGAACAAAGGAAGAGGCAGCAAAAGCTGATTCATCATCCTGGATTCCGTTTGTAACAGATAATAATGGAAAATATACATATACCGTTCCGGTAGAAGCATTAGATAAAGAAATTAATGTAGCAGCATACTCTACAAAAAATAAAATCTGGTATGACAGAATACTTACATTCAAATCTGAGACAGTGAAAAAAATTAGTGACATAGATTCTGGTAATGGTGGAACTGGTGGCAATAGTGGAACTACTGGCGGCAACACCAATCCTTCAGGAGGAACTGGCGGTTCGGGTTCTGTTTTAAAACCAAACGATGGTAAAGCTGAAAATGAATCAAAATATGAGGCAGATACATCAGGCGCTACAGGTCGTGTCAACAGTTCTACGACTTTAGCTGATGGAGTGTATACACCAGACAGATTTACATGGTCCGGAGGAACTGGTAAGGTTAAGATATATTGTAACAAGATTACGATAAAAAATGGTCAGGCATATGCAACACTGGTGTTTGACAGTGACCATTATCAGTATGTAAAAGCAAATGGAAATACTTATTATACGTCAAAAAGCGGCGGAACAGCGACAGTTACAATCCCAGTTGCATTAAATCAGAATAATAAAATTCTTGGTATGACAGATAAGATGTCAGTCGCTCATGAGATAGAATATACAATATTTGTTTATCTGGCAGCAGCAGGAAACGGAACTACACTAGGAGGAGCAAATGCGAATAAGAAGCTAGATGAGAAAGCTCCTGAAATTATGGGATTACAATATCAGTCTGAGACACAACTGGATTATGCGGAATACTTTAAGATTTATCATTATGATCAGGGAATTACCCTTCTTGAAATTGACATGACAAAAGGAACTGCGAATGATCCGGAAAAGCTTGCTGCAGAAGCGATTAATGCAGAAAATATAGATGCTGAAACAGCAGATACTTCTGGTGAAGCACAGACTGATCAAGACAAACAGCAGGCTACAGAGTCTAAAAATGCAAAATCAAGCGTAGATGAGGAAGAGACATCTGCAGTTACGACTGCTGAAGATGGAGAAGAAAATCTGAACGGTGTCAGTGAAGCGGAACTTGCAGCAGAGCTTTATAAAGGAAATATTGTCAAATATCTCCTTGTGCCGGAAGGAGTAGAAGTTCCGGTTGGCTTAGATCAGGACATGATTGTAGTACAATTACCAGCAGACAAAGCCTACACATCTACAGAGGCTATTCTGGAAAAAATGGATGAACTTGGACTTACAGATAATATTGTTGCAATTGGAGATAAGAAAAAAGACTGCAAGATTGATTCTATTGCAGAAAAGATGGAGAAAAAGGATGGAGAAGACCACACACAGGTTGTATATGGTGGCGCTGAAGAAGAACCAGATTATAAGACGCTTGTAAAACAGGAAACAAACCTTGCAGTACTTTCATCCAATATTCTTCCAAAAGAAGCGGATATCACAGATATTCAGGAAAAACAGGATGTATCTGAAGACACAGATAAAGAAGAGAAGACCGAGAAAAAATCTACTAAAAAATCAGACGATAAGTCCAAGAAAAAATCTGCTAAGAAATCAGATGAAAAGGCTGAGAAGAAATCAGAAGATCAAGAAAAATTGACAGTGGAAGAACAGACAGAGCGCTATCAGCAAATGACAGAAAAGTTTGCATTACTTGGAATACCAGTAATTGTTGACCGTTCTGAAGATGAGCAGACAGATCTGGCTAAATATGAGTGGATTAAGGTATACGGAGTACTTTTTGGATGTGAAGATCAGATGAACAACTTATTTGACCAGGCAGTGAAAGATGCAGGAGATGATGCAGTGTCTCAGGCAAAAGTTCAGACAGAAAAATAGATATATATCAAAGTATCTAAAAGTATTATATGAGGAAATGTAAAATGAAGAAAAGAATATATAAGATAACTGCAATATTGTTGACTATGGCTCTCTTTTTAGGGGGCTGTGGTTCTGCAAAGAGCAGCCAGGACAGTGCGAGCGCGACAACGCAGACAACCTCTGAGAAGAGTGATGATACCTTCAAGACCGCAGAAGCCCCTCAAATTGACGGGCTGACGTATGAATCCACCATGGATCTGACGTATGCGCAGGAATTCGATGTATTTTATTACAAAGATGGATATAAGCTGATTGATGTTCATGAGGGACGGCAGTATCTGATCGTTCCGGAAGGCAAAGAGGCTCCGGAGGGACTGGACAGTGATATTGTTGTCATCCATCAGCCGGTTCAGAATATTTATATGGCTGCTACAGCAATCATGTCATTATTTGATGCATTAGATGCAATTGATACTGTGAAATTTTCTGGTTTAGAGGCTTCCGGCTGGTATATAGAAAGTGCGAAGAAAGCAATGGAATCCGGAGCCATGACATTTGCAGGAAAATACAGTGAACCGGATTATGAGAAGATTGTAGATGGAGATTGCAAACTGGCAGTAGAATCTACGATGATCCTTCATTCACCGAAGGTGCAGGAGATGATTGAAGACCTTGATATCCCAGTATTTGTAGATTATTCCAGTTATGAGTCACATCCACTTGGAAGAACAGAGTGGATTAAAGTCTATGGAGCAATGTTGAATAAAGAAAAAGAGGCAGAAGCATTTTTTGATGACCAGGCAAAGGTAATCGAAGATCTGAAGGATTTTAAGAATACAGAGAAGACAGTGGCATATTTTTACATCAATACAGACGGTTCTGTGGTTGTCCGCAAATCCGATGACTACATTCCGACTATGATTAAGATTGCCGGTGGAAGATATGTGTTCAAGGATCTGAAGAATTCTGAGGGGAATGCGCCATCTGTAAAACTGACGATGGAAGAATTTTATGCAACGGCAGTAGATGCAGATTATCTTATTTACAACGGAACCATTGACGGACAGGTGAGTAGTCTTGGTGATCTGGAAGCCAAGAGCAATCTGTTTGCAGAGTTTAAAGCTGTCAAAGATGGAAATGTATGGTATACTGGTAAAAACTTATATCAGGCGACAGACACAGTCGGAGAACTGATTTCAGATATTCATCTGATGCTGACAGATGGTGATGCCAGTCAGATGACATTTCTTGAAAAGATGAAATAAAAGTCAAAAAATAAAAGAAACTGGTGGAGAAATATGCAAAATAAGGAAACAAAGCAGGAACAGTTAAGTTTTCATACTGAAAATTTCAGAAAAAGATTCAGATATACATTTGTATTTGTGTGTATGATCGCAGCATTTTTTGTCATTACAGTGCTAAATATTAATACGGGAAATGTACATATTTCTGTGCCGAAGATTTTGAGAATATTATTTTTACATGATGGAGAGGCGGTAGAGTACAGTATCATATGGAAGATACGTCTGCCGCGTATCCTCATGGCAGCATTACTGGGCGGAGCATTGTCTCTGTCCGGTTTCTTATTACAGACATTTTTCTCAAATCCGATCGCAGGACCGTTTGTACTTGGAATTTCTTCCGGAGCGAAGATGGCTGTCGCACTGACTATGATTGTATTTTTAAAATATGTAGGACATTTTTCATCTTACACATTAGTAGTGGCAGCATTCATTGGTTCGTTGATATCGACGGGATTCATTCTTTTGATGTCAAAGAAGATTCATCATATGGCATCCCTTTTGGTAGGAGGAATCATGATTGGATATATCTGTTCCGCAATTACAGATTTTGTGGTGACATTTGCAGATGATTCTGATATTGTAAATCTTCATGGCTGGTCACAGGGAAGTTTTTCCGGTATGAGCTGGGGAAATATAAAAGTAGCTGTAGTTGTAGTTGGAATTGCGGCAGTGTGTACATTTTTACTGTCAAAACCAATCAGTGCATATCAGCTTGGAGAAGCATATGCACAGAGTATGGGAGTGAATATTAAAGTATTCCGAGTTGTTATTATATTACTGTCAAGTATTCTTTCCGCGTGTGTGACTGCATTTGCCGGACCAATTTCTTTTGTGGGAATTGCAGTTCCATTTCTTACGAGAAAAGCGTTCGGAACATCAAAACCGATTGTGGTGATACCAGGTACATTTTTTATAGGGGCTGTATTCTGTATGATCTGTGATCTGATCGCTCGTATGGCACTGGCACCGGTGGAGCTGAATATCAGTACAGTCACATCGATACTTGGTGCACCGATTGTCATCTATATGATGGTGAAGCGCGAGAAAGGAAGAATGTAACATGGCAGATTATTATTTTAAAATGGATGATATGGCTGTTGGATACCAGGGAAAGACACTGATCCATGACATTAATATTGGTATTGATAAAGGTGAAATTGTAACGCTCATTGGACCAAATGGATCCGGTAAATCTACAATTTTAAAGAGCATTACAAAACAATTGAAATTAATTGGAGGAAAGGTGTTCTTCGATGACACGTCGCTTCAGGAAATGTCTTACAAAGAACTTTCTTCCAATATGGCTGTTGTTTTGACAGAACGTATCAAAACGGAGCTTATGACCTGTCATGAAATTGTGGCAACAGGACGTTACCCATATACAGGGCGGCTTGGAATACTGACGCCGGAAGATGAACAAATTGTAGATGAGGCAATGAAGGCAGTTCATGCAGAAGATCTGGGAAACCGCGATTTTAACGCTATTAGTGATGGACAAAAACAGAGAGTTCTTCTTGCAAGAGCAATCTGTCAGGAGCCGGAGATTATTGTGCTGGATGAGCCGACATCTTTTTTAGATGTACGATATAAATTAGAATTACTTGCAATATTGGAACGTATGGCAAGAAAAAAGCATATTACAGTCATTATGTCGCTGCACGAGATTGATCTTGCACAGAAAGTGTCGGATAAGATTATCTGTGTGAAGGGAGATACCATTGCACATTATGGAAAGCCAGAAGAGGTATTTAAGGAAGATACAATCCGCAGTCTTTATGAAATTGACAATGGTTCTTTTGATCCGGCATTTGGAAGCATAGAGCTTCCGAAGATAGAAGGAGAACCAGAGGTATTTGTAATTTCGTCCGGAGGAAGCGGAATCCCGATTTATCGACAGTTACAGAAAGAACACATTCCATTTGCAGCAGGAATCCTCTACAAGAATGATATTGACTATCAGCTTGCAAGACTTCTGGCAGTGGAAGTGATTACAGAAGAACCATTCCGGCAGATCAGTGATGAGACATTTGCAAGAGCAGTTGAAGTGATGAAAAAGTGTAAGAGAGTCATTGTAACAGATGTGCCGGTGGGAGAATGTAATAAAAGAGTCGAAGAATTAATAAAGTTAGCAAAATAGCAGGACGCGTAGTAAATTCGAGGTTTACTACGCGTTAAATGTATTATTTTTTGAAAAACAATCCTTCATATGTTACAATAAAAAAGCTATGGAGATTTAGAACTTAAAGGAGAAAAAAGATGAAGAACAAACAGATAATCGGTCTGATTGTGGCTGGGGCTGTATTTATTGTGACAGGTGTTACAAGCGTATTGACGAATACTTTATCTGCAAATACAATGGCAGAAGATGTGACAACGATGCTGACTGGAGAACTGGAATTTGATCCGCCGGCAGATGATTATATTGGAGTTGTGAATGTAGTGGGGACGATTCAGGAGCAGACGCAGAGCAGTGTACTGGATACATCGTCTGGATATCAGCACAATACAACGATGGATTATATTGACAATCTTATGGACGATTCAGATAATAAAGGGATTCTGCTGTATGTGGATTCTCCAGGCGGAGCGGTCTATGAGTCGGAAGAACTTCATGACAAGCTGATAGAATATAAAGAGACGACAGGCCGTCCAATCTGGACTTATATGGCGCATTATGCAGCTTCTGGCGGGTACATGACGTCTGTAACCGGAGATAAGATTTATGCGAATAAGAATACGGTTACAGGATCTATCGGCGTCATTATGTCAGGGTATGATATGAGCGGACTTTATGAGAAACTTGGAATTCGTTATGTCAGTATTACGAGTGGTGTGAACAAGGACAGTTCCAAGCTGACAGACGAGCAGGTCGCAATTTACCAATCACAGGTCGATGAGTGTTATCAGGAGTTTGTAAATATTGTTGCGGACGGAAGAGATATGTCGGCAGACCAGGTAAAAGCACTGGCAGATGGACGCACTTACACCGCAAAACAGGCAAAAGCGAATGGGCTTATTGATGAGATCGCAACTTACCAGGATGTAATGAATCAGATGGCTTCGGAGCTTGGAGTAGACGAGTTCTATACACCGAGCAGTGAGGAAAGCATATTGGCAGCAATATTTAGTAAAGCAGAAAAGCTTGTTCCAAAATCTGAGGCACAGATATTAAAGGAAACTGCCGAAGAGAAGGAAAGCGGGGTGCTGATGTATTATGCAGAACAGTTACAGTAATGAGAATTATGCCGGGTTCTGGGTGCGTTTAGCAGCATATGTGATAGACAGCGTCATTGTGGCAATTGGACTTCTCGTTGTGCGTCTTGCATGGATCGGAATCGGAGCGCTGATCAGTGGTACAATATTGGATGAAAATGTATTGTTTCATTATTCATTAAAAGATATTGTGTTGTATATTTTCAAAATCATGTATTTTGCTTTATTGACATGGTGTACTGGAACGACGATTGGAAAACGACTGATGAATCTTAGAGTAGTACCTGCTGACAGAAATGAAAAGCTTTCATTTGTGGATGTGTTATACCGGGAGACTGTCGGAAGATTCTTATGTGGAATATCTATCTGGATTGGATATATTATTGTGGGAATTGATAAGGAAAAACGGGGCTTTCACGATATGCTCTGCGACACAAGAGTTGTCTATGAGAAAAAAGTGAAAATGTATCCAGAGTATCTGAGTGCGGCAGGACCGCAGATGTCTGGACAGCCGCGAGAACCAGTGCAGACACAGAATTATGTACAGAAAAATGTGCAAATGCAGAGTCAGTCACAGCCAGGACAACCGTATAGGGCTGTGCCAGATGGAGGATATAGTTTCGTGAGTGATGCCGGGCAAGTGAAAAAGGAGTTTACACAAGCTGAATCTGAAAAAGCAACCGGGTCAACAGGTGAAAATGTAACAAAAATAAAAGAAAACAGAGAAGAAGTAGAAGATAGTATAGAAGAAAACATACAGGAAGGAGATTTATAATCATGAAACGTCAGGACTTTTATTATGACCTGCCAGAGGAATTAATCGCGCAGGATCCGCTTGAGGATCGTTCCAGTTCCAGACTTCTTGTCCTTGACAAGGAGACGGGAGCTACTTCACATCATATATTTAAAGAAATTACAGGATATCTGAAAGAAGGAGATTGCCTGGTCATCAATGATACCAAGGTTATTCCGGCAAGACTGATTGGAGCGAAGGAAGGAACCGGAGCAAAGATTGAAGTTTTATTATTAAAAAGGAAAGAGAATAATATCTGGGAGACATTAGTAAAACCTGGTAAGAAGGCAAAAGTTGGAACAAGAATCGTATTTGGAGAAGGTCTTCTTGTTGGAGAGGTCGTTGGAATCGTAGAAGAAGGAAATCGTCTGGTGAAGTTTGAATATGAAGGAATTTTTGAAGAGATTTTAGACCAGCTCGGACAGATGCCGCTGCCTCCGTATATTACACATCAGTTGGAAGATAAGAATCGTTATCAGACTGTTTATGCAAAGCATACCGGATCCGCAGCGGCACCGACAGCGGGACTTCATTTTACACCGGAATTATTAAAAGAGATAGAAGAAAAAGGCATTGACATTGCGAGAGTGACACTTCATGTAGGACTTGGAACATTCCGTCCTGTAAAGGTAGATGAGATTACAGATCATCATATGCATTCTGAGTTCTATCAGGTTGACGAAGAAGCAGCCAAGAAGATCAACCGCGCAAAAGATTCCGGTCACAGAGTTATCTGTGTTGGAACAACAAGCTGCAGAACTATCGAGTCAGCAGCAGATGAAACAGGACATTTGAAACCGACAAGTGGCTGGACTGAGATATTTATCTATCCGGGATATAAATTTAAGATTTTAGATGGATTGATCACGAACTTCCATCTGCCGGAGTCAACATTGATTATGTTAGTATCAGCACTGGCAGGAAGAGAACACGTATTGGCGGCATATGAAGAAGCAGTACAGGAAAGATATCGTTTCTTTTCCTTTGGAGATGCAATGCTGATTATATAATCAGCCTATGGGGTTAAGCCTTCCCATGCCAAAAGTAGGAATAGAAAACCCCGGAGTTGCCGCTCCGGGGTTTTTGCTCCGTGTCCACATGGATACATTGCTTCTCTTTGCCTGTTATAACCGTATTTTCATCACATCCACATCAAGATTCCACAGGAACTTATCCAGATCTTTAAAGGAGAGGAATACAGTTGCTGTGTTCTCAAGCGGATGAATTCCCAGACTTTTGCATTTGCTTAAGTTTTTATCAATAAAAAATTCGACTGCATGGTCGGTATCATTCATGAGACCGAATGGAGATACGCTTCCCTGTTTGAGCCCGAGATATTTTTCGAGACGTTCTTCTGAGGCAAAGCTTAAGTTTCCGGCACCGAGCTGTCTGCCAAGAGACTTTAAGTCTACTTTAGCATTTTCATCACAGGTAATGAGAAAATGACGTTTTCCTTTTGCATCTCTGAGAAACAGGTTCTTGCACAGAGTTCCTTTCTCAGGAAGACCGAGGCGGTCCATGTCTTCCATGGTGTGTACGGGTTCGTGTTCTACGACTTCATATTTAATTCCGAGCTTGTTTAAGGCGTCATAGACGCGCTGTTTTTGTTCTGACATAAAAAATGGCTCCTTTCTTTGCTTGCTTTATTGTATCACAGAATGTAGATTTCGGCACGCAGATATTGAAAAGTCTGGCATCAATAAAATCTTGAAAGAAAAAGACAATAGATGGAAGTGGCAAATGATTTGACAACCTTCACACAGATAGGTAGAATGAAGAGAGCGAACAATGTTGAATTCGAAAATTTCAGACTGGAAAGGTAAAAACTATGACGAAAAAACTCCGAAGAGGATATACCACAGGAACGTGTGCACAGGCAGCAACAAAGGCCGCGGTCACAATGCTTCTTGGAAATGTCAGCGTAGATCAGGTCACAGTGTCTTTACCAGGAAAAGAAGTGTTGACACTGAAGATCGCTGAGGCTCAAAAAGAATTTAATAAATATAATAAAAGTAATCCGGAGATAGAATCTGTTTCCTGCGCAGTACGAAAAGACAGTGGAGATGATCCGGATATTACAAATGGAATTTTAGTATACAGTAAAGTAAGCAGAATAAAATCTGGCATAGTCCTGGACGGAGGCATTGGAGTCGGCAGGGTGACGAAGCCCGGATTGGATCAGCCTGTAGGAAATGCCGCAATTAATCGAGTGCCGAGACAGATGATTTTAAGAGAAGTCGAAGAGGCGTGTGAAATGTATGGGTACGACGGCGGAATTAAAATAGAGATATCCATTCCGCAGGGAGTAGAACTGGCAAAGAAAACATTTAATCCGAGACTTGGAATTGAAGGCGGTATTTCTGTTTTGGGAACAAGTGGAATCGTGGAGCCGATGAGTGAACAGGCTCTGCTTGATACGATTGAATTAGAGATGAAGGTCAGGCGTGCAGGGGGAAAGAACTATCTCATTATGGCGCCAGGGAATTATGGTCTGGATTTTCTGCGGGAAGCATATGGAATTCAGGATAAAGATGTAGTAAAATGCAGTAATTATATAGGGCAGAGCATGGATATGGCAGCAGATTGTAAGTTTCAAGGGCTTGTACTTGCCGGACATATCGGAAAGCTGATCAAAGTATCAGGTGGAGTGATGAATACGCATTCCAGATGGGCAGACTGCCGTATGGATCTTTTTGCAACGGCAATGCTACGGGCTGGATTTTCCGCAGATCGCGCCAGAGCGGTTCTGGATTGCGTGACGACCGATGATGCGCTTGCACTTTTAAGCGAAGAAGAGCGAGAAGCTACAATCAGGCAAATTATGAGATCCATTGAAAAATATATGGAATACCGCATGGCAGATCAGATGCCTGTTGGGGCAATTTTATATTCAAATGTGTATGGAATTTTGGGAAAAACAAGTAAGGTAGATACTTTGATGCATTTGTGGGAGGAAGAAAATTAATGATACATTTTGTAGGAGCAGGACCGGGAGCGGTTGATCTGATTACGGTAAGAGGACAACGATATCTTAAAGAAGCAGATGTAATCATTTATGCTGGATCACTGGTCAATAAAGGACTGCTGGAATATGCAAAGGAAGGCTGCGAAGTTTATAATAGTGCCTATATGACACTGGAAGAAGTCATAGAGGTTATGATAAAGTCAGAAAAAGAAGATAAGATGACCGTACGACTTCATACGGGTGATCCTTGTCTTTACGGTGCAATCCGTGAGCAGATGGACATTCTTGATGAAAAAGGAATTGATTATGATTCCTGCCCTGGAGTCAGCTCATTTTGTGGAGCGGCGGCAGCACTGAATCTGGAATATACTCTTCCGGAGGTGTCACAGAGTGTTATTATTACACGAACGGAAGGAAGAACTCCGGTTCCTGAGCGGGAAAAGATCATGAGTTTTGCTGCACATGGTGCAACGATGGTTCTTTTCTTAAGTACAGGACTTTTGGAAAAGCTGGTAAAAGAACTGCTTGCCGGAGGATATGCATCAGATACGCCGGCAGCAATTGTGTACAAAGCAACATGGCCGGAGGAAGAGGCATATGTATGTACGATAGATACACTTGTGGAGACAGCAAGGAAACATCAGATTACAAAGACTGCATTGATCCTTGTGGGAAATGTAGTGACTCACAGCCATTATGAACGGTCAAAGTTGTATGATCCGGGATTCACAACTGAATTCCGGAAAGGAAGGGATTCTTAGATGAAAGCTGCAATTCTGAGCTTTACTGCAAACGGAAGAAAGACGGCTGGAAAAGTCAGGAAAGCTTTGTCGGCAGAAGACTGGCTTGTAGCAGAGAATGTCAAATGTAAAGAAGAGGCAGATTCTTATGAGGGAAGCCTGAAAGAATGGACCGGAGAACATTGGAAAGTATCTGATGTTTTGATCTATGTAGGTGCAGCAGGAATTGCAGTTCGGGCAGTTGCATCATTTGTAGTGTCCAAAAAAGAAGACCCGGCTGTACTGGTTATAGACGAGCTTGGAAAATACTGTATTCCAATCTTGTCCGGACACATTGGAGGTGCCAATGAACTTGCAGAAAAACTCAGTCAAATGCTTTCCATGGAGGCCGTGATCACAACAGCAACAGATTTGAATCAGAAGTGGGCGGTTGATATATTTGCAAAGAAAAATAGATTATATATAGAAGATATGAAACTGGCAAAACTCGTATCTGCAGATATTTTGGCTGGCAAACAAGTTTTAGCAGAGACAGAACCAGAATGCTCTGTCAGAGGACAGATTCCAAAAGAATTAAAATTCATACATGAGTCAGACAGATGTGATTCAAGGGCTTTAAAGATCCACATAGGAATCTGTAAAAACGATGTACCTGCAGGAAGCGGAACACAGGTGTTGTATTTGATTCCTAAAGCTGTGGTTTTAGGGATTGGCTGTAAGAAGGGAACTGCTGCTGAAAAGATTGAAAAGCATGTAACACAGGTGCTTGAAGAGTATGGAATTTTTCCGGAATCAGTGAAACTTGCAGCAAGCATTGATTTAAAGAAGGAAGAACCTGGACTATGTACATACTGTGAAAAATATGACATACCGTTTCAGACATTTTCGAAAGAAGAGCTGGAACAGGCAGAAGGGACATTTACAGGATCTGAATTTGTAAAACAGACCACAGGTGTTGATAATGTGTGTGAAAGAAGTGCTATGTGTGCCGGAGGGAAGAAAATTCTGGTACACAAGACAGCGCACGAAGGAGTGACAGTTGCTGTGGCAGTGGAGAAATGGAGTGTGGATTTTGAATAAAGTATATGTGATTGGAATGGGACCTGGTGCTTATGAGCAGATGACGGTTGCAGCGGTGGAAGCGCTAAAGGGCTGTGATGTGATTGTCGGGTATACAGTATATGTAGATCTTATGAAAAAATATTTTCCGGAAAAGGAATTTATGACAACGCCTATGAGAAAGGAGCCGGAGCGATGCCGGCTGGCATTTGAAGAGGCAAAAAAAGGGCGTGTGACAGCTATGGTGTGCAGTGGTGATTCCGGGATTTACGGAATGGCAGGACTCATGTATGAAATCGGAGAAGAATATCCGGAAGTCGAGATCGAGGTTCTTCCGGGTGTGACAGCAGCAATGGGGGGAGCAGCAGTGCTTGGTGCACCGCTTGGACACGATTGCTGTCTGATCAGTTTAAGCGATCTTCTGACGCCGTGGGAACTGATTGAAAAGAGACTTCGGGCGGCAACACAGGCGGATTTTCTGATTGCTTTATATAATCCTTCCAGCAAAAAGAGAAAAGATTATCTTGCAAGGGCTTGTGATATTTTGCTTGAGTACAAAGAAGAAAGTATTATATGCGGTATTGTGAGAAATATTGCAAGAGAAGAAGAAAGTATGAACATACTGACACTGAAAGAGCTTCGAAATACCGAGGTAGATATGTTTTCTACCGTTTATATAGGGAATAAAATGACAAAAATAATTAAACATAAAATGGTTACACCAAGGGGATATCGATATGGCAGAAAATAAAATTTTAATATATGCAGGAACAACAGAAGGAAGACGGCTGGCAGAATTTTTAGTAAAAAGGGAAGTCAGTGTTCATGTCTGCGTGGCAACAGAATATGGAGAGAGTCTGCTGCCAGAGGGAAGTAATATTACAACAACACATGAACGGATGGATGAAAAGCAGATGATAGAATTTATCAATGAATATCATCCTTCATATGTAGTGGATGCGACGCACCCTTATGCGATAGAAGTGACAGAAAACCTGCAAAATGCATGTGAAAAAGCCGGAGTTCCATATTTGAGGATTTTAAGGGATACAGGAGCTGAAAAGTCAGATTGCATCTATGTGGATAGCATGGAAGAGGCAATTGAATATCTGGAGCAGACGACAGGAAATATTCTGGCAACGACAGGAAGTAAAGAACTGGCAGCTTTTCAGAATCTCACAGATTACAAAAAACGTGTTTATGCGAGAGTGCTTTCAACAGCGAAAGTGGCACATAAGTGTGAGCAGCTTGGTTTTACCGGAAAGAATCTGCTCTGCATGCAGGGACCATTTTCGGTGGAAATGAATTATGCAATTATGAAGAGCTATGACATTTCTTATATGGTGACAAAGGATTCGGGAAATATTGGCGGGTTCCTGCAAAAATATAATGCAGCGAAAAAGGCTGGTGTGAAAATCATCGTTCTGGGCCGTCAGAAAGAAGAGTCCGGATATACTTACGAAGAAATCATTGATCTGTTAAAAGAAGAGTATCATTTCAAAACAATGCAAAAAGTGACGCTTGCAGGAATCGGAATGGGAACAGAAGGTTCAATGACTGTGGAAGTTAAAAAGGCATGTGAGGAAGCCGATGTACTGATTGGTGCATCACGTATGTTAAAATCTGTTGTAAAAGAAGGACAGCAGACATTTGCAGCTTACAAACCGGAGGAAATTACGGATTATATTTTCAGTCATCCACAAGATGAAAATATAGTAGTTGTACTGTCAGGAGATCCTGGCTTTTACAGTGGTGCAAAGAAATTGATTTTAACGATCCGTGACAGGATGAAAAAAAGTGGTGAGCCTGATCGTGTAAAGACAGAGATTTTACCGGGAATTTCTACAGTTTCCAGTTTGTGTGCAAAACTTCAGATTCCATGGGAAGACATAAAACTTGTCAGCCTCCATGGACGAGAGGAAAATCTTCTTGCAGCTGTGAAAAATAATAAGTATACATTTACACTGACAGGTTCTGCAGCAGATGTCCGTAAGCTTGCAAAAACTTTGATCGATGCCAGACTTGGAGATTGTAACATGGCAGTCGGGGCAGAGCTTACTTATGAGGGAGAGCAGATTTTAAAAGGAAATGTGTCAGAATTCCTGGATTATGATGGAGACAATCTTGCAGCGGTGCTCATTGCCAATCCATATGGTGGAGAAAATGCGGTGACTCATGGAATGAATGATGAAGAATTTATCCGCGGAGATGTTCCAATGACAAAAGAGGAAGTGCGATCCATCAGTCTTTCAAAAATGAAGATCAGAAAGTCGGATATTATATATGATATCGGGGCGGGAACCGGATCTGTATCTGTGGAATCTGCAATTCAGGCAGAAGACGGACAGGTTTATGCAGTGGAAATCAATCCGGAGGCAGCTGGTCTTATTGAGGAAAATGCCAGAAAATTTGCAGTGAGCAACATAAAAGTTATTGAAGGCAGTGCGCCGGAAATATTAAAAGATCTTCCGGCACCAGACTGTGTATTTATCGGAGGAAGTAAAGGACGACTGGAAGAGATTCTGGAGCTTATCAGGAAAAAGAATCCACAGGCAAGAGTGGTATTAAATGCTATTTCACTGGAGACATTGGCGCAGACTCTGGAATATTGCAGAAAATATCCGATTAAAAATGATGAAATCGTGCAGGTCAATATTGCAAAATCTAAAGTAGTTGGAAGTTATCATATGATGACAGGACAGAATCCGATTTATGTTGTAAGTTTTGAATTAGATTAATGATACGGCCGGACTTTGAACAAGGAGTTAAACAGAAAAAATATGCAGCCCATAGATGATAAAGACAATAACAGAAATAGTAATGCAATTCCAAGATTATTATTGACAGCCGCATCTAGTGGAAGCGGAAAAACGATGATTACATGTGGAATATTAAAGGCTCTGAAAAATCGTGGTCTTAATTGTGCTGCATTTAAATGTGGGCCAGATTATATCGACCCGATGTTCCACCGGAAAGTGATTGGAATCGACAGTTACAATCTGGATACCTTTATGTGCAAAAGAACAGGAGTGAGACAATCACTTCTTTCTCATGGAAAGAACAGAGATATCTGTGTTCTGGAAGGTGTGATGGGATATTATGATGGAATTGCCGGAATTTCAAAAGAAGCCAGCGCATGGGATGTGGCAGATACAACAGATACACCAGCTATATTGATTTTAGATTGCAAAGGAGTCTCTGTCTCTGCAGTTGCAGTTGTAAAAGGATTTTTGGAATATGAAACAGAACATCATATCAAGGGCGTGATTTTAAACCGTATCTCCCCGATGATGTATGCAAGGATGAAGCAGATGATAGAAGAACAGTTAAAAGTCCGCGTATATGGATATGTTCCGGTTGTATCAGAATGTGTTTTGGAAAGCAGATATCTGGGTTTGCAGATTCCGGAAGAAGTGGAGAAAATCGATGAAAAGCTGGAACATCTGGCAAGAGTGATGGAAGATACCGTAGATTTGGACGGAATATTAGAACTTGCCCGGAATGTATCAGCAATGCAGGAAGATACACAAGTCAAAGAGCATCTTTTGAACTTATCAGACACTTTGCAAAAAGGGATTCGAATTGCAGTTGCACATGATGAAGCATTTTGTTTTATCTATCCGGATAATCTGGAGATTTTAAAAAAATTGGGAGCAGAAATTGTCACATTTTCACCAATACACGACAGAAGCCTGCCTGAGAATATACAGGGAATGGTTCTTTATGGAGGGTATCCGGAGCTGTATGCGAAAGAATTAAGTGAAAATGATTCTATGCGTGAAAGTATCTGCCATGCAGTAACGTTGGGAGTACCATGTATTGCTGAATGTGGAGGATTTATGTATCTACAGGAACGGCTGGAAGGTTCTGACGGGAATATATATGATATGGCCGGAGCACTTTTTGGAAAAAGCTATAAGACAGAAAAACTGAGAAGGTTTGGATATATTATATTATCCAAAGGGACAGTTTTTGGTCATAATGTTGGAAACATTACAGCACATGAATTTCATTATTATGAATCAGAAGAATGTGGTCATGCATTTACAGCGAAAAAACCGATGTCCACGAGGGGATGGGAATGTATGATTAGTACAGATACAATATTGGCAGGATATCCACATATTCATTATATGGGAAATCCACAAGTTGCAGAAGCATTTGCGGGTGCGTGCAGAAGATATAAAGAAAAAGATTAACAGGCATGATGTCAGGATAGACAAGAGGGATAAGAAGCTAAGAAGCAGGAGGTTATTAATAGATGACAAGGGAAGAGGAACTTGGAATTATTATAGATGGAATCGAAAATCTGGACAATGTGGCTATGGAAACTGCCCGGGAGAAATGGAATTCTATCGCAAAGCCATTACATAGCCTTGGAAAGCTGGAAGAGCATATTATCCGGATTGCCGGAATTACTGGAAATGCCGAGGTAGAACTTAAGAATCGTGCACTGATAGCTATGTGTGCAGATAATGGTGTCGTGGAAGAAGGTGTGACACAGACCGGACAGGAAGTAACTGCAATTGTAGCAGAGAATTTTCTGGAAGGAGCTACCAGCGCCGCGATTATGTGTCAGAGTGCAGAGGTAGATCTGTTTCCGATAGACATTGGTATGGTTCGTGATACAAGAGTACCGAATTATAAAGTCGCTTATGGAACAAAGGATATGGTGAAAGAGCCTGCAATGACAAGAGAAGAGGCGCTTCAGGCAATCCTGACAGGAGTGCATCTTGTGAAAGAGAAAAAAGAAGCAGGATATCAGATACTTGCGACCGGAGAGATGGGAATCGGTAATACAACGACCAGCAGTGCAGTGGCGAGTGTCCTTTTAGATGAATCAGTGGAGACAATGACCGGGAGAGGAGCCGGACTTGACAGCGCTGGTCTTAGAAGAAAGATACATGCTATCAAAACAGCCATTGCAAAAAATGAGCCAAATGCAGATGATCCGGTAGATGTACTTTCAAAGGTAGGAGGATTTGATCTTGCCGGACTTGTTGGAATTTATCTGGGCGGAGCGTATTACCACGTTCCGGTAATTATGGATGGTTTCATCTCAGCGGCAGCGGCACTTGCAGCAGTGCAAATGTGCAATAAAGTCAGAGAATATATCATTGTGTCTCATGTGTCCAAAGAGCCGGGAATGCATATTCTTCTTAAGGCACTTGGGAGGGAAGCATCTATGACTTGTGATATGTGTCTTGGAGAAGGGACAGGAGCTGTTGCATTTCTCCCGGTACTGGATATGGCGTTGGCTGTATATGAGAAAATGAGTACATTTTCCGATATTCACATTGATGATTATGAAGAATTAGGAGATAAATAGAATATTCAAAGAAAGTCTGGGGATAAAATGATGATGCATGTAATAACCGGGGGCAGTGGAAGTGGAAAATCTGCCTATGCGGAAATGTGGCTGACCGGAAAACCGGAGAAAAGCGAAGAAAAAAAAGCGATATGCCCATATCTGTATATTGCGACCATGCGTCCATTTGGTGCAGAGACACAAAAGAAGATTGAACGCCACAGGCAGATGCGCGCCGGAAAAGGATTTCAGACGCTGGAGTGTTATGGAGATTTGAGGACGCTTGATGATTCTATCCAAAGGTGGAAGAGAAGTAAAAGTATCTTAGATATCAATAAAACTTGTAGGAACGAAAAAAATCAGGAGAATGCTAAAACAGGAGGAATTCTGTTAGAGTGCGTTTCCAATTTACTGGCGGATGTGCTATATCAGGAAGATGGAAGTCTTGCAGAGGATGAAGCGGTTCTGGAGACGATTGTAGAAGGAATCCGTTATTTGAACACACAGACGGAGCACTTGGCGATTGTGACAAACGAAGTGCATAGTGATCTGCAGGATTATTCAGAAGAAACAAAAAAATATATCGGACTTCTCGGAAAGATCAATCAGGAGCTTGGAAAAATGGCAGATCAGGTAACAGAAGTTGTCTATGGAATCCCGATTAAGATAAAATGAGCAAATAGTAAAATGATGTTGGAGTCAAAAGCCCCAACTATGATGGGATATAGAAATAGGAAGGTTACAAAGTAGTATGAAAAAAATGTGGAATAGTTTTAAAATTGCATTTTCTATGTACAGCAAGATTCCCATGCCACAAAGTGAATGGACAGATGAAAATATGTCGCTTGCGATGTGTTTTTTTCCGTGGGTGGGTGCTGTTATCGGTCTGGCGTCATGGGTTGTCTATCAGGCAGGAGGCTGGCTGGCTGACAGGCAGGAAACTTTATCTTCTGGAATACCAGGCAGTAGTAATCTTTTTTTGACGATGTTATTAGTGCTGATTCCCATCTTTATTACTGGCGGAATTCATCTGGATGGTTTTTTGGATACACAGGATGCTTTAAGTTCCTATCAGCCGATGGAACGCAGACTGGAGATTTTAAAAGATTCTCATGCCGGAGCATTTGCAATTATTTCCTGCAGCGTATATTTTTTCGCGTACACGGGGATTTATTCTATGCTTACAGCTCATGCAGCGAAAGTAATCGCCATTAGCTTTATGCTGTCGCGTACATTGAGTGGACTTTCGGTTATCTGTTTTCCACAGGCGAGAAAAAAAGGACAGGGGCTTGTGGCAACATTTTCAGAAAGTGCGGAAAAAAGAGTGAATCGAAGAACGCTCATGATATATTTGATCGTACTTAGCTCACTCATGATTGTGGTGGGAAAATGGTCCGGAGCAGCAGCGGTGATTATGGCACTTCTTGTATTCTGGTATTATCATCACATGTGTATCAGCAAATTCGGCGGGGTCACTGGAGATCTGGCAGGGTATTTCCTACAAATGTGTGAAATTCTGATGGCGTTGGCAGTTGTAGTGATGGAACAGATTTTATTGTTATTAAAGTAGCTGCGAGGTCAATAGGATATACGCAGAGAAAGACGAGGCATGTGAAAAGAGATGATCATGATTATAGGAGGAGCATATCAGGGAAAACTTGCCTATGCAAAGGAGACGTTTCCGGATGTGCGCTGGACAGACGGAGAGCAGTGCGAAAAAGAAGCAATCTTTCAGTACAGGGGAATTTTTCATTTTCATAAATATATAGAACGATTGCTCTCGGAAGGAGAAGATATTTCCGAACTGGCGAAGCAGTTGAAGGAGAAAAATCCAGATTTGATTTTAGTGACGGACGAGATTGGATATGGAATCGTGCCGATGGACCCATTTCTCAGAGAAGTACGGGAAACTACAGGGCGCATCTGTACAGAGCTGGCGAAAGATGCAAAGAGTGTGATAAGAGTTGTCTGTGGAATTCCGACGGTAATTAAGGCGCAGGTCAAATAGTTTATCTTTGGTACTAGAAGTATGATGATGTTAGGAGCAAAAGCCCAAATTATGATAAATGGAAGCAGATTTATATGAGGAAATAAATGGAATGATACAACTATATTTAATTCGTCATTCTATGACGGCAGGCAATTTGAAAAAACGATATATTGGACGGACGGATGAATCACTTTGTCCGGAGGGAATTGTATTACTGGAAAGTTATATTCAGAAAAATATATATCCGGAAGTCCAGAGGGTATATGTAAGTCCCATGAAGCGCTGCATGGAAACAGCAAAATTGATTTTCAAAGAAAACTTTTATGAAGTAGAAGAACTCAGGGAATGTGATTTTGGTATATTTGAAAATAAGAATTATAAAGAATTGTCGGATTGCCCAGAATATCAGGCATGGATTGACAGTGGGGGGACCATGACATTTCCGGGAGGAGAGGATCCGGAAGAATTCAGAAAAAGATGTGTGCGCGGTTTTGAAAAGGTCATAAAGGAGTGCAGACATGATCAGATCAAGAGCGTCGCAGTTGTGGCGCATGGTGGAACGATCATGAGTATCATGGATCGATATGCCAGAGATGAGAATGGTCAGCCGGACGGCAGTTATTATGATTATCAAGTGAAGAACGGAGAAGGATATGAACTTATTATTGCAGATGTTTCTTCCGGTGATGGCAGGATTTGTGCTGGATCTGATATTTGGAGATCCGGTGTGGCTGTATCATCCGGTGAGAATGATCGGTCATTTGATCTCAGGAGTGGAAAAAATTATAAGAAGCTTATTTCCTAGTGGAAAAACGGGGGAGCGGATCGGAGGAGGATTATTAGTCGTAATCGTGGTGGCAGTCAGTATGGCAGTTCCAGGAGGAATTCTGTATCTTGCATATCACATTTCCTTTTATCTTGGACTGGCAGTGGAAAGCTTTATGTGTTATCAGATCCTTGCAACAAAGTCACTGAAGGTGGAGAGTGACCGTGTCTATCAGGAAATTCAGACAGGAGATATTGCGAGGGCAAGAAAAGCAGTTTCCATGATCGTGGGACGGGATACACAGAATCTGACGATCGAAGGAGTGACAAAGGCTGCGGTGGAAACTGTTGCAGAAAATACGTCAGATGGTGTTATTGCACCTCTTTTTTATATGGTAATCGGCGGAGCTTTGCTTGGATTTGGTTATAAAGCAGTTAATACCATGGATTCCATGGTAGGATATAAGAATGAAAAATATCAGTATTTTGGCTCGGCAGCAGCAAAATTTGATGACGTAGTGAATTATATCCCGGCAAGATTATCTGCCTGGCTTATGATCCTGGCATCTGCAATTACGCACATGGACTGGAAAAATGCAAAGAAAGTATTCCTGAGGGATCGATATAATCATAAAAGTCCCAACTCTGCACAGACAGAATCCGTTATGGCAGGAGCATTAGATGTGCAGCTTGCCGGAGACGCCTGGTATTTTGGAAAGCTTTGCAAGAAGCCTACGATCGGAGATGCAATCCGGGAGATTGAACCTGAGGATATCCGCAGATCTCACACATTACTGTATATGACAGCAGTACTTGCGTTAGTGGTATTTGAAGTTGTGAAAGTGCTGGTATGTTTGTGGTATTTTACTGTACAAGTATAAAAGAACAGGCACAATGCATGGAATTGTCAATGTAATTGTAGCCGTATAATAAGGCAAGAATGAATTGAGAATCAAGGAGAGAATCAAGTGCAAAAGAAACCAAGGAAACTCCATGGCGGAGATATTTACCGTCACCCGGACGTGATTGATTTTTCGGTAAATACGAATCCGTTAGGAACACCGGAATCGGTGAAACGTGCGGTACAGGAGAGCGTAGCAAAGATTGAGCATTATCCGGACGTAAGATGCGAAGCCCTCAGAGAAGCAATCAGCAGATTTGAACAAGTGAATATGGAAGAAATCCTCTGTGGAAATGGTGCGGCAGAGCTTTTTTTCGCGGCAGTGCAGGCAGTTTGGCCACAAAAAGCGCTGGTGATAGCACCTTCATTTTCAGAATATGAAGAAGCTCTAAGAAGTGTTGGCGCAGAAGTAGAATATTATTATCTGTGTGAGGAAGATAACTTTCAGATTCGGGAAGATTATGTGGATAAGCTTTCGGAAGAAATAGATATGATATTTTTGTGTAATCCGAATAATCCAACCGGACAGACCATTGACCGGGATATGTTGATTAAGATTCTGGATCGTTGTAAAAAGCAGAATATAGTTGTCATATTGGATGAGTGTTTCTTAGAATTCCTGGATGAACCAAACAGATATGAGATGTCAGATCTAAGGGGAGAATATCCAAACTTACTAATCATCAAAGCATTTACAAAAATATTCAGTATGCCGGGACTGCGTCTTGGTTATGCAATCAGCAGTAATCAGGATATTCTGGAAGAAATGTCCTGGAAGCTTCAACAGTGGAATGTGTCCGTTCCGGCACAGATGGCGGGAGTGGCAGCACTTGAAAAGCCAAAAGAATATATCAGACAGACAAGAGAATATGTATCTGGTCAGCGGGAGTATATGAGAAATATCATGAAGATGATGGGATATGTGGTATTTGCATCAAAAGCCAATTATCTGTTTTTCAAAGGAAGACCAGGACTTGAAAAAGAGGCACTGGAAGCAGGATTTCTGATCCGCGATTGTCAGAATTATGAAGGGTTGTCAGAAGGTTTTTACCGGATCGCAGTGCGGACAAAAGAAGAAAATGAGAGGTTGATCACATGGCTTGGAAGATTATGATACAGGGAACAATGTCTAATGCAGGAAAGAGTCTTCTCTGTGCGGGACTATGTAGGATATTTAAGCAGGATGGCTACAAAGTTGCACCGTTTAAATCGCAGAATATGGCATTGAATTCATTTATCACAGACAAAGGTCTGGAAATGGGACGCGCCCAGGTTGTACAGGCAGAAGCGGCAGGAATCGAGCCGGAAGTATCCATGAATCCAATCTTACTTAAGCCGACCAACGATGTTGGATCTCAGGTAATTGTAAATGGTGAAGTTTTGGGAAATATGAGTGCCCGTGATTATTTTAAATACAAAAAAGAATTGATTCCAGATGTGATGAAGGCTTTTCATAAACTGGAAGAAAATTATGACATCATTGTAATTGAAGGTGCGGGAAGTCCGGCGGAGATTAATTTGAAAGAAAATGATATTGTCAATATGGGGCTTGCAAAGATGGTAGATGCTCCGGTTCTCCTTGTCGGAGATATTGACCGGGGAGGAGTATTTGCACAGCTTCTTGGCACATTGCTTCTATTAGAGGAGGATGAAAAAGAACGTGTAAAAGGGCTGATCATCAATAAATTTCGCGGGGATAAGACGATTCTGGATCCCGGAATCGAGATGCTGGAGGAAAAAGGGAATGTTCCGGTTATAGGAGTAACGCCGTATCTTTATGTGGAGATTGAAGATGAGGACAGTCTGACAGAGCGTTTCACTTCAAAGAAAAGTGGCGGATTATTGGATATCGCAGTCATACGTACGCCAAGAATTTCTAATTTTACGGATTTTATGGCATTGGAAAATATTCCGGAAGTATCCCTTCGCTATGTGAAAAATGTGTCTGAATTCGGAACCCCGGATATGATTATTCTTCCGGGAACTAAAAATACAATGGGCGATTTAAAATGGATCCGTGAAAGTGGCTTGGAAGCATGTATTTTAAAAGCATCAGCGAGCGGAACTCCGGTTTGGGGAATCTGTGGTGGATACCAGATGCTGGGAGAAGTTTTATGTGACCCGGATCAGGTTGAGGACGGCGGAACGATGCAGGGCATGGGACTGCTGCCTTCGGAGACTGTATTTACCGGACAGAAAACTCGGACAAGAGTAAATGGAACATTTGCACATGTAGAAGGAATCTTTTCGGAGCTTTCTAATGTAGCATTTGAAGGATATGAAATTCATATGGGTGAGACAACATACGTGGAAGAAGTTATTTCCAAGGAGCATATGAGCCGGATTCAGGATACAGTCAGCGGTAAGATCAGTGAGGATGGTATCTCAGATGGAAATGTATATGGTACTTATATCCATGGCATTTTTGATATGGAAGGTGTTACCGACGTAATTGTTAAAGCACTGGCAAAGAAAAAAGGGATTACACTGGAAAAAGCATCTGGTATGGATCTGAAGTCATTTAAGGAAGAACAATATGATAAACTTGCTGATGGTATTCGTTCACATCTGGACATGGAGCGGATTTATGAGATTATGAAGGAAAATGTGGAGGAAAAGTAATGGCGATCGAATTGGAAAATGTACTTCCTTCTGAGATTGAGAAGAGGAGTTTTGAGATTATAACCGAAGAACTTACACAGAGTGGGATTGTATTGGATCCGGAAAAAGCACCGGTTATCAAGCGCTGTATCCATACTAGTGCAGATTTTGATTATGCGCAGAACCTTGTATTTTCGGAAAATGCAATTCCACGTGCAAAAGAAGCAATCCGTAATGGAGCATCCATTGTAACAGATACCCAGATGGGACGTTCCGGAATTAATAAAAAAAGACTGGCTCAGTACGGGGGACAGGTGCACTGCTTTATGTCTGATGAAGATGTGGCAGAAAAAGCAAAGCGCGACGGTACAACTCGTGCGGTAGCAAGCATGGAAAAAGCTTGTGAATTAGATGAAAAATTAATTTTTGCAATCGGAAATGCACCGACAGCACTCATTCATCTGTATGAGCTGATACGTGCCGGAAAAATCCGGCCAGAGCTGGTAATCGGAGTGCCGGTTGGATTTGTTAATGTCATTCAGTCAAAAGAATTAATTTTGGAATTGTCGGATACACCTTATATCGTAGCGCGGGGAAGAAAAGGTGGAAGTAATATTGCAGCATGTATCTGCAATGCATTGCTGTATAATCTTTAAGAACTCTGCCATTATAGTTTCTACAGACCGAATCCTGTTTCTGGTGTTTGCTGCGCCGCTTATTTCTGACTTTCATGGCAAACTCACCTAAAAAACAGGTTCAGACAGTGCCATGAAAGCCAGACTATGCTCGCAAACACTGCAGAACAGGACTCATGGTCTGGTAAAAAACTAAAATGACAGAGTTTTATAGATTTTGCAGGAAAATTTATAAATTGTGAAGGAGTGAGGAATGATATGGAGATTAAGTCAGCGGCTTTGATTGGTGTTGGTGCGGTAGGCTCATATTTTGCGTATGGGCTTCCAGCTAAGTTAGGAGACCGCTTTTGTGTAATTGCTTCTGGAAAGCGGAAAGAACGTCTGGAAAAAGAAGGAATCTATATTAACGGTGCGAGATGTCCACTGAATCTGAAAACAGCGCAGGAAGCGGGAAAAGTAGATCTGGTATTGGTTGCGACGAAGCAGACTGCACTTCCTGAGATTATGGATGATATCTGCGCACTTGTGGGTGAGAATACGATTGTCTTAAGTCTTTTAAATGGCGTGACCAGCGAGGAGATTATTGGAAATGAAATTGGTATGGAGCATATGTTATATTCTCTGATGAGGATTGATGCTGTCCGTGACGGCAATCATATGGAACTCCATTTTGACCGGATTGCCGGGGTATTCTTTGGAGAGAAGGATCATACGGAGCCGACAGAACGTGTACAGGCAGTGTTAGATCTTTTTGAAGGAACTTCAGTGAGAGCCAATTTTGTGTCGGATATTATGACAGATCTGTGGCTGAAATATGTAAGTAACGTTTCCCAGAATCTTCCACAGGCAATTCTTGGCGTAGGTTTTGGCGCATATAAAGATAGCGAACACGTGCGGGCTGTTGCAACTGGACTATGGCAGGAAGTGGTTCAGGTGGCAGCAAAAAAAGGTGTGCGGCTTCCGGAACGTTTACTTCTCTTTCACGGAACCGTGAAAGAGGCGAGGTTCTCAACTTTGCAGGATCTGGATGCAGGAAGACACACAGAGATTGATATTTTCGCAGGTGAGATGATGCGTATGGGAAAAGAGTATGAAATTCCTGTTCCATATTGTGAATATACTTATCATATGATCAAAGCCTTAGAAGAAAAAAATGACGGGAAATTTAACTATTAAAATTTGCTACTGATAAAACAAAAAAACAACCGTTTAAGCATAATAAACCACACTTGAAACAGAATCTATTGACTTGCTCTGTGAAAAATGTAGAATATAGTCAAACATATGGCACGGCCGTCCCATTGAATAAAGTCACATTTTAATAATTAACAGAGAAAAAGGTATATTCAGTGCAGATGAAATTTAAGAAGCACCGGATAATCTAAGAATGAGAAAGTGGGTTTCACAAATGGAAAATAAAAAGCGTTTTTCAATATCTCTGACAACTCAGATACTGATCGCTACTGCAGGTGGTATCGTGTTCGGATCACTGGTCGGCGAGTGGGCTTCTAACCTGAAGTTTATCGGAGATATCTTTATCAGACTGATTCAGATGTCAGTAGTACTGCTTGTTATGTCTGCTGTTGCTTCCGCAGTTGGTGGCGGCGATGGACAAGATGTTGGTAAGATGGGATTTCATACATTCAAATGGATCATTATCTTCACAGTTATTTCTGCTGGTTTAGGTGTAGCATTGTCTATGTTGTTACAGCCAGGCATCGGAGTTGAGATCGCAAGTGCAGCAGATGTAGCAAATTCATCTGTTGAGACGGGATCTATTCAGGATACGATCCTTGGATTTGTTCCAACAAACATCATTAATTCCATGGCTGAAGGATCCATGGTTCCATGTATCGTATTCTCTCTTTTCTTTGGAGTAGCTATGGGCGCTTACGCAAAAGAGAGTGGTAACCGTAATGTTATCGAGTGGGTACAGGGAATTAACGGTGTTATTACAAACATCATCAAAATTGTTATGAACGTTGCCCCGATCGGTATCTTTTGTCTGTTAGCTAATGTTGCCGGAACTACAGGATTTAAGGTAATCATTCCGATGCTCAAGTTCTTACTTGTACTTTTGATTGGTGATGCTATCCAGTTCCTGTTATTTGGACCATTTACAGCAGCAGTAACAAAAGTAAATCTTTTCAAGATGCCTAAGAAGTTTGCTAAAATGTCTATGATGGCAGTTACAACAACTTCCGGAGCTATCTGCCTTCCAACTAAGATGGAAGATGAAGTTACAAAATTCGGTATCAGCCGTAAAGTCGCTGATTTCACAGGACCGATTACGATGTCCATGAACAGTTGCGGTGCAGCTCAGTGTTATGTAGCAGCAATCTTCTTCATGGCTCAGTCCACAGGAATCCAGATGACACCATATCAGATGGGAATGGCAATTCTTCTTTCCTGCCTGATGTGCCTTGGTACAATTTCAGTACCAGGAGGATCTGTTATCGTATATACATTCCTTGCAACATCACTTGGTCTGCCACTTGAAAGTATTGCAGTATTGATCGGTATTGATTGGTTCGCAGGAATGTTCCGTACATTAATGAACGTAGATGTAGACGTTTTGATCGGTCTGCTTGTAGCAAGCAAGCTTGGTGAGCTTGACCGCGACGTATACAATGAAAAGAAGACTGTTACTTACTAAGACGCAGTCATATAATTAGCCGTTTCGCTAAAAACATCATTCATAAATAACAAAGACCTCCGGCATACTTCGATATGCCGGGGGTTTTTGTTTCTAAAGTTTCATGATATAATCAGCTGGGAGATGACTCCCATCGCTATAGGTGGTGAGAAACAAGCTGGTATCAGTGGTGGGAGTCAATCCCCTAGCTGATATAGCCTCCGGTAGGGCGCACATTGTCCGGTGGACAATGGTTTTGCGCCGACCGAAACGGAGTGTAGACTTGCAGAGGTGCGCAGTAGAAGTATGTCATGCAATTGCATGACGCGCACCTCGCAGCAAGAATGCCGAGGCATTCTTGAATTGTGAAAAGTATTGTAAAGGACAGACAGGAGGAAGGATACGTGTCAATCAAAGATATTGTATATGCATTGATTGTAAATATCGCATTGCTTGCGATCATAGCGAATCTTTTATCCAGGATCCAGACAGTGCAAAAATTGATTCTGCAGGAAAAAAGAGGGTTGAAAGGAGATCTGATATTATCAATGATTTTCGCAGGCCTGATTATTTTATCGACCTGCATCGGAGTGAAGATTACATCTTACAGTTTGAATACAAGAGTCATTGGTGCAATGTCTGCAGGACTTCTTGGAGGACCGTTAGTGGGATTATATTCTTCAGCCATAGGAGCAATATATGTACTTATCTTCTCGACACCGAGAGTATTTGCAAGGGGTTCTGCATTTGCTACAATTTTGTTCGGACTTTTGGGAGCAGGATTCTACCCTTATTTTCAACGAGGCAAGTGGAAATATACGGATCTGTTCCTGCTGGCATGTTTTGCAGAAATCTGTGACATGGCATCTCTGCTTCGCATGACAGTATCACTGGAAGTAGCAGTAGATACAATTGTAGATGCTGCACTTCCAATGATTATTATGAATGCGATTGGGATGATTGTATTTATTTCCAATTTTAACGGGGTATTTATTTTTCAGGATCTGGAAAGCTCCAGACAGATTCAGAAGATGTCTGTACTTTCCCAAAAATGTCTTCCGCTTTTGCAAGATGGCGGGTTGAATAAAGCAGAAAATATGAAGAAACTATCCGATATTATCTTGAAGGAAACGCAGTGGTCCGGCATTTTGTTTACAGACCGGGAAAAAGTCATACAGTGGCAGTGCAGAGCGAAAGATGAGCAGGCAATTTCCTATCAGGCAAAGTATGGAGATCCGGTTCCGGAAATCTGCAGACAGGCAATGGAAGAAGGAAAACTTGTCAAATACGAAGCGCAGACCGGAGAGAAAAAATGGATCCATACAGCGCAGGATTACTCGATCAGTTCGGTGCCATTTCAGGTGAAGAATCAGCCGGTCGGAAGTCTGACGGTATGGATGAAACGCCAGTGGATGGACAGAAAAAGTGAAATAGAGTTGTTACAGCATTTGATGACGCTTGGATCTTCACAGCTTGCGGTATTAGAACTGGAACAGCAGAAGAATTTGCTTGCACAAGCCGAATTTAAGGCATTGCAGTTTCAGGTGAATCCACATTTTTTATTTAATGCATTGAATACCATATCGTGGGTATGCAGGGAAAATCCGGAGGAAGCGAGGGAACTTCTGCTTACACTGGCAGATTATTTTCGTTATAATCTAAATTATGATGCATATATGGTTCCGCTAAGAGAAGAATTGGAACATGTCAAAGATTACCTTCAGATTGAGAAGGCAAGATTTGAGGAGAAGCTCCAGGTGACTTATGATGTGCCAGAGAAAATGGAAATTCTGGTTCCAACGTTGATCTTACAGCCGCTTGTAGAAAATGCAGTGCGATATGGAATTGACCGGACCGGATGCCGTTATGTCTATATTGGAATTACTGAGGAAGCAGATGCATACCGGGTAGAAATTTCAGATCATGGGAAAGGATTTCCAGAAGAAGTACTGGAAAAAATAGCAAAAGATGAACCGGTAGGAAGCAGCATCGGGCTTCAGAATGTACATAAGCGTATGAAGAGTGTATATGGAGAGGAACGTGGACTTCAGATTCAGAGTACGCCTAAGGGAAGTACTGTGAAGTTATACTTTTATAAAGGGGTGAAGGAAGCATGAGAATAGCGATCGTAGATGACGAAAGACCAGCAAGAAGTGAACTGAGGCATCAGATTCAGGAATTACTGAAAGAGGCAGAAATAGTAGAAGGAGACAGCGGTGCAGCAGCATTACAGCTTGCAGGAGACGGAAAGTATGAACTGTTCTTTCTCGATATCAACCTGGGAGATATATCAGGCACCGTACTTGTAAATGCAATTCACTATATGCAGCCACAGGCAAAAATCATATTTGTGACAGCTTATTCCGAATATGCAGTTGAGGCATTTGAATTGGGGGTAGAGGATTATGTAATGAAGCCCTTTGACCAGAAGCGAATTCAAAAAGTGTTGGATAGGTGTAAAGTTGGCGGGAAAGAAGAAAATGTGCAGCATGCAGATTCACAAAGCCAGGGAAAACAGGCACCCATCCGCCGCCTGGCAATCAACAGTGACGGAAGAACTATTATTGAAAATGTGGAAGATATTATTTACATTGAGACATATAACCGAGGCTGCAAGATTTACACAACAGAAGGGGAATACTGCGAAAACAAATCTATCGGAGAATATGAAAAGAAGCTGAATCCGGAACAGTTTTTCAGGATTCACAAAAGTATTATAATAAATCTCGATAAAGTGCGGGAAGTATTCCCATGGGGAAGTAACAGCTTCAGTTTGCGCATGCGGGGATATGAAGATCAGATCCTGCCAATTGCCAGAGATAAGACCAGGATATTAAAACAGCATTTAATGGGTCTGTAGATCAGCTGAATGAATTTGACACGTAGTGAAATGCAAAAGCACTACGTGTCAAATTGCGTTTTACGATGCCGCTTTTATCGGCATCCGTCCAGAATCTCGAAAAATTCGGGGTAAGATACATCAACGAACTGGCTGTCGTGTATGATGGTATCTCCATCGGCGCTAAGTGCTGCAATTGCAAAGGCCATGGCAATCCGGTGATCCAGATAACTGTTGATCTTTGCACCGTGAAGAGCACGTCCACCTTGAATGATCATTCCATCGTCAGTCGGGGTTATGTCAGCACCCATGGATCTTAAAGCCTCTGTTGTCGTGTCGATTCGATTTGTTTCTTTCACTTTTAATTCGGCTGCATCTTTGATGATAGTGGTACCTTCGGCGCAGGCTGCCATGACGGCAATCATTGGAATTTCGTCAATGAGCGTCGGAATCAATGCACCTTCTATCGTTGTGCCATGCAGTTTACTTGTACGGACAAGAATATCCGCGCGAGGTTCACCTCCCTCAAGTGATTCGTTGACCAGAGTAATGTCAGCGCCCATATTTCGGCACACTTCCAAAAAGCCTGCGCGGGTTTTGTTAATTCCTACATTTTTTACAAGCAGCTCAGAATCCAAGGTTAAAAGTCCGGCTGCAATAAAGTAAGCAGCGGAGGAGATGTCTCCCGGTACGCAGATAGACTGACCGTATAGTTCCTGACATGGTTTTACATGTGCTGTGGCAGTACCGTCAGGGTTGACTGTGGAAGTGATATCAGCACCAAAGCTTTTCAGCATCAGTTCTGTGTGATTTCTGGACAAAGCCGGTTCTGTAACAGAAGTCTCGCCATCTGCATAAAGTCCTGCAAGAAGTATGGCAGATTTGACCTGTGCGGAAGCTATCGGTGAAGTGTAATCGATTCCATGCAGCGTGCCTGGTTCTATTTTTAACGGAGCACACAGATTACCGTTTACACTTGTGATATGTGCTCCCATCTGAGTGAGAGGTGTAATAACACGACCCATTGGCCGGGAGTTCAAAGATGCATCACCGGACATCACGCTTGTAAAATCCTGGGCAGACAAAATACCAGACATCAGGCGAGTTGTTGTGCCACTGTTCCCTACATTTAAAATATCTTTTGGTGCGGCCAGACCGTGCATGCCTTTTCCGTGAACAATGATTTTCTCTGGAGTACGGTCAATTTGAATCCCCATAGACTGGAAACAGCCGATAGTAGACAGGCAGTCAGCACCTTCTAAAAAGTTAGTGATTTCTGTTGTGCCAAGTGCAAGTGCACCTAACATAATGGAACGGTGGGAGATGGACTTGTCTCCCGGGATCATAATTTCGCCATGCAATCCTTTGCATGGGCAGATAATTCTATCGCTCATATACAATATACCTGAATTTCTGCAGTAACTCTGCGGCCTTCTTAGAGGAAGACTCATCGTAGAATTCTATACGCAGAACCCCTTCTTCAAATTCTCTGTTGTGCACAATTCCTATATTCTTGATACTGAGACCATTCGAAGCGAGGATTGTTGCAATGGCTGCGATTCCACCAGCTTCATCAATAATATCACAGTATACTTCAAATGCCTTTTTAATCGGACCAGACGATGCTCCCGGAAGTGAATTCCGGTATATTCTGGAGGAATCAAACCAGTCATAGATTGCCTGCCCATCTCCGGAATCAATCATGCTCTTTACTTCTTCCAGATATTTAATATAAGAAGCAAGAATCTGTGAAATGTTGTCTTTATTCTTTAGACAAATGTGTTGCCACATGGTCGGTGAGGAGGAGGCAATACGTGTGATATCTTTAAATCCTCCGGCAGCCAGACGTTTCATCAACTCGCTTTTTGTATCGCTGTCCTTTACGTAATTGACCAGCGTTGCAGCAATGATATGCGGCAGATGACTGATAGTGCCTGTAATATAGTCATGTTCTTTGTAGTCCAGAATAATTGGAAGTGCATGGATCGTAGAGACAAGCTGCTCATATTTATCTATTTTTTCCTGAGATACTTCTTTTGAAGGAGTCAGAACAAAATAAGCATTTTCCAGAATCATTGCTTTGGAATTGGCATAACCGCTTTTTTCAGAGCCAGCCATCGGGTGTCCTCCGATGAAATATTTCTCAATGCCAAGCTTAATAACTTCCTCATGGATATTCGTTTTTACACTGCCTACATCGGTCAGAATACAAGCGTCGTTCAGATATTCTGTCAACTGCTTCAGATATGCTACATTAAAAGCAACCGGCGCGCATAAAAATATGTAGGAACAGTTGCGAAAATTATCATCAATAGTAGTTGCCGCAACATCAATGACGGATTCCTGGGTAGCGAGTGCCAGAGCTTCTTTATTTTTATCAAAGGCTACGATTTCGTAATCCGGAAAGTAGGTTCGAATTGCTTTTGCAAGAGAACCACCGATGAGTCCGAGACCGATAAAGCCGACCTTTTCTTTCATAGTAAAACCTCCTGGTGTTTCATAAGACAAAAAATATGTCTGTCAATTATTGTAACTTGCTTACTTATGATTTGTCAATGCTTTGTTACTTTAAAGTAACAAAGCAAAAACTGAATTTTAAGGCAAAAATGTTTGTACATCGCAAAAGTTAGAAAATTAATCAATATTTCATATAATATTTGCACAAAATAGTTGTAATAATTTGATTTGTTTAGTACAATATACACATGGGATATCAGGAAGAAGTATTATAAAGAATTCTTGAGAATTACTACATAATATAAGGAGGCAACCAATATGAAAGTTTACAGAACGGACGAGATCAGAAATGTTGTCCTGTTAGGGCACGGGGGCAGTGGTAAGACAAGTCTTGTTGAGGCCATGGCGTATGTATCAGGCGCAACGAATCGTATGGGAAAAGTAGCGGACAAGAATACGATCAGTGATTTTGATAAGGAAGAACAGAAACGTGGATTTTCTCTTAGCACTACCCTGACACCAATCGAATGGGAAAAGGCAAAGATCAATGTGTTAGATACTCCGGGATATTTTGATTTTGTAGGAGAAGTGGAAGAGGCAGTCAGTGCAGCAGATGCGGCAGTTATTGTTGTATCCGGTAAAGCAGGTGTAGAGGTCGGAACAGAAAAAGCCTGGGCGCTTTGTGACAAGTACAATCTTCCAAGAATGGTATATGTAACAGAGATGGATGTGGATGATGCCAGCTTCAGACAGGTCGTTCAGGATCTGACAGATAAATTTGGTAAAGTCATTGCACCACATTTCCAGCCAATCCGTGAGAATGAGAAACTGGTCGGATATGTCAATGTCATCAAGAATGCAGGACGCCGTTATACAGGTCTTGGACAGAGAGAGGAATGTGAGATTCCAGATTACTGTAAACCGAACCTGGAGATGTACCGTGAGAAGCTTCTGGAAGCAGTCGCAGAGATTAGTGACGAATATATGGAGCGCTATTTTGCAGGAGACGAGTTCTCGGTAGAAGAAATCCGTTCTGCCATGAGAACAGAGGTTATGGAAGGAAGTATTGTCCCAGTGGCTATGGGATCTAATATCCAGGCACAGGGCGTCGCCAATCTTCTGTCCGATATTGTAAGATTCTTCCCAAGTCCGGACTGGAGAGAATGTGCAGGTATCAATCGCAAGACAAATGAGATTTATGAAGCGAATTATGATTTCGCAAGAGCCAAATCGGCTTATGTATTTAAGACAATGGTTGATCCGTTTATTGGAAAATATTCATTTATTAAAGTTTGCTCCGGTGTATTAAAAGGTGACGATACACTTTATAATGCAGATACAGATACAGATGAGAAGCTTGGTAAGATTTACACGATGTTCGGTAACAAACCTGTGGAAGTCAGTGAGCTGTTTGCAGGAGATATCGGTGCCATCGCAAAACTGACCGCAACAAGAACAGGGGATACATTGTCCACAAAGACAACACCGGTTCTTTATGGTAAGACAGAATATTCAAAACCTTATACATATATGAAATATGTAACAAAGAATAAAGGCGATGAAGATAAAGTATCTCAGGCACTTCAGAAAATGATGGCAGAAGATGTAACACTTAAGGTAGTCAACGACAGCGAGAATCGTCAGGCACTTCTTTATGGTATTGGAGATCAGCATCTGGAGATTGCAGTCAGCAAGTTATTAGACCGTTACAAATGCGAAGTAACACTGGAGACTCCGAAGGTTGCATTCCGTGAGACAATCTGCAAACAGTCTGATGTAGACAGCAAATATAAAAAACAATCTGGTGGACATGGGCAGTACGGACATGTGAAGATGCGCTTTGCTCCGTCAGGAGACCTGGAAAAACCTTATGAATTTGATGAAGAAGTTGTAGGAGGAGCAGTTCCAAAGAATTATTTCCCGGCAGTAGAAAAAGGACTTCAGGAATCTGTAGTGAAAGGTCCTCTTGCAGGATACCCGGTTGTTGGTGTCAAAGCTACACTTTACGATGGATCTTACCACCCGGTAGACTCTTCTGAGATGGCATTTAAGACTGCTACGATCCAGGCATTTAAGAAAGGATTTATGGAGGCATCTCCAGTACTTCTTGAGCCAATCGTATCTGTGAAAGTAACAGTTCCGGATGAGTACACCGGAGATGTAATGGGAGATCTTAACAAGAGACGTGGCCGTGTGCTTGGTATGACGCCGGTTGGCGCAGGAAATCAGATCGTAGAAGCAGATGTCCCGATGACAGGATTATTCGGATACTGCACGACATTACGCTCTATGACAGGTGGACGAGGAACTTATGAATATACATTTGCACGTTATGAACAGGCACCTTCAGAAGTACAAGAAGCAGAGATCGCAAAAAGGGCCGCTGAAGAATAGAAAGATAAGAAAAAGTTAATTAAAGTTTTAACAGGAGAAAAGCCCGTTTAGGGCTTTTTTTCTGTGATTAAAAGTGCTATAATCTCTATGCCTATATACGTTCGACTTGAAAAATAGTAATTTTCAGGCATTCAGTGAAAATATAAAGAAGAATATAACGAGGGATAAGAAATGAAAATAGTGATTATCGGCGATGGAAAGGTAGGTCATAAGCTGACAACACAGTTGTCAGAAGAAGATTATGACATTACCCTGATTGACCAAAATGCCGGGAAGCTGAAAGCAGCTTTGAACAATCTGGACATTTTCTGTATTAATGGAAATGGTGCGGATGCAGAAGTTTTAAAACAGGCGGATGTGCCGCATGCAGACATTGTGATTGCATGTACATCTACAGATGAGATGAATATGATCAGTTGTCTTCTGGCAAAGCGACTTGGTGCCAAGCATACCATTGCAAGGGTGAGAAATCCTCTTTATTATCGCCAGATGGAATTGTTGAAGGAAGACCTGCATCTTAGTATGGCGGTCAATCCAGAGCTGGCAGCAGCTAATGAGATATCAAGAATGTTGCTTTTCCCAGAGGCGAATAAAGTCGAATCATTCATGAAAGGAAGAGTGGAACTGGTAGAGTTCCCGATTTCTGAGATAAGCCCGATCGTGGGATTATCACTGGCAGAGATCAACAAGAAATATGAATTCCAGATTCTTGTATGCGCCATCAAGCGTGGTGAGCAGGTCTATATTCCGGATGGTAATTTTGTAATTGAAAAGGGAGACCGTATGCATGTGGTCGCATCACATCAGAATCTGAAATCGTTCTTCCGTGCACTTGGACATAAGGAAGAGAAAGTGAAGAAGGTTATGATCTGTGGCGGCGGTCATGTATGTTTTTATCTTGCAGTTCAGTTGCAGCAGGCTGGCATGCAGGTGAAGATCATCGAGCAGAATCAGGCAAGATGTGAGGAATTGTGTGAATTACTTCCGAAGGCAACGATTATTCATGGAGATGCGACGGATCAGGAGCTTTTGATTGAAGAAGGTCTTGAGAATGCCAATGCCATTGTTGCCCTGACCGGCATGGATGAAGAGAATATTATGATGGCACTTTTTGCAAAGACAAGAGGGATCAAGAAAATTGTTGCGAAGGTCAATGCAGATACAAGAGCACAGATGGTAGAGAGCCTTGGAATTGAGAGTACGGTTTCTGCCAAGAGCGCGACAGCAGATGCAATCCTTGCTTACGTTAAGGCAAGAATGAATTCTTACAGCAGTGCCAATATTGAGACGATGTATCGCCTGCTGAATGGTAAGATTGTAGCACAGGAATACATCATTAACAAAGAATGTGATTTTACCAATATTCCGTTAAAAGATCTGCCTACTAAGCCGAATAACCTGATTGCATGTATCGGACGCCACAGAAAAATTATCATTCCGAATGGTGACGATCATCTGGAAGCCGGTGACAGTGTCATTGTGATCGCGAAAGAGCACACGATCAATGATTTCAAGGATATACTTGCGTAGGGAGTCATAAGATATGAATGGAAAAATGGTACGTTATATCCTTGGCAGAATGCTGGGGGTGGAAGCATTGCTCTTGCTTCTTCCGGCATTTGTAGGAATATTATATGGGGAAGAAAAAGAAGCCCTGTCATTTGTGATACCGGCAGTGATTCTGACATGCATTTTTGTAATAGCCGGAAGAAAGAGACCGGAGGGACAGGTGATTTATGGAAAGGAAGGGATGGTTGTTGTTGCCAGTGCCTGGATCACATGGTCCTTATTCGGAGCACTTCCATTTACATTGTCTGGAAGTATTCCGAATTTTGTAGATGCATTTTTTGAGACGGTATCTGGATTTACAACAACTGGATCTTCCGTTTTAAGAGACGTAGAAGCATTACCACAGTGCATGCTGTTCTGGCGAAGTTTCACTCACTGGATCGGAGGTATGGGAGTGCTTGTCTTTGTTCTGATGCTGACGAATCTGGACAAGAAGAATTCCATGTATCTAATGCGTGCAGAAGTTCCGGGACCGGAGAAAGATAAGCTTGTTCCAAAGACTAAAACGACAGCAAGAATTCTGTATGGAATTTATTTTGGATTGACACTGATTCTGGTCATTTTTCTTATGTTTGGAGGAATGAATCTGTTTGACAGTCTGATCCATGCGTTTGGCTCTGCAGGAACCGGAGGATTTTCCAATTATGCAGACAGTGTAGGACATTTTGACAGTGCATATATTGACTACGTTATTTCAATTTTTATGATTCTGTTTGGAATCAACTTTAACCTGTATTATTTTATGCTCCTGGGAGACTTTAAAGCATTCTGGAAAAATGAAGAACTTCGAGTGTATCTTGGAATTATTGCGACAGCAACAATTCTGATCACTTTGAATACAAATCAGATGTATGGCAGTATCATGAAAGCATTCCGGTACGCCTTGTTCCAGGTATCAACGATCATTACGACAACGGGTTATGCGACGACAGATTTCAATCTTTGGCCGACATTCTCCCAGTGTATTGTAGTGCTGCTGATGATCATTGGAGCCTGTGCATCTTCCACCGGAGGCGGGATTAAAGTGTCACGTCTCATGATTGTATTCAAAGGAGTAAAACGAGAAATCAAGCAGCTTGTGCATCCGAAATCTGTGAATCTGATCCGGATCAATAGAAAGAAGATCAGCGATGAGACTTTACGAGGGGTCTATGTATATCTGATGGCATATGCACTGCTGGCAATTGTATCTGTGTTGATCATTTCTTTGGATAATCAGGACTTTACTACGACATTTACATCTGTAATGGCAACACTTAATAATATCGGACCGGGACTTTCGGCAGTCGGACCGACTGGAAATTTTGCAGATTTTTCAATCTTGTCAAAGATTGTATTCTGTATAGATATGCTTGCAGGACGTCTGGAAATCTTCCCGTTCCTTACTTTCCTTACTATGTTTGCATGGAAGAGAAAGTTTTAAAAGGAGAAAGTTATGAAAACAAAGACAAAAGGTTTAATAGCCCTGATTGTGGTAATCGTTGCAGCAATTTATTATTATGTGACTATACCGGCAATCAACATTCACTCTACAGATACGTGGGGAGCAGTATTATTTCTAATCGTAATAGCTTTAATTGTGAAACTCTTTTTTTATGGATTCAGAAATCCTGCGAAAATTCGTATCAGCGATTTGAAAGAGAGCAAAATACTCCGGGCAGGCGTGATACTTTTGCTTGTGCTTGGTGCAGTTTATTTCATTGGAAGTATTTTATCTTCCCCGATTGTTAATGCGAAGAAATATCAGAAGCTGATGAAGATAGAGCAGGGAAATTTTACAGAAGATGTAGAAGAGCTTTCCTTTGATAAGATTCCGCTTCTGGACAGAGATACTGCCGCACTTTTGGGAGACCGTAAGATGGGAAGTATGGTAGATATGGTTTCACAGTTTGAGGCAGATGACATCTATTCCCAGATTAATTATAAGGATAATCCGGTGCGTGTAACGCCACTTCGATATGCCAGTATTATTAAGTGGTTTACGAACCGTTCAGAAGGAATACCGGCATATATTCGTATTAATATGGCAAATCAGAATACAGAGCTTGTAAAGCTGGATAAAGGCATGAAATATGTGAACAGTGAGTACTTTAACCGGAACATTTACCGGCATCTGCGATTTGCACATCCGACATACATTTACGGGGATTTGAGCTTTGAAATTGATGATGATGGTGTGCCATACTGGATCGCGCCGGTGAAAAAATATAACATCGGTCTGTTTGGCGGTGAGACGATCGGTAAAGTTGTGATCTGTAATGCTATTACTGGTGAAACAACGACTTATAAGACAACAGATGTTCCGGAGTGGGTAGACAGAGTCTATTCTGCAGATCTTCTTGTCAATCTGTTTGACTATTATGGAACACTGAAACATGGATTTTTCAACAGTGTGCTGAGCCAGAAAGATTGCCTGAAGACAACAGATGGTTACAATTATCTTGCACTGGACGATGACGTATGGATGTACACAGGCGTGACTTCGGTCAACGGAGATCAGTCTAATGTTGGATTTGTATTATCCAATCAGAGAACAATGGAAACAAAGTATTATGAATGTGAGGGAGCAACAGAAGCTTCCGCTATGTCTTCAGCAGAAGGGCAGGTGCAGAATCTGAAGTATACCGCAACATTTCCACTGCTTCTTAATATATCCGGAGAGCCGACTTATTTTATCGCATTAAAGGATGATGCGGGACTGGTTAAGAAATATGCCATGGTAAACGTGCAGAAATATCAGATCGTTGCTATCGGAGACAGTGTGAGTCAGTGTGAGGACAATTATCTGAATCTGCTCTTAAGCAATGGTGTGAAAGAAGAAGCGAAGGACGACAGAGAGATTGAGACAATCACCGGAGAGATTACAAAGATTGCACAGGCGGTCATTGATGGAACTTCTCATTATTATCTGATGATTGATGGTTCAGAGGATATTTTCGATGTGTCTGTAGTTGATTACATTGATGTAGTCCGGTGTGAAGCAGGACAGACTGTGACGATGGAATATAAGAAAGGCGAGAAGGCAGATACAGTTGTAAGCCTTAAAATTAAGTAACATTTGTGAATAAAATGAAAAATACAGCGGAAGGCTTAGAGCCCTTCGCTGTATTTTTCTATCTTTTGTCTGACGCGTTCTGCTTCATCACCTTCAAGAGGTGTCGGACAATAATCGTTTTTATTACTGGAAGAAGACAGAGAACAAGGAATGATGTTAATGTTATCGTCATCGGCAACTTTACCGTCTGTGTCGATGGTAAAAGTCTGTTGGAAGATCATCGTATCCTTATCAGAAGGATTTTTATTTCCCCCAAAACAGAAGTTTCCCAGACTGTAGGCAATATATTTTCCATTATACTTTTCAATGCCTTCCAGTACATGTGGGTGATGACCAATGACAAGGTCGGCTCCTTCATCGATGGCAAGATGTGCAAGTTTTTTCTGGGTAGCATTTGGTGTGTATTCTTTTTCAATTCCCCAGTGGAAATTAACGATAATAATCTGTGCCCCTGCATCTTTTAATGCCTGGATATTTTCTTTGACTTGCGTTGCTTTCTGCTCATGCTCGGCAAGTTCATAGATACCGGTAAGTCCGACTTTGATACCTTTTACATCCACCACAATGACATTTTCATAGCCAAATGTAGCAATGCCTGCGTTTGACAGATTTTCGATGGTATCTTCCTGGCTTTTTGTGCCGTAGTCTTTGCTGTGGTTGTTTGCAATATTGGCGGCTTCCACGGAACTTCCGGTTAAAATGTCAGTATATTTGGCAGGCCCTTTAAATGCAAAGGTTTTATCAGCCCGGCTCGTCTCTTCGGTCAGTGTTCCCTCAAAGTTTACAACAGACAAATCATCAGCTTCTAAGATAGAACGGACATTTTTAAAGAAATAGTCTGCGCCATATTCGTTGTAGTAAGCATTAAAGCTGGTGGACTGATCAAAACTTTCATCAGTTCCAAGTGTGCAGTCCCCCATAGAACTTATAGTGATGGTGGTAGGTCCCTTTGAGGAGCTGCCTTTTTTCCCCTTGTCAGAGTTAGTATCTGTGTTAATGACAAGTTCTTGCGTTTTTACAGCAGAAGTGTCAATTTTTTCTTTGGAAGAGGAAGTGTCCTTACTTTTGGCTGTCTGCTTCGGGGAAGTCTTAACGGCTTCTTTTGTGTCAGTATGTTTATGCAACAGATGACGGATGCCATATATTGTGCTAAATAGAATCAGACAGGCTGTACATAACATGCCTCCAAGCAGCATGGCGCGTTTTCTTTTTCTGCGTCTGAGGCGTCTGCGCCTGGCTTCCATCTGGCGTCTTTTTGATGCTTTGATTCCGGAATTGTTATCGCTCATAGTATTTTGTTACCTTTTCATTCGTTGTAGAAAATATGCATAAAAACAGACAGTCCATCTTAAGATAGACTGTCCGCTTGTTTCATTATTTGATCCATTTAATTTAAAAGAGTGCAGCCATCCAAATTAATGTCCTTTAATTCTGCTTTTTCTGCGCTGATACTTACATAAAAATTGATACCGCATTCCTCGGAGAGTTTTTTCAGACGGTCAATAAATCCTGGAATATTTTCAATGGAAATATCTGCGTGCTTTAAAATACCATCGATAAAAATGCACTCAATATCGTGGTTGGAGCTATACATTCCATATAAGAAACCAATGTACTCATCGGTATTCGTAATAGATGGAAAATCATCCATACAAATTGTACGGATATCAAATGCAACACTTGCGGTATCGCGATGCGTCTTTTTGATAAAAACGACATTACCTTTACATTCTTTCGCCTGCTTATTTGCCTGCTCGATCATTTGTTGTGTTTTTCCGCTGCCTTTAGGGCCAGTTAATAAATTTACCATGGCAAACTCTCCTTTATGTATAATATTATACCGGCATATCCAGTATCGAATAGTTGATGTTTATATTATACACTAAAGTACAGACAGTAACAACCTGAAAAAAGAAGTTTTTAGACGATTCTATGAGAATTTTTGAATAATCTTAGAATAAGCATGACAGTTAAAGATAGCATAGGAAAAATGTAAACCGGTCTTCACACTTGTAAAAAATAAAAATCACTACAAACCGCAGAAATGTGGGATTTTTCATGTCATAATTTAATTATTTTTAGGTTGTGATTATAAGAGCAGATACAAAATGAAATAGATAAATATCAATAATCTTGATAAATAAAAGAAAATCTATTGGAAACGTTAATAAAGTATAGAAAAATTCAATAAAACTATGAAAACTATCAATTCGACATTTGGGACGAGGAGATTTAAAATATATATCAGCTAGGAGTCAATCCCCCAGCTGATATAGCCTCCGGCAGGGCGCACATTGTCCGGTGGACAATGGTTTTGCGCCGACCGAAACGGAGTGTAGACTTGCAGAGGTGCGCAGTAGAAGTGTGGCATGCAATTGCATGACGCGCACCTCGCAGCAAGAATGCCGAGGCATTCTTGAAACTAAAAAGACATTTTTTAGAAAGACATGGGGAAAAGAGGAAAAAGAGAATAATGAGATTGGATTACATAAGAAGTTTTATTAATGTTGTCAACTGTAAAAGCTTTTCTGTTGCTGCAAAAAAAGCATTTGTCTCACAGCCGACAATCAGTACTCATATCAAGCAATTGGAAGCGGAATTGGGAGTCCAGCTTTTGGTTAGATCAACAAAAGATGTGATATTGTCAGAAGAGGGAGTTCTGTTTTATCCATATGCAGTCAGGCTTCTGGAGACGGAAAATGAGGCACTGGCACATTTGAATAAGACGGAAGCAAAAGTAAAAGGAACTGTAACGATTGCTGCTTCATCAGTTCCGGGGAATTATATTCTTCCGAGGATTATGAAACAGACCAGACTTAAATATCCTGAGATTGATTATCGTATGCTGGAAGGAGACAGCAGTCAGGTGATCCAGTCGGTCTTAAGATTTGAAGCAGATCTTGGAATAGGGAGTATCCGTACCAATCATGAGAAATGTATGTGTATGCCGCTTCTAAAAGATCAGATTGTACTTGCGACACCGAATACAGAAGAATATCGGAGTCTGAATGGGGTATTTCCGCTTGATAAGCTGAAGAAAGAGACATTTGTTATACGGGAATCAGGCAGTGGAACAAAGATTGCATATGAAAGCATTGAGAAAGCGCTGAATCTGCATGCAAAGCCGTTGAAGATTGCCATGCAGGCAGAATCTTCCGATCTGGTCCGGAGAAGTGTAGAAGAAGGAATGGGAGTTGCATTTGTAAGTAGTCTGGCAATTCAGGATTCTCTGACATTGGGGAAATTATTGAAGTTTGAATTCCCGAATGTGAATACAGAGAGACAGATTTATCTTTTGTATCATAAAGACCGGATTATGACGATTCCTATTACTAGTGCGATTAAGTCTATCAGACAGCAATGTCAGAAGATTTCAGGTTAATACTTGAACAGTATTATTTCCTATAGAAATCCTGCTCCCCCTGCAGGGTTTACCATAATTAAGAATGTGCAAAAAAGAAAGAAGCATGTTTCAGTTAATAGAAATATGCTTCTTTCTTCCTATAACAAGTGTAAAAAACATTCAAGAATTCATGTTGGAACTTATACGTTAGATGTACAGGTGGAAAATCAGAATCCAAATTACAGATATAATTTGGATCCAGGAAACAATAGAAAACATTGAAAACTTCGGATTGAGTCTTGACTTATATTATCATTCTCCTTATAATAATGAAGAATATGAAAGAGACATGGAAGAGGAGTATTAAGAGCCTATCGTTTTCAGAGAGTTGCCGGCAGGTGCAAGGCAATGACGTAATCTCCCAACTCGCCTCGGAGTTCTTCTGCTGAACAGGTCAGACATTTATCGTAAGGACAACATAGGCAGGAGCGGGACTTCCCGTTACAGAAGCAATGAGTGCATATGAGAATTCATATGAAGAAGAGTGGTACCACGGAATCAAGCCTTTTCGTCTCTTTGGAGATGAGAAGGCTTTCATTTATTTTAGATGCAGTATTGCAGAAAGAGAGGAAATCAATATGTCTAAGATACCTTACAATCATAAGGCAATCGAAAAAAAGTGGCGTGATAAATGGGAAGAGAATCCGGTCAATGTCCAGTTTGATGAGAATGGAAAGAAAAAAGAAAAATATTACTGCCTGGATATGTTCCCATATCCTTCAGGTAACGGACTTCATGTAGGTCATTGGAGAGGATATGTAATTTCTGACGTATGGAGCAGATATAAATTACAGCAGGGTTATTATATCATTCATCCAATGGGCTGGGATGCATTCGGACTTCCGGCAGAGAACTACGCAATTAAGATGGGAGTTCACCCGGAGATTTCAACAGCAGCTAATATTAAAAATATTAAGCGTCAGATCAATGAGATTGCGGCTCTTTATGACTGGGATCGTGAAGTCAACACAACAGATCCGAACTTCTACAAGTGGACACAGTGGATTTTTGTAAAGATGTTCAAAGAAGGACTTGCTTATGAGAAAGAGTTCCCGATCAACTGGTGCCCATCCTGTAAGACAGGTCTTGCCAATGAAGAGGTTGTAGGCGGAAAATGTGAGCGTTGTGGAGCTGAAGTTACAAAGAAGAATCTTCGTCAGTGGATGCTTCGTATCACAAAATATGCAGACAGACTTCTAAATGATCTGGACAAGCTTGACTGGCCTGAGAAAGTTAAGAAGATGCAGGCTGACTGGATTGGAAAATCATACGGTGCAGAGGTAGATTTCCCAGTAGAAGGAAGAGATGAGAAAATCACAGTTTATACAACAAGACCAGATACACTTCACGGAGCAACATTTATGGTACTGGCTCCGGAGCATGAACTTGCTAAGAGCCTTGCAACAGACGAGACAAAAGATGCAGTAGAAAAATACATTTACGATGCATCTATGAAATCTAATGTTGACCGTATGCAGGATAAAGAAAAGACAGGCGTATTTACAGGAACATATGCGATCAACCCGTTAAATGGAGCAAAGGTTCCAATCTGGTTATCTGATTATGTACTGGCTGATTACGGTACAGGAGCTATTATGTGTGTACCTGCTCATGACGACCGTGACTTCGAGTTTGCAAGAAAATTCAATATCCCGATCATTCAGGTTATTGCAAAAGATGGTAAAGAGATCGAGAATATGACAGAGGCTTACACAGACGCTGTCGGAACAATGATCAATTCCGGTGAGTGGAATGGTATGGAGTCTGCTGTACTGAAAAAAGAGGCACCACATATCATCGAGGAGAGAGGAATCGGACGCGCAACCGTAAACTACAAGCTGCGTGACTGGGTATTCTCACGTCAGAGATACTGGGGAGAGCCAATTCCGATCGTTCATTGTCCGAAGTGTGGAAATGTTCCGGTACCGGAAGAAGAACTGCCACTTCGTCTGCCAGAGGTGGAATCCTATGAGCCGACAGGAACTGGTGAGTCACCGCTTGCTGCAATCGATGAGTGGGTAAACTGCAAGTGTCCACAGTGTGGCGCTGACGCTAAGAGAGAGACAAATACAATGCCACAGTGGGCAGGATCATCATGGTATTTCCTGCGTTATGTGGATAATCATAATGACAAAGAACTGGTTTCCAGAGAAAAAGCGGATGAGATGCTTCCGGTAGATATGTACATTGGTGGAGTAGAGCATGCCGTTCTTCACCTTCTGTATTCCAGATTCTATACAAAATTCCTGAACGACATCGGAGTCATTGACTTTGACGAGCCATTCCACAAACTGTTCAACCAGGGAATGATTACAGGAAAGAACGGAATCAAGATGAGTAAATCTAAGGGAAATGTTGTATCACCGGATGATCTTGTAAGAGATTATGGATGCGATTCCCTGAGAATGTATGAGCTTTTCGTAGGACCACCGGAGTTAGACGCAGAGTGGGATGACCGTGGAATCGATGGAGTAAACCGTTTCCTGAAACGTCTGTGGAATCTTGTTATGGACAGCAAAGATTCAGATGTAAAAGCTTCGAAAGAGATGATCAAAGAGCGTCATAAACTTGTCTATGATGTAACGACACGTCTGGAGAGCTTCAGTTTGAATACAGTCATCTCTGCATTCATGGAACACAACAATAAGCTCATCGAGATTGCTAAGAAAGAAGGCGGAATTGACAAAGAGACACTGTCAACAGTTGCAGTACTGCTTTCCCCATTTGCACCTCATGTAGCAGAGGAACTTTGGGAGCAGTTAGGACACGAAGGCAGCGTATTCAAAGCCGGATGGCCGACATATGATGAGAATGAGATGAAAGATGACGAAATCCAGGTACCTGTACAGATCAACGGTAAGACAAAAGCTGTCATCTCAGTACCAACAGACATTTCCAAAGACGATGCAATTGCAACAGGAAAAGAAGCAATCGCAGATAAACTGACAGGAAATATCGTAAAAGAAATCTACGTTCCGAAGAAGATTATCAATATTGTGATGAAATAATTTGAGAGAAAATCTCACAACAGAATAAAGTGCTTGGAAATATTGAAAAGTTGGCTTGAAATCAAGGGTTACAGACATTTTTCTTCAAAGAAAAGGTATCGTAGAATACCGCAAAATATCGTAACAGATTTTTAAGATGGAGTAAATTTGGAGTAAAAGTTGAAAGAAAATGGAGTAAATATTTCAAAAAGACATTAGAGGAATAACGCAGATAGTAGAGATATTGTCTGCGTTATTTTTATGAGGAATGATGTAAATACTTACAAATTATGATATTATGACAATGTAACAAATTGGAAGTTGTAAGGAGAAAGTATGTCAAGATTATTCAAGATTACCTGTATTTCAGTAATATGTTTTATAATGTTATCGGGGTGTTCATCTAGAGAAGAAAAAGTGGAGTTGATAGAAACAAATCAATTAGAACAATCAAAAACAGATGATAAAACAGAAGAAAAAGTGAGCGAGAGCAATGAGGAAGAAACACTTGATTTAAGTGGCAACTTTAATGGTATTACTGGTTGTGCAGTTTTATATAGTCCGTCAGAAAACAAGTATTCTCTGTACAATAAAGATATGGCAGAACAAGAAGTATCCCCATATTCAACTTTTAAAATTATCTCTACATTAATAGGACTACACAACGATATTATTAAAGATGAAACTTCCACTATGAACTATGATGGAACTCAATATCCAAATCCGGAATGGAACGAGAATTTGACTTTGAAAAAAGCGTTTCAGACATCTTGTATATGGTATTTTCATCAGATTATAAATAATGTGGGGGAACAAGAAGTAAAAAAAGAACTAAGTGAGTTGGAGTATGGTAATTGCGATGTTTCTGCATGGGAAGGAAGTAATATAAATCCATACAAAGAATTAAACGGATTTTGGCTAGGTTCATCTTTAAAAATATCGCCATATGAACAGGTAGAGGTTTTATTAAAAATTTTTGAAGGTAAAAGTTTCTATGATAGTCAGAATGTCGAAATATTAAAGAAAATTATGTTAATTGAAGATGAGCAAGAGAAAAAAGTATATGGGAAAACGGGTTCTGGCACAAATGGAGAAGCATGGTTTATAGGTTTTACTGAAAAGGGACAACAAAGAGAATATTTTGCTGTATATCTTGAAGATAGTTTGCAAAAAGAACGAGTTTCAAGTAGTCTTGCTCAAGAAATTGCTCTAAAAATAATAGAGTAAAGATATTTTATATTTAGAGGAAAGGGGAGTATAAATGGACGCAATAGGTTCATCAACAAAGTTAATGTGGTTTTTTGTTTTTATTTATTCATTTCCTATTCTATTGTTGATTTTGTCGGTAGCTATATGGTCTTACAAAAAGTTTAAACGATTTGCTTTTATATCGTATATTGCGGATACAACTTTAACTGTGCTTATTTTATTGGGGGATATTAGTAATTTGGTGTCAAGATTTATAAAAGGTACTCCTATGTATCATTTGAACTTATGGAATTTGTTTTTTCTGATTTTAAGTGTTATATTTATCATTATCAGCATTGGCTCTCGTTGTAAGAATAAAAAAATTAGTAATATTTTTATAAATATTACTACATTATTGTGTACTTTTGTTTGCGTTATTCAAATAAACACAATAAATGTGTAAGAATGATTAAACGTATTCCAGTTTGTCTATACCTAGTGAGGTCAAGGAACAAGGCGAAGCCGATACGCCGTAGGGCAGTCCTTGACGGAACGGACACAGCCAACAGCACCATGATACAGCAGAGGACTTGCAAGGTCAGAAACCTTGCAAGTCCTCTTGTCTGTTACTGGGCGTTATGTTTTAAGTAAAGTGCTTCTTTCGTCAGTTCTTTCTCAAATGCCTTGATGTGACCGTCGTGTATTCCGTTGTCGATATAAAAGCAGTCGTCAGCCTGTGAGTAGGAAAGCATGGTAACTTTCGGTTCATAACTCTTTGTATCAATTCCATAATAGTAAATCGTGGCTGTTGTTAATATCATGTGAATACTTTCAAAATCTCTTGTAAAAATGGTATGCCTGTCGGAATAGAAGAAATCAGACGGACATTCATAGAATTGGGAACTATCCTCTTTCAAAAATAATGGCAGTATGTGCATTGCATTTCCAGCACGATTGACAAGAACATAAAAGCGTGGAATAAGGGCGGTATACTGCGTCATCATGGCAATATATATATCGTCTAAATTATCAAGAAGATACTCGGAACAGGAGTTGTTGTAAAAGACATATTGCAGAGCATTGTCATTTTGGCTTGTATGTTCCATAGGCACATTTTGTCCGTAAAGCCACCGCAAGTCTACATCTAAAGAGTCGGCAATCAGTTCCATTTTATCGGCTTTCGGGTTGTACTGTCCCGAAAGATAGGAACTGAACGCCCCTTTGCTGATACCTGTATCTTTGACTATATCCACCTGTTTCTTGTTTTTTGCTTTCATGGCAAATTTAATCCGTTCTGCGATTGTATTCATCTGAAAAACCCTCTCTTTCCATATCTCGTTATAACTTCTCATATCGTATCGTCTAAGTACACTATACCACAAGTTCAGAAAAAAGAAAACAAAAAGTTTATAAAAAACTAAACTTACTATTGCAAAACGAATATAACTGTGCTAATATACAATCAAGTTCAGAAATAACTGAACTAAAAACGACGTCGTAATAGGAAAATGAAAATATGAGAAACTGACCTATCGGTTCAACGGGGAGAAAGGAATGTGTATGCAGATTACATTGACAAAAGAACAGGTAAAAGAAGCCTTTGGAGAACTTCGTTTCATGGGTGCGGATAACTGTTACCGTTATGATAAAGACAGTAAGAAGAAAACAGAGGAAGTGGAAGCCTTAAAACTTCATCTTGGAAGCATGAAGCTTGGGAACAGCGTGGATATTCGCTTGGAAGCAACGGAACTTCCGAAGATTGAGCCTTATGCGGTGGTGGAACTGGAAGAACCAGTATATGCCCCCTATGTGCAGAGAGGAAACTTTCCTGTATTAGTGGAGAAGATTACCTGTAAGGGTATCCGCCCTGTTCCAAACAAAAATATGTAGGCGGTCAAAGTTCCTGCCCTCGTTCTGACGTACCAAACGGCAGGTTGAGGGCAGGGCAATGGCAACGCTATTGCAGAGAGGAGGTATGGTAATTTTGGAAGAAAGAAGCGGGAGTTTTCTTCCAGAACTCCCCTATACTAACAGGGGAGTAATACGACAGAAAGAAGCATTAAGTGCCTTGATAGACTGGTGTCAGATAACCATTAAGGAAGTTCCGTTAGAAGCAGTTATAGAAGATGTACTGAGAATACCATTGGAACTTATGACCGTAACAGGCTATGAAAAGGGGATTGCAGGACATGAGGTTGTGGCAATCTTCGATAATATCAAAGTGCTAAAGCCGACAGGAAACGCACAGTATCAAGGCTTTCAGATTTTGATGAGTGGGAAAGGCTGTCGCAACTATGAGAATTTTTTACAACTCAATGAGGAAACATGGTTTGATTTCTTGAACAGAGTTTGTCAGTATCATATCAATGTTCCTCGGATTGATTTGGCGATAGATGATAGAAAACCTTATTTGAGTATTCCCGATTTGATTGTACGGACAAAAGAGGGATTGCTTTCCACAAAACTAAGGGAGATAGATTTTCACGACTCGGGAGAACTGAAAGAAGAAGTGTTTCAGAGTAAAGGTGGTAGTCTTTATCTCGGCAGTTCAGCCAGTAATTTGAGATTGGTATTTTATGAAAAGGGATATGAACAGAATAAAAAGTATGGAACAGAATTAGACGAAAATTGGAATAGATATGAGTTGAGATTTCGGCAGGAAATGGCGGTAAGTGTAGTACAGGAATTATTGAGATATAGAGATGTGGCAGGACTGGCAATGGAAGCGTTGAACAGCAAAATACGATTTTTAGAAAAGCCGACAGACAGCATGACAACACGAAAAAGGCTTTATCCAACCTATCAAGCGTGGGCGGAACTGATGAAAAATATAGGCAAGGTGAAACTTACCATGCAACCACAGAAGAAAAGTCTGCAAAAGGTATGGGAGTGGTTGGAAAAGTATGTTGCCCCGTCTTTGAAGCTGTTTGCAGAGGTTGGGAAGATAGAGCAGAGAGATTATATCGGTAATCTCGTAGCAAATGGAGAAATGAATATCACACAGAAGCAGTTGTATGATGATTACATAAAAGCAAGAAAATTAGAGGAAAAGGGGTAATCGTATCGAGAAAGCATTACTAAATATAAATGAATTTTGTGAGTATATGGGGATTGGGAAAACAAAGGCAAGAGAACTGTTGAACAATCCGAAAAATAGATTTACAGTACGCATTGGTAATCGGTTGTATGCAAATAAGAAATTACTTGATGAATGGCTGGAATATCAATGCAAAAGGGCTTGAAAAGAAAATGGGGTGTGGATATAATGAAAATTGAAATATTTACTTTACCATATTTCTTTCAGTAGAAGAAAGGAAAGTTGGTATGGGTAAAGATTTAAAAGGAAAAGAACTCGGTAAGGGAATTTCACAGAGAGCAGATGGACGCTATATTGCAAGATTTACAAGTAAAACAGGAAAACGTAAAACGCTTTATGATTTTAAACTGAATGAATTAAAACGGAAGTTGCGAGAAGCGGTTTATGAAGATGAACATGGTTTGAATGGCAACGGCGAAAGTATCACTTTAAACGCATGGTATGTAACGTGGACGGAGTTGTATAAGAAGAAAACAGTTAAAATGACTACGATATATAAAAATCACAGTTACTATAACGCAAGAGTGAAGAACTCTATCGGAAAGATGTATTTGCAGGACATTAAAACATATCATGTTCAAAAATTCATAAATGAATTGATAGATAGCGGTCTTGCACATGGAACGGTGTCGAACATCAGATTTATGCTGAGTGATATGTTTGATAAAGCAGTATTGAGTGAATATATTAGAAAAAATCCCTGTATTGCTGTGGAAATGCCCCCAAAAGTGAAAAAAGAAAGACGTGTATTAACAAGAGAGGAACAGAAGAAATTCTTTACATTTGCTTCTTCTTATATACATATCAATGTTCTGAAATTTGCTGTGACAACAGGTTGTCGGATTGGAGAAGTGCTTGGGCTGAAATGGGAAGATTGTGACTTTGAAAAAAGAGAAATTACAATCAATAAGACAATTCATTATTCAAAGGCTTCCAGTCCCGTCGAGGGTTCAAAGTTTTCCTACACAACTGCAAAAACCATATCCAGTAATCGTGTTATTCCTATGACAGATGAAGTGTATGAGATTTTACAAAATCAGAAGATAAAGCAGACAGAGCAGAAGATGTGGAAACGCTCGATATGGAAACAGCATAAAGAATTTCAAAACTTGGTATTTACCTGTTCGGACGGTTCGCCCGTTTATTATTACAACGTCAATAGTGCAATCAAAGACTATGTGGCAAAAATCAATGTAATAGAGATTGAATTGGCAAAGGAAGAAAAGAGAGAGCCGAAGATATTTGAACTGTTTACCTGTCACACTCTGCGACATACATACGCTACAAGGTGTTATGAAAATGGAGTAGACCAACAGGTAGTGCAGAAACTCTTAGGTCACTCCACATTAGCAATGACAACTGATTTATACACGCACGTCTCAGAAGAAAAGAAAAAAGAAGAAGTAGCCGAACTGAAAATATTGGCTTAAAATTGGAGTAAAAATGGAGTAAATCAGAAGATAGATAGAGAAAAACAGCGTAAAATCAACATTTTTGAGTAGATATAAATATTGTGCAGAAATAAGTTAAGTAATGATTAGTTAGAAATAGCATCTTAAGCTTTGCAGGAGCTTAAGATGCTATTTTCTATATGTACAATTCAGAATTGCGATGAGTAAACTACAAACTGTTAATATAATCATAAATTCTTCATATGTACTAATATTTCTTGATAGACAATAAAAACTTAATACAGTATATATGGATTGTAAATCATATGAGAAAATGATAAAATTATTTATTATGAAGTAAACATTAGATAAAGGAAAGAGTTATGGGGATTTTTTCAAAGCCGGAAATTATAATTTTAAAGGAGTCAAACAGTGCAGAGGAGCATTTGGCAAAACTGGAAGAGTTACTTCCAAGAGCGACTGGGAAAGTAAAAGAGAATATTCAGAAAGAAATAATTCTCACAAAAGCAGGAATTGATGGAGAGAAGAAAGTTCTTTATGAATTAAAAAATAGTAATCTGGATTTGGTTGTATTGCAGGATATCTGTATCCGGGCAAAAGATGGCAGGGAAGCACAGATTGATTTCGTGATTGTAACAAGCAAGCTGATGATTTTGCTGGAATGCTGTCATGGGTGCAATGGTTAGAATGAGTTTTTCATCATTTCATAAATCATTAGTTGTGTTGGCAAATGAAAAGACGTACTTAAATGACAGGTATGCGAAAAAAGAAGTGAAAGAACAAGTAATAAGGGCAGATCAATTAATTGCGACCATTCGGAGAATGAATGCTGAGTCAAAACTTCCAAAGTCAACAAAAAAGGAAATGCTTGGATTTGGTGAAAAAATGTTGGAGAGAGATACGGGCGAAAGAAAAGATTACGCTGCCAGATATGAAGAGTTAATTGATTTAGTCGAAGCGGAAGAGCTGGAAGTAACTGAAAAAGAAGAGGCGGCTGTAGATGCTAAAACCGTTGTTGCAGAATCAGCGGCTGTAGAGCAAAAGGTCATGACGCAAATAGAAGAAGAGCCAGCAATGATGAATCCTACAATACTAGAAGAAGTGCAAATGGAGATACCTGCAACAACAGGGAAGATTATATGTCCGGTATGTGGCGGAGAACTTGTGCTTCGAACGGCACGCCGCGGAGCAAATACAGGAAAACAATTTTATGGCTGTTCCAGTTTCCCGAGGTGCAGATACATATTAAATATTGCTGAAAACTTAGAAAAATCAGATACCAGTCATTCGAAGAAGTAAGAAAATATATGAACGGAATTAAAAAGAAAGCGGAAGGTGAAAAATATGGAATTGATGGAATTATTAAAGCTAAGAAGAACTTACCGGAGATTTAAGCAGAAGCCAATATCGGATGAGATCATTGATGAAATGCTGACTGCAGCCCGCTATGCGTCAAGTGCGGCAAATTTACAGCCATTAAGCTATGTTGTTGTGAAGTCGCAGGAGAAGGTAAAAGAAGTATTTGAATATACGAAATGGGCAGGTTATCTTCCGAAAGAGGAAGGGCAGCCGAAAGCCGGGGAAGAACCGGTCTTATTCATAGGAATTATAGAAAATGAGAATATTAACCGGGGGCAATATTGTGATACAGATGCCGGACTGGCAATCAGCAATATGACATTGGCGGCATGGAACCATGGAGTAGGAAGCTGTATCATTGGGGCTTGTGATAAAGCAGAACTTTCCAATATGTTTGGACTTAAAGAAGAACAGAAGCTTCATACAGTTGTAGCATTTGGTTATCCGAGTCATACAAGCAAAATGGAAGACGCAAAAGACGAAAATATCAAATATTATCTCGATGAGAATAAAGATTATGTAGTACCGAAGCGAAAACTGGAAGATATCGTGAAATATTTGTAGGAGCTGACGCAGAATAGTTACAAAATATCAGGATTTGGAGGAGCTATATTTTGGTTCTTTATTTTTCAGGAACAGGAAACAGTAAATATATTGCAAAACGGATTGCCGAGGCAATACAGGAAAATGCAGTAGATTTAAACATGAAAATAAAAGAAAATGATACATCGCCATTGCAGACTGGCAGAGATGTGATTATTGTGACACCGACTTATGCCTGGCGTATTCCAAGAATTGTATCAGAGTGGATTGATAAAACGGAATTCATTGGTGGAAAACGTATCTGGTTTGTTATGAATTGTGGCAGTGAGATAGGAAATGCAGCAAACTACAATCGGGAGCTTTCAGAACAAAAGAAATTTCAATATATGGGAACGGCACAGATTCTCATGCCGGAGAATTATATTGCCATGTTTGATGCGCCAAAAGCAGAAGAAGCATGGAAAATTGTAACAAAAGCAGAACCTGTCATTAAAAAAATCATTGCATATATCAAAGCCGGAAAAGAGTTTTGCCCACCACGTAATAATCTATATGACCGTTTTATGAGTGGACCGGTAAATCCTATTTTCTATAAATTTTTTGTGAAAGCCAACGCATTTCAGGCAAATGATTCTTGTATCGGTTGCGGACAATGCGTAAAAAAGTGTCCGCTTAATAATATTCACCTGGAACAGGAGAAACCTGTCTGGAGTAAAAATTGTACGCATTGCATGGCATGCATTTGTTATTGTCCGACTGAGGCAATTGAATACGGAAAGAAGAGCGTCGGAAAACCAAGATATCATTTTGAAGCTTTGTAAGGAGTGAGTCATGGGATATATTGCGAATGAAGTAAATGAAGCTATTTTAAATAATCATCTGAAATCATATATGTTACCATTAGATTATGTAAGCGGTCTACGGACGAGGATTATTGAAAAGTATTGTATAAGAAATGCTCTCTATATATGGGAGAACTTCAAAAACAATGCACATTTTCAAGATGAAAATGCATGGAGCTTGATTCAAGATTATATAAAAGACAAAGAGTGTGTTATGCTTTTTAATGAAGCTGATGATAAAAACGCTTTCTGGATTGCGAATGGTGAGGAACTGCAGAAAATATTGGAAGATTCTTTTGGTTTTGAATTTTATATTATAGATTGTGAGCAGTCTTATTTAATATGTTTTAATCATCATGATATACTATATGGGCTGGGTGAAGCAAAAGAATGGGTGGAACAAATCATTTATGGAAGAAAAATATAAAGAATTATTGAAATATTTATATGCTATTTTGAAACCGCTGGGATATAGAAAAGAAGCATCTGATTACAGGGTGTTTCGTCCTGACGGATTAGCCCGGATTGTCAATATTCAGAGAAATAAAAATAATACAGCACAATGTTGTATGTTCACCATTAACATAGGTGTGTATTTTGAGAAAAGCGATATGATATCAAATTGTAAATTTAAAGAATATGACTGCCAGATTAGAAAAAGAGTGAAGCCAGAAGAGAATGAAGAATGGTGGATTATAGAAAATGATACCGATATGGAAGTCCTAAAGGAGAATTTGCAAACCGTTTTAGGACATATTGAAAAATGGTTTGATAATTTTATATCTAAAGAAGAAACAATTCACAGGATTTTGGATAAGTCAGCGGAAACAGTTCCTGATACAATGATTATGTCTTATCCAACTGCAAAACTAATTGCAGAAATGGGGTATCCAATGGAAGTGTATGAGTTGATAAAAGATACAAAGATTATAAATCCTAAAGCAAAAAAATTAATTGAGCTGGCAGAAAAATTAAAAAGTACTATTAATTAAAATGCAATTAATAAGAGGGAGGAAGAGATATTATGAAAATCGTGATTATTAATGGAAGTGCCAGAAAGGGAAATACATTGACAGCAATCAATGCATTTATAAAAGGAGCGGATGAAAAGAATGAAATTGAGGTGATTGCTCCGGATAAGTTACATATCAGTCCGTGTAAAGGCTGTGGTGCCTGTCAATGTCATAAAGGCTGTGTGGATCAGGACGATACGAATCCAACGATTAATAAACTGGTGGAAGCAGATATGATTCTTTTTGCAACACCTGTGTACTGGTGGGGAATGACAGCATAGTTGAAACAGGTCATCGATAAATGTTATTGCCGCGGACTGCAGCTAAAAGAAAAAAAGATTGGGTTGATTGTAGTAGGCGGCTCACCGTTAGATAATATACAATACGAATTGATTTGTAAGCAGTTTGATTGCATGGCAAGTTATTTGTCATGGGATATGCTGTTCCAGAAATGTTATTATGCAAATGCAAGAGATGAACTTGCAAAAGATGTAGATGCAATTCAGAAGCTGGAGAATCTGGGAAAAAATGTATAATACAAAGAAAAGTATAGCATACTACCATCTTCCGGGGCTGTTCGAATTTTATGAATTGTACCGTGAATTTTTGCCTTTATTTCGCAAACATCGAGAATATTTTTATGACTGGTGTGAGATTGGCTCAATTTACGGAGCCCCGGCGGACTGTATCTGGGGTGGCGGCCGTGCCGGATTTGGAGAACAGGAGCCGGAAGAGGTTCTGGAATTGATGCAGGAATATGGGATTTCATCCCGTCTGACATTTAGCAATTCATTACTTAGAGAGGAACATTTGTCGGATAAAAGGTGTAATGAACTTTGTGCATTATTTGAAAAGAATGTGGAAAATAAAGAGACTAAAGTAAAGAAAAACGGGGTAATTGTTTATTCAGATTTGTTGCTGGAATATTTGAAAAAGAATTATCCTGGGCTGTATTTTGTCTCGTCAACAACGAAAGTGTTGACAGATTTTGAACAGTTCTTGAATGAAGTGAATCGAAAAGATTTTCAGTATGTTGTACCGGATTTTAGGTTGAATAAATCTTTCGACAAGTTAAATACGTTGTCCCAGATGCAAAAAGATAAAGTGGAATTTTTGTGTAATGAATGCTGCTGGTTTGGCTGTAAGGACAGGAAACGCTGTTACGAAGCAGTCAGCCGCAAGAATCTGGGAGAGAACAGTTTGGAGCATCACTGTACTGCGCCGGATATAAATCATGGTTACCGTTTTTCAAAGGCAATGACTAATCCGGGGTTTATCGGAATTGATGCTATTCAAAATATCTATCTGCCAATGGGATTTTCAAATTTTAAAATCGAAGGACGGAGCCTCGGAAGTGCTTTGATTTTGGAATTTTTGCTTTATTATATGACAAAGCCGGAGTACCAATTACATGTCAGGGAAGAAATATATCTGGATAATATGCTGGATTTATTTTAGGAGAAGAAAAATGGAATCATTTGGAAAAGTTAAAGAAGAATCAAATGATGAAGGAAATGTCTACTGGATTGCAGAGAACTTTGAAGAATTTTGGAAGATGTTGAAAAACTATTGAAATTAAAAGAAAAGGGAAACTAGAATAAGCGGAGAAATATTTATGGATAGACAGGATGAAACATTGCAAGGAAATGAAAAGATAGAGGTGGCAATACAAGCTTTGCAAAAGGAAGCGACTCAGGAGCAGCTTGCACATACGCTGACTGTGATTCGAAGACGTATGAAGGACTCAGGGCAGGTAATCGTAGCGGTTGAGCCATCTATTGGAACTACGCAAATGAATCTGAAGATGATTCAGACTTCCGACGGTGCAAACTGGTGGTATGCGTTTACAAGTTTTAATGAAGAAATGAAAGGTGCAGACAGTGTAAAATCGACATTTCTTGTAGATATAGATAAACTATTTGATGCAGCGCTTACAGTACCGGAGATTAAAGGGGTGATTTTGAATCCATGGAATAGGACGCTTATGTTGGATAAGGGACTGATTCGAATTATCAAACCGGAGTAAAGGAAATTTTCTTTTGAAAAATATAAACGTTCAAAAGAAGAAGGATTCATTTTATAACAGTGTGAAGAAAATCCGTATGACAGAACAGGGGAGAAGTGTATGAAGCTGAGAAATGTGTTGATTGTTGTAAAGGATATCGAAAAATCTAAAAAATTTTATCATGATTTATTTGGTCTGGATACGATACTGGACAATGATGGAAATGTGGTTCTGACAGAAGGGCTCGTCCTTCAGGACGAAAAAATCTGGAAAAGCTTTCTGGAAAAGGAAGTCATTCCGGAAAATAATGCCTGTGAAATTTATTTTGAAGAATCAGATATAGAAGCATTTGTAGAAAAGTTGGAAAAGTTATATCCGGACATCAAATATGTAAACCAACTGATGACTTATAGTTGGGGACAGAAGGTTGTGCGTTTTTATGATCTGGACGGAAATATGATTGAAGTAAGGACTTTAGTATAAGAGAATTCTGAAAATAGTAAAGATAAAAACGAATAGATAAAAAATACAAATAAAATAATCAAATATATTGACAAAATAACTCGCGCGTGTTAATATAAAACCATCAAATAACAGATATGAAATATAAGACAAACGCGAGTTGTAAATATTCATAAAGTTATTTGAAGTGTATCGGGAAAGAAAAAGCAGATAAGTTTAGTACTGATACTCCCCCCTAGATTATGAAAGGAAGGTACGGACCACCGAACACAGAAGATTAAAGAATGAAAAAGAGAAAGGAACAATTGAAGATGATTGAACCAACACAGTAGGGGCGGATATCAATAAAATGGTTGGTATCCGCTTTTACTATGTCTGTTTCACATAAATAAAAAGGAGCAATCTGTAATTTTGACAGTTTTGCTCCTATACTTTTTATAAGTTTAAGCGATATACTTTAACTGGACGACCTTTTGAAGCAGTGGAACGGGTATGTGCAATCGTGGCAGCGCCGCCATTTTCAAGATTGCGCAGGATACGGTTGGCATTACGGACAGTAACACCAAGGTGATTTGCCAGTTCATTTGTAGTTATTTCATAAGATCCATTCATCTTAACAATTGATATCAGCTTCTGGATTGTAAGTGTAGATAACTTACATTTCTCGGCAATCTGAAAGATATCGTCTGGAAGATTCTGCTGGAAACTCGGAAGCTGGGAAGAACCAAGCGGTCCGATAATCTGGTTTGACTCATTCATGACGAAGCTTCCGGTTGAACTCCAGGATTCACGCAATGCATTTTCGGCATGCTTCTTTGCTTCGGTAATACTGTTTCCAATACCATATCCAATTGCTGTTGAAATACCATAGTCATCTTTTAATGCAGAATCCAGATATTCTACCTCAAAATTCTTTGTCAGCATAGCTGCGACACGATGAGTAGTATAAATATAATAAATTTCAGATTCAGCCTGAAATACTGCATCGATCAGAAGGGCTTTTGCAACTTTCTGGACAGCATCCTGAACACTGTCATCAGATTTTTCGCCGGAAGTTTTATTGCGGTCAGCAATTGCAATTGCAACCGGAAGATTTTCTCTGTATTTTTCCAGTTTAATCTGTGCAAGAAGTTCTTTGATCTGGGACTCCAGCTGATTTTTTACCGGATATAGGAAGTAGTTCGGAACGCCTTTCTCGTCCAAAAGCGGCATGGTGCTGCTGTAAGCGCACAATACCATATCAATCTTGCCGGCTTCCCAAAGTTCGATTGTCCGAAGTGCAATGTTCATCTCCACCATTGAAAAATCACCGATTGTACTTTGGCTAGCCCATTTATCCATTGTTAAAGCAAGATTATTAAGATCCATTTCATGAATCAGATAATCGGCAGTGGCTTCAACCGGGTGCTCAGGATCTTTTACGATTGGAAGCATAAAGTCGAAAATACATCTTGTCGGATCCAGGTCTCTCCGCTCAAGAAAAAGCTTGACCAGGGCATGGTAAAAAGAAATCAGGTCAGCATGAAAGGAGATGACTGGTTTCTGGAATTCCCCAATATGATGTTCGATTGCTGCCATGGCAGTCGTTCCGCTTATCATAAATCCATCAGCAGTTTTTTCATATTTTCTATAAATATCTGTAATGTGATCAAAATTCGTATAATCTGCAATGGTCACAGTACAGTCTTCTTTAAAATCTTCAAATGCCTTTTCAACAAAAGGATGAAGGTATTTACTTGTAATAATCACGATTTTTTGTTTCATAGTACTCGCCTCCCTTGTATATTCTAATTGAAATGTGTGCATAATTCAAGTGACTAAATGAAATATTGCACAGTTTTTTTGATTTAAATATGGGATAATTGCACAAAATGTTAATCACTGATTAAAATTATCAAATATAGTGTAAAAATGATTGACGATTTTATTAAGCATTGCTATAATTATGCCATAAATATTCCATAAGTATTCTGTAAATGTTCTTGAAGTGTTCCGGAAATGTGCTGGATATGTTCCATAAATGACATTTACAGAAATTAAGATTGGTTTGAAGGGAAAAGGTGACTGTTGTGAATAAAATAAATGGGAGTAATTTCACACAGCTGAATCAGGTTACAAAGGGGTAAGAACATGTAAGGCATGAGTCTGCCCCTTGTTTTGCGTAAATGTATATTTACGTGTCCATATAAAAAGGAGGAACCAATATGAACTATTATGAAAGAGCTCAGGAGCTCAACGAAGAAACGATTGCAAATCGCCGCTACTTCCACACAAATGCAGAGGTTGGTCTTGATATGCCAAAAGCAAAGGCATATGTTATGAAAAAGCTTACTGAGTATGGGCTGGAACCTAAGGAGTGTGGTTATGGAGTTACCGCGACATTAGGTCACGGCGGAAAATGTATTATGCTTCGTGCAGACATGGATGCTCTTCCGATGCCGGAAGAAAGTGGAGAACCATTTGCATGTCCAACAGGAAAAGAAGCTCACGCATGTGGACATGACTTCCATGCAGCTATGCTTCTTACAGCAGCTAAGATGCTTAAAGAGAATGAGTCTGAACTGGAAGGAACAGTTAAATTTATGTTCCAGCCGGCTGAGGAGAACTTCCTGGGAAGCAAGAATATGATTGAAAATGGTATTTTAGAGAATCCGAAGGTAGATGCAGCCCTTGCTTATCATGTGGCAGCAGGAAAAATGCCGGTAGGAATCTATATGTATAATGACAACGGAACTATGATGTATTCTGTAGATGGATTCCAGATCGATATCAAAGGAAAAGGTTCTCACGGAGCTTATCCACAGAATTCTATCGATCCGATCAACATTGGAGTTCATGTATATCTTGCATTAGAAGCTATCATGGCAAGAGAGGTTGATCCTACCAAAGCATGCGTTATGACAGTAGGTCAGTTCCAGGGTGGAACAGCTGAGAATATTATTCCGGATGTTGCAACACTGAAAGGAACAATCAGAAGTAATGATAAGCAGGCAAGAGAGCTTATGGTCCGCAGAATGAAAGAGGTTGCAACAAAGACAGCAGAAAGTTATGGGGGAACTGCTGAGATTACAATGCTTTCAGAAGTACCGCCGCTTATTTGTGATCCAAAACTTACAGATGAATTTGTAGGATACATGAAGGAAATGAATATTCCGGGAATGATGCCTTATCCGGGAATTTCTGCAAGTGCTTCAGAGGATTTTGCATCAATCGCAGAAAAGGTTCCATCAACATTTATGTATCTGTCAGCAGGATATACGGATGAGAGAGGCCAGTACGGAGCTCACAATCCAAAGGTTCAGTTTAATGAGGGTGTATGCCCGATCGGACCAAGCTGTCTGGCATACTGCGCAACTCAGTGGTTAAAAAATAACAAATAAATAAATCTAAAGAAAAATGAGAGAAAAGGAGTAATTATCATGGCAAACGAACAACAACAAACACAGCCACAGGTAGCAATTCCGCTTCCGAAGGGCAAAAAGAATGCAGTTCAGATTGGATGTATCTGTATGATGCTTTCCGTAGCAATGTATGGACTCGTATTTGCGACACTGACATCTCCAATTCTGGAGAGTGTTAACGCAATGGGATATGTATCCCTGTTTTCTATTTTTGCCGGAATGGGAGTGTCTATTATGACTCCTATTGGTGGAAAGCTTGGAGACTTAATCGGACGTAGAAATATTGTAGTGATTCCTGGAATCATCTGCGCAGTATGCGGTATTGCATTTGCATTTGTACGTTCCTTAGTACCACTTATGATTCTTCGTCTCTTAATCGGATTTGCACAGGGTGCATTTACAGCAGCTCCATACATCATTGCTGGTCTGATCAATGAGAGAAAAGATGTTCCAAAGGCAATGGGTATGCTGGCAACAGCAATCGCTGTCGGAGGATTCGGTGGAAGTATTATCGCAGGGATCCTGACAGATATGGGACTTTTAAAAGTTGCTATCCTTATGCCTGCAGTACCACTTATTCTTGGAGTTGTACTAATTGGTATGAATATGCCAAATGTTAAGAGAGAAGGAAAAGTTGCAATTGATGTTCCTGGTATCATCGCACTTGTAGTAGCACTTGCAGGTATTCTTCTTGCCTTGAACTTCGGTTCATCTATGGGATGGGGAAATCCGATGATTATCGCAGGTTTCGTAATCGGTATCGTAGCATTAGTTGTACTTGTAAAAATTGAAGGAAAATCAGCAGAGCCGCTGATTCCTCTGAAACTGTTCAAAAACTCACAGTACACAGTACTTCTGATTATTGGATTTATCTGCTACTTCTATCAGAGTGCTATGAACGTATACGCACCAATCGGAGCTATGAAAGTTATGGGAGCTTCCACAAGTGCAGCAGGAGCTCTTCAGATGCCACGTACGATCATCACAATCTTCCTGCCAACAATGGCAGGTGTATGGGTTGGTAAGAAAGTATCTAATGCTTGGAAAGCTATGGTAGTTGGAACATTATTCGTAGCAGTGCCAATGGCAGTTATGGGATTTACAACACCAAGTACATCAATCATCATTTATTTTGTAGCACTGGCGATCACAGGTATTGCTGAGAGTTATCGTTCCGTATCTATCACACCAAGTGCACAGGCAACATTACAGCCGGCTGACATGGGTGTAGGTACATCACTTGTAAACTTCGTAAACTCACTTGCAAACACAATTGCAGCAGCAGTATTCGGGGCTGCTTACAACTTAAGTACAGCAGCAGATCCTACAAATGTTGCATATATTCAGAATGGTGTGAATTCAGTATTCCGTCTTGCAGCAATCGTAGCAGTAATCGGTCTTGTACTTGTAATCTTCGTAGTAAGACCTAAGATGACAGCAAAAAAAGCTGAGTAAAAATCATAAAATAGAATCGTAAGATTTTAGGATCAAAACAAATAAAGACACGTAAAAATACGGCGGGGTGATCCTGCCGTATTTTCTTAGTATAATAGGAAATCGCATTTCCTATTATACTAAAAAGCCTCCGGCAGGATGGCATGAAGTATCATTATATTTACCGGATGTGGAAAGTCTAATATTATGAAACTGGAAGATACTTTTTATATATGTTACTATGATTATATTAAAATTGAGGCATTCTTGAATTATTCACAAAAATAATTGAAAGGTATGATTTTATGAGACGAAGAGACAGAGAGATTACAGATAAACAGGAGATATTAGAAGTAATGAGAAAATGTGATGTGTGCAGGATAGCACTTCATGATGGAGATTATCCATACATCGTTCCGCTTAACTTTGGACTTCAGGTAGAAAATGATATGCCGGTACTTTATTTTCACGGGGCACTGGAAGGAAAAAAATACGAGTTAATAGAAAAAGACAACCGGGCATCTTTCGAAATGGACTGTGGACATCAGTTGATTTTGGATAAAGCTCAGGGAAACTGCACCATGGAGTATGAAAGTGTAATTGGTCAGGGATATATCGAGATGCTTAACGAAGAAGAAAAGTACGAGGCATTAAGGATATTAATGAAGCAGTACCGGAGAGAAGATTTTCCGTTCAATGAAAAAGTGATTCCAATGACAGCGGTATTCCGCCTCAGGGTAGAATCCATGACCGGAAAAAGAAGGACGAAGAAGAGCAATAAATTGAAAATATATGCCATGAATGCTATCGATAATGCCTATGCACCATATTCTGATTTTAAAGTCGGAGCATGCGTTGAATTAACTGACGGGCAATATATAACCGGTTCCAATGTCGAAAATGCATCATACGGACTTTCAAATTGCGCAGAACGAAGCGCCATATTTGCAGCATATTCCAGAGGCTATCGGAAAGAAGATATCAAAGCCATGGCAATTACTACCCATGCAGAAAAACTCACCATGCCTTGCGGAGCCTGCCGCCAGGTACTAAGTGAACTTCTCCTGCCAGACACACCAATCCTCATCGCCAACGACAAAGAAGAAAAGATCCTCACCATGCGTGAACTCTTGCCATACAGCTTCGGTGAAGACGACCTGAAGAAATAATTAATAACTTGATTTTCCTTTCTGGATTCAGAATTATATCGAATTACATCTTGCTTTTCAATGAGTAAAATATAATTTAACGTAGTGGATAATAAAAAAGCCGTCTGCCATCGCTATGCGACTTGAGTATAATGGAGATAAGACATATGTAATCATGGAAGCTAATGCTGAACATGATTACAGTTTTAAGTGGCTTATCGAAATGTTATATACTCGGAGCATAGCGATGGCAGACGGCTTATATATTATGACGTGACATTCTTGAATTTACTCATACCTCTCATCAATCACACGTTTCGTCTTCTTCTCACTTCTCGGAAGCAGTCCAATCTCAACGACTTTTACAAGTGGTGTGAATCCGATGCGGCTCTTAACTACGGAAGCAATTCGTTTGCTCAGATCCTGGAAGTCTACTGTTCCATTTGTCTCAACATAGATACGCATGGTATCTTTTCCGTCCAGATGTGAGATGCGAATCTGATATTCGCTGGAAACTTCAGAGAATTCTTTCAGAATCTCCTCAATCTGACTTGGGAATACATTGACACCTTTAATCTTCATCATGTCATCAGTACGTCCCATGATTGTATCAAGACGTGGGAATTTGCTTCCACAAGGACATTCTCCCGGAATGATACGTGACAGGTCATGAGTGCGGTAACGGATCAGAGGTGCACCTTCTTTTACAAGAGTCGTGATGACGATTTCGCCAAGTTCTCCGTCCGGCAGGACTTTTCCAGTTACCGGATCAATGATTTCAATGTAAATGTAATCGTCCCAGTAATGCATACCACAGTCATGTGAGCAGCTGATTCCGATTCCTGGACCGTAAATCTCAGTCAGACCGTAGATATCGTAAATCTCAATTCCAAGCTCTCTCTTGATGCGGTTTCTCATTTTTTCGCCCCAACGCTCGGAGCCAATGATTCCCTTTTTTAAGTGAATCTTATCTTTAATTCCACGTTTCTCGATTTCCTCTGCCAGAAGAAGTGCATAGGAAGAAGTGGAACCAAGAACAGTTGTCTTCATATCCATCATCATCTGAAGCTGTTTGTCTGTGTTTCCGGGTCCCATAGGAACGACCATAGCGCCCAGTTTTTCAGCGCCGGCCTGAAAACCGATTCCGGCAGTCCACAGTCCATATCCCGGTGTGATCTGAATACGATCCATGTTCGTCATGCCTGCCATTTCGTAGCAGCGCTTGAACATGATTGCCCAGTCATCCACATCTTTTGCTGTATATGGAATAATGACCGGAAGCCCGGTTGTTCCGGAAGAAGAGTGGATTCGAACAATTTTTTCTTCAGGAGCAGTCATAAGTCCAAGTGGGTAAGCGTTTCTTAAATCATTCTTTTCAGAAAATGGAAGATTTTCGAAATCTTCTGCGGACTGAATGCTGGATACGCCAGCTTCTTTTAATTTTTTCCCATAGAAATTATTGGCATTTAATAAAGCCTGAATCTGCTGGTTAACTTGTGCAATTTGATTTGATGAAATCTGCATAGTGATAAATCCTTTCTATGTTATATAATTTATGCGTAACGTAGTGCTTTTAAATTCATTTCATGGAATTTCTCCGGCAAGGTCTTTTTCATTACTTCTTCTATTTCCTCAAGGGAAAAATCTAAAACTCCGGTGCGGATAGCTGCACCTAAAAGTACCATGTTCAATACTTTCTGAGAACCGATTTCCCGGCAGATAGTATCTGCATCGATAAGAGTCAGATTTTCCACATGTTTCTTCAGATAATCGATCATCGGAGGCGCGTCGTAGGAAGAGCCGCTTAGTGTTGCGGTAACTGGTTTGATCGCGTGGGTACTGACGACAACCTGCCCATGTTCTTTCAGGTAAGGCAGCATTCGTACCGTCTCTCCAGGTTCAAAGCCAATAATAAGATCGGCAGTTCCGGTTTTGATCATTGGGGAATATAGATTTTTTCCCATACGCAAATGACTGAAAACGCTGCCGCCACGTTGTGCCATACCGATGGTTTCAGCACTCATGACAGGAATGTCTTTGCTCATAGCTGCTGCTGCAAGGAGCTTGGAGGCGAGGACAGTTCCCTGACCGCCGACACCACACAGAACAATATTTCTGTTTGTTGCGATATCGGAAGTGTTTATAACATTTGCTGTAGTTGTATTATTTACGATATTATTCATGATCGTCACCTCCTGCAATTGCACAGACCGGGCACACCTGGCTGCAAAGATGACAGCCGGTACACATAGAAGCGTCAATACAGATTTTTCCATCATTCATCACAATCGCCGGACAGCCCAGATCACGGATACATTTTTTACAGCCGATACAGGAATCCTGATCGACATGAAGCGGAGCTTTTGGCTTGGTAACGGCAATACAAGGAGCTTTGAAAATGATTGCTCTTACGCCGGATTTTTCTGCCATGCGTTTAACACAAGAAACAGAAGCTTCCAGTTTCAGAGGATTGATGGTCTCGATCTCGGTGACACCAATTCCTCGCAGTACCTGTTCAATATTGATTTTCTGGACAATTTCTCCCATGACGGTCCGTCCGGTGCCAGGGTGTGGCTGGTGGCCGGTCATGGCAGTTGTAGAGTTGTCGAGAACAACGAGTACCATATTTGCCTGATTGTAGACTGCATTTACTACGCCGGTGATCGCGGAGGCGAAAAATGTAGAATCACCCACGAATGCAAAGCAGGTGGTATCGGGTTCTACTTTTTCTACGCCCTGTGCAATATTGAGTCCGGCGCCCATGCACAGACAAGTATCAACCATGTCAAGAGGCATGGCATTTCCAAGTGTATAACAGCCGATGTCACCGCAGAAAATCGTTTTCTTACCTTTCATGGCAGTTTTGACTGCGTAGAAAGAAGCCCGGTGCGGACAGCCGGCACACAGAACCGGAGGACGTACAGGCAGAGCCGGAGGATCTGGAAGTTCCTGTGCTTTTGACGTGTCTAATCCAAGAAATGTATGGATATAATTAGAGATGCTGTCTCGTGTATTTTCTCCGGCACAGGCAGTATCACCGCTCAGCTTGCCAATGATCTTCGTATTTAAATGATATTTCCCGCAAATATAAATTAATTCACGTTCGATGACTGGATCTAATTCTTCCAGACAGAGCACTTCGTCCAGTCCGGTTAAGAACTCGACTGCCAGTTTCTCAGGAAACGGGTGCGGTGTAGAGACTTTCAGATGGCGTACCATACCAGTCTCTTTTAATGTCTCCATAGCGTATGTATAGCTGATTCCTCCGGAAGCAATCCCTTTTTTTGAGTCGGCATATTTGTCACAAGCCGGAATCAGTTTGTTCTTTTCATAAGAAGAAAAAACATCGGAAAGCTCTTTGTTCCTGGCTTCAATTTTCTGATGATTCATAAAAGACAGTTTCGGGAAAATGACCCAGCGCTTGGAATCCTTGATAAAGCCTTCCGGTTTGTTGTGGTAGTATTCGGATTTATCCTTGATCTCGATGGTTGCATAGCCATGACAGACTCTTGTGGTCGGACGGAGGAATACCGGTGTTTTATATTTTTCGGAGTATTCAAATGCTTCTTGAATCATCTCATAAGCTTCCTGGGCGGAAGAAGGGTCGAAACAAGGGAGCTTGGAAAATCTGGAAAAATGTCTTGTATCCTGCTCGGTCTGGGAAGAAATCGGTCCCGGATCATCGGCAACGAGAATGACCATGCCACCTTTGACTCCAACATATTCCAAACTCATAAGTGGATCAGATGCAACATTTAAACCGACCTGCTTCATAGTGACGAGAGAACGCGCTCCGGCGTAAGCAGCGCCGGCAGCCAGTTCCATAGCGGATTTTTCATTGACAGACCATTCTACATAGACATCATCCGGGCGGTATTTTGCGACCGTCTCAAGAACCTCGGTAGAAGGTGTTCCTGGGTAACCTGCGACCACATTTACACTGGCAGCTACAGCGCCGAGCGCGATGGCGGCATTACCCATTAAGAATTCTTTATGCATAAATTCACCTCATATTATTTTTATAGGTATGATAGCAATGAGATTATGAAAACAGACGAACCTCATAGCAATCGAAATATATAAAATCAGTATAGTACGTTAAAGCGAGAAATTCAATTGTAGAATCTTTAGAAAATCTTTCGAATTTTTGCATGCTGTTTTTTAAGATTACATTTTATGCTATTTACAATATAAAAAGAAAAGAACTTATGAAGCATAAACATAAGAAAACATTTTAAAGTTAAAATGAAAGAAAAGCGAAAAGGAGGTGCCGGATATGGTATACTTGGAAAGGCAGCAAAAGTATGGGAAAGTGAGAGGTATATAAGAGTATGGAAATGAATCATGTGCTGATCGTTGAAGACGATAAGGAAATCCGAGAGGGTGTTGAGATATATTTGAAAAGCCAGGGATATGTAGTATTCCAGGCGGCAGACGGAGTTGAGGGACTGGAAGTAATTGAGAAGGAAGAAATCCATCTGGCAATTGTGGATGTGATGATGCCAAGAATGGACGGGATCCAGATGACGGTAAAGCTTCGGGAAAAATACGATTTTCCGGTGATTTTTCTGTCTGCAAAATCAGAAGAAGTGGATAAAATCATGGGGCTTAATATGGGAGCTGATGATTATGTAACAAAACCATTTACTCCATTAGAGCTGCTTGCAAGAGTAAATTCACAGCTTCGCAGATACCGGAGATTTATGGAAAAATTAGGAGACAAAGAAAAGACGCAAAACATTCACGTGATCGGAGGTCTTGAACTAGATGAAGAACGAGTGGAAGTTCGTGTGGATGGGGAGCTTGTAAAAGTCACTCCGATGGAATATAAAATTTTATTATTGTTAATGAAGAATCCTGGAAGGGTGTTCTCTGCAGACGAGATTTATGAACGTGTGTGGAATGAACGTGCAGTCAACACAGACACGATCATGGTGCATGTGCGGAATATTCGTGAGAAAATTGAGATTAACCCGAAGGAACCAAAATATTTGAAGGTGGTGTGGGGAGTTGGATACAAAATTGAAAAACAGGCATAAATTAGCTATATTTTTTATCATGATTACAATATTGATTCCATCATTGGCAATGATGACCGGGTATTTTGGCTGGTATCAGATGAAAACTGAGACGAAGACAAAAGCATTTAAAAATGCAGAGAAATCGTCAGATTTTCTGGGACATTTTCTGGAGAGTACGTATCTGCTCTATAATACAGAAAGTGGAAGAAAGTACGCAGATGATGTTGAAAAATCTCTGTATGATTCTTACAATGCAGAAATGTCAGAGTATTCACATTTGAATTCTTACCTGGACTATCGGGTGCTTGATGAAAATGGCGGTGATGTTGAAAAAAGTACGGTCAGTTCAGGGAAGAATCTGACAGAAAGCAATCTAAAAAATTATGCCCTTGGAATGATTATTTCGTATGATGCAAATGGGAAACCAAGTGTCAACATTAAGAAAAGTGATTATGCAAAAGAACAGACGGTAACCATGAGAAAGCTTATCGGGAATTATTTTCAGGACAGCTGGCTGTCTCATTGTGAAGTGACGATTTATCCTGATACGGATGAGGATTATGAGGAAGTAACCTTGCAGACACCGAAGAACCGAACATACTTGTTTGCAATGTCAACGGAGAATCTGAAGGAGTATATCAATGATTATAAAATCGGAAATCCAGATTCGTATTACGCACCAGATGAAATGAATCATACAATTTTGTTGTGGATGCTGGTTGTAGCGGCTGCGGCATGGCTATATCCTTGCTTCAAGACTTTTCAGACAGGAAATGAAAAAATCTTCCATGCTCCGTTGGAGGTGACTGTGATTACAGCTTTTGTGCTGATTGAAGTCTTGATGAATCAAAGCGGAGCATTGTTAAGCCGGAAGAAAGGGTATCCGGATTTCTTAGACTGGATGGTGTGGCTCGGAACATTTGCAGCCACATACTGGATCGCAGCGAGCCTTAGAAGAGTCATACCGCTGGGAATAAAAGGATACTTGAAACAGCAGACCATGGTCGGACGCCATTGGAAGAAAATCAAAACGATAGGGAGCAACGGAGAAGATACTGCAAAATCCCTTGGAAAAAGATTTAAAGCATTTGTTGCAAAAGTATGGAAATCGCTGCAGGAAGTAGATTTGACGGATAAGAGCAACAAAATTTTACTCAGAATCGTTATTTGCAACTTTGCCGTATTATTTTTAGTATGTCTTTTCTGGGACTATCGCATGCAGGCACTTGTCATATATTCCATTATATTATTCTTCATTTTGCGGAAATATTACAAAGACATAAAGCGAAAATACGCCAGACTTTTAGAAGCAACCGGAGAATTGGCAAAAGGCAACATGAATGTGGAAATCAAGGAAGATCTTGGCATGTTCAATCCATTTAAACCGGAGATTGAAAAGATTCAGGAAGGCTACAAAAAAGCAGTGGAAGAGGAAATAAAAAGCCAGCGTATGAAGACAGAACTCATTACAAATGTGTCCCACGATCTGAAAACACCACTGACAGCAATCATTACTTATGTTAATCTTCTGAAAGATGAAAAAGACGAAGAGAAAAAGAAAGAGTATGTCGATGTGCTGGAACGAAAATCCATGCGCCTGAAGGTATTGATTGAAGATTTGTTCGATATCAGTAAGGCAAGCAGCAAAAATGTAACATTGAATCTGACAGATATTGATGTTGTGAACCTGTTTAAACAGGTGAAGCTGGAACTGGATGAAAAAATCGAAAAAGCAGATTTGGAATTCAAATGTAATTATCCGGAAGAAAAGATGACGGCTGTTCTGGATGGACAAAAGACATACCGGATCTTTGAAAACCTGATCGTGAACGTTACCAAATACGCAATGCCACATACAAGGGTATTTGTGGATATTTTCAGAGAAGAAAATGAAATCGTAGTACAGATGAAAAATGTTTCGAAAGATGAATTGACATTCAATCCACAGGAGATTACCGAGCGTTTTGTACGCGGTGATGGATCCAGAAATTCAGAGGGCTCCGGTCTGGGACTTGCAATCGTAAGAAGCTTTACAGAACTGCAAGGTGGACACTTCCATGTTGAGACAGAGGCAGACCTGTTCAAGGCAGAGATACGGTGGCCGTGGAAAAATAAATAAGACAATTAATACAATTTCAATTGGGGACGGGGTTTTTTGAAAAAAAACCCGTCCCCAATTGAAGTTTAACCTGTCCCTTTTTGAATTGTACAATTTTGGTATACAGTTTGAAAAGGGAAAACTTGCGGGCATACTGGATATTATCAATGAAATTTGTTATAATAGTGACATATATAAAAGCAGGTGATTCGAATGAAGATGGAAAAGAAAGATCCGCTATATCGAAGTTTCGGCTATGCCTTTCAGGGAATTTTTACTTGTGTCCGGAAAGAACGGAATATGAAGATTCATTGTGTGGCGGCAGTGCTTGTTGTGATTGCGGGTGTGATTTTGAAGATTTCAGCGATTGAGTGGTGCATCTGTATGGTGCTGTTCGGACTGGTCATGGCGCTGGAACATGTGAATACGGCAGTGGAAGCGGTGGTGGATATGGTGACAGAAGAATATCACCCGTTGGCGAAAGTTGCAAAAGATACCGCAGCAGGAGCAGTGCTCATTGCGGCAATTATGGCAGCAATCGCAGGGGGCATTATATTTTTGCCGAAGATAGCGCAGATATTGCAGTAATCCAATTTAGAACAAAACTTCCGTGATATAGAAGTTTTAGAATAGACGTAAAGGAGATATGACTTATGGAAAGATTAGGAGAAGGATTAAAGAAACTGGCACTTGCAGGAATCGGAACAGCAGCGTATGCAGTGGAGAAATCTGCAGATATTCTGGATACTCTTGCAAAAAAAGGTGAGGAGACAGTTGAGCAGGGAAAGGTGCTCAACAAAGAGTTAAAGCATAATGTGAAGTCTACGATCAAAGATTACAAAGCTTCCAATGGAAAGATGCATACGGTACATGAGGCAGAGGTTGTGGAAGCGGAGGTCGTAGAGGACGATGATATTCCAGGTTCAGCAACTGAGGTGGAAGATGTCGATGACCATGAGAAAACGGAGACAGAAGAAGCCGAAGCTGAAACGGACAGTAAGATGGAAACTGTAGAAGAAACTGAGACAGAGGAAGAATAACGTGTCCGAAAAGAAAAATGAAAATGGATACAAAGGAAGATTTCGAGAAATAGCGGCAGTTCTTCACAAGCATGAAATTTCAAAAGGAATCACTCCGGAAAAGTTGAGGTTGATTTTGGAAGACTTGGGACCGACTTTTGTTAAGGTCGGTCAGTTGATGTCCCTGAGATCAGATATTTTACCGAAGAATTATTGTGATGAATTGCAGAAGTTGTGTTCCGATGTACCTCCGATGCCTTTTTATGAGGTGGAGGAGGTGCTTCGGGACTCTTTTGGATATGAGTGTCAGGAAGAATTTGAGTGGATCGATGAGACACCGCTTGGTTCAGCGTCTATTGCGCAGGTGCATCGGGCACGGTTAAAAACTGGAGAAGAAGTGGTCATTAAGGTACAGCGAAAAGGTATTTATGAGACCATGGCGCGAGATATCGGACTCATGCACAAGCTGGTATCCCTTGTTCCACCAATCAGTATCACTGACATGGTGGATTTTAAAATGGTATTGAATGAGCTGTGGAAGGTCACTCAAGAGGAAATGAATTTCATCATTGAAGCCGGGAATATGGAAGAGTTCAAAGAGAAGAACAGGGACGTTGCATTTGTGGATACGCCGGTTCTTTTTAAAGAATACACCACGTCTTCGGTTATTGTGATGGAGTACATTGATGGTTACGCCATTGATGATAAGGAACATTTGCTGGAAGATGGCTATGATATGAATGAAATAGGAAGCAAATATGTGGACAATTTCATCAAACAGGTCATGGACGACGGTTTTTTTCATGCGGATCCGCACCCGGGAAATGTACGAATCCGGGATGGTAAGATTGTCTGGATCGACATGGGTATGATGGGACGACTTACAGAACGCGACCGGGAACAGATTGCCAAGGCAGTGGAAGGTGTTGCCCTTAATGATATCGGCATGATCCAGGATGCTGTGCTGGCGCTTGGAGAATTTCGCGGAGAGCCAGATCCAAGCCAGCTTTATAAGGACATTCGAGGTTTGATGGCAAAGTATGGAACGGCAGATATGGGAAGTATTGACGTGGCAGAAGTCCTTCAGAATCTCATGGATGTCATGAAGGAAAATAAAATCACCATGCCCCACGGACTGACTATGCTGGTGAGAGGACTTGCTCATGTAGAGGGGGTACTTGCGGATATCAGTCCGCAGATTAATATGGTAGAGATTGCAGCATCCCGGCTGAAAAGTCAGTTTATCCAGAAGCATGACTGGAAAAAAGAAGCAAAATCCGGGGCGAAGAGCATTTATCTGTCTATGAGAAAAGCAGTGGATATTCCGGCTCTTGTGGCAGATCTTTTAGACGGTTACATGAAAGGTCAGACGAGGATCAATCTGGATCTGCATGCAGGAGAAGACCTGGCGAATTTGTTGCGCCGCGTCACGAGAAATGTGGTCATGGGTCTTTGGGTCATGGCGCTGCTTATTAGTTCCAGCATTATCTGCACGACAGATATGAAGCCGAAGATTCTGGGCATCCCGGCACTTGGTGCAATTGGATACTTAGGCGCATCTGTAATTGTACTCTATGTGTTTATAAAACACATTTTTTCAAGAAAATAATCGAGTCTGAGGCAGAGGCAGCCTGAGGCTTGGAAAAATATGCTGTAATATCTGAAAAGTGATAAGGAATAAAATATGAGGAGAGGTTAAAATGGAAGTACAGTCGGTTATTAATGAGTCAGCATTAAAAGAGGCGAGAAAATATCTGATCAAGCCGGGAATCCGTAAGATCAGTGCAATTGCCAGTGCAGCATTTGTGCTGCTGGCAGCATATTGTATGTTGGCAGGAAGACCGTCTACGATGCTGCTGGCAGTATTTGCAATTGTCATTTTTTATGGGGAATTAAAAATGATCGAGAGCAGACAGATTAAAGGATTCCTGAAAAAATTGGATGAGCTTTATGGAAAAAAAGAAGTGATCGCACCAATTGTATTTCGTGATGCAGATATTCTGATCCAGAATCCGCTTTCCGGTGGGAAAAATGCAGTCAGATATGAAGTTATGGATACATTAATTGAGACAGAGCATTATTTCCTTCTCTTTACAAAGGAATGGCAGATCACAATCATTGCGAAAGATGGAATGGATTCAGGAGAAAAAGACAGGTTCTTGAAAATGATGGAAGGAAAGATGCCGGGCTTAAAGAGAAAATATGGAAAGAAATAATCCAGAATATATGTAAAATGGAGAAAATACAGAAGTAGAATTTAAAGGTAATTTTTATTATGGAGAGAGATCTGACGAGTGGCAGTCCTTCTTGTGCTTGTCCGACCAATTGTTGGGATTATGTCTACTCCGGCGGAGGCAGTAGAAGGGACAGTTCGTTATCTGACTATTTGTTTTATAGGGATTCCTTTTATCACAGCTTATAATATTATCAGCTCCATTTTCCGGGGGATGGGGGATTCTAAGAGCCCGATGTATTTTATTGCGGTGGCATGTGCGGCCAATATCGGACTGGAGTATCTGTTTATTGGATTGCTGGGGTTGGATGCAGCCGGTGCTGCCCTTGGAACGACGAGCGCACAGGAGTTGTATCGATGGTTGTGATTTTGAAAAGAAAGGGTGGAATTCGTTTGGAAAAATCGGATTTCAGACCGAAACGCATGACCATGAAAAATATTTTAAAGGTCGGAGTTCCGGTGTGCCTGCAGGACGGTTTCATCCAGGTATCTTTTGTTGTAATCACGATTTTTGCAAACCAGCGAGGACTGACAGATGCGGCAGCAGTTGGAATTGTGGAGAAGATCATCAGTATTTTATTCCTTGTTCCATCGTCTATGATGTCTACAATCTCAGCACTTGTGGCGCAGAATATCGGAGTGGGAAAACACGACCGTGCAAAGCTGACATTAAAATATGTGCTGATGATTACGGTGACATATGGATTAATTATGACGATTATCGTACAGTTTGTGTCAGTTCCGCTGGTAGGATTATTTACAAATGATGGTGCAGTTGCAGTAAGTGGAGCCGGATATCTTCGCAGCTATGCGTCAGTGCATTTTAAGGATACGCTGTTCCCAATGGGATGTGCAGCTCCGGCAGGCTCACTCATTTCTGTAGTGATTTGTGTTGGCGTCTTTATCTGGCTGGAGCACCACGAGGATAAGTATCAAAATATATCAGGTGGGAGATGAATCCCACCTCTATAGGTGGTGAGAAACAAGCTGGTATCAGTGGTGGGAGTCAATCCCCCAGCTGATATAGCCTCCGGCAGGGCGCACATTGTCCGGTGGACAATGGTTTTGCGCCGACCGAAACGGAGTGTAGACTTGCAGAGGTGCGCAGTAGAAGTATGTCATGTAATTGCATGACGCGCACCTCGCAGCAAGAATGCCGAGGCATTCTTGAAAGTAAATGCATTGATTTCGACATCTGTAATGTATCGTTTATTGGTCTCAAATTTCGTCTCGTTTTTTGCACCTTTTCTATTGATTTTGCAGTTGAATCAAGATAAAATCGGTTGTAAAAGTGAGGCAAAACGGAACAAAAAAGAGGAGGCGGAATATGAATCAGGCAGATATTGAAAAATATGCATTTTTGTATTTTTGTGGAGAGAAGGACAGAGATATTTTACTTGAAAATAGAAAAATGACATTTGAGGATTTGGAGCGGTTTAGTTATCTGACAGATCTTTTCGGGTTTCAGAAATATCATGCACAGATCTGGAACAAATTTTCCGGGCAGTTTGAAGAAAAATTCGAGGCGCTGGAACATTTATATGAAGAAAGTGCAGATATTGTTCGAGACAATTATATTTCACAAGATCAGGAAGAGTTAGACGATACTGACCAACAGACACAATGGAAAAATAATTTCTTAAGAAATGCACCTTGCCATAACTTAAAGTTATGACAAACTGCGCTTTTTATGTATTTTTCAAATCTTCTTTTCTCTTGTATAGTGTAATGCATGAAGAAGATAACAAAAAACATGGGAAAAGGAGATTTTGATATGATTCAGATAAAGTATGATATTGTAGGTTCTTTCCTCCGCCCGGAGGCAATTAAAAAAGCGAGAGCAGAGTTTAAAAGTGGTGCAATCACAAGAGAAGATTTGAAAAAGGTTGAGGACGAGGAGATTGCAAAGCTGGTTAAAAAAGAAGTGGAGCATGGTCTTTCATTTATCACAGATGGAGAGTTCCGCCGCCGCTGGTGGCATCTGGACTGGCTGAAAGAGTTCGATGGATTTGATACAATTCATTTTACGAAGGAAATCAATGGAACGAGTAATGAAATCGAGCTTGGAACAGTGACAGGAAAGATTTTCTATGACAAGAATAAGGTTCACCCGGAGGTGGAAGCATGGGATTATCTTCACAGGCTGGCATCCCAGTATGAAGGTGTGACTGCGAAGAAATGTATTTCCGGTCCGAATATGATTCTGATCGATCACTTCCTTCAGCTTGGCAACAAAGAAACTCCGTATTATGGAAGAGATTTAAAAGCTTTGATTGATGATATTGCAAAGGCCTATCAGGAGGCAATTTTGGATTTTTATGATCATGGATGCCGTTATCTGCAGATTGACGATACTTCATGGACCTACCTGATCGATGAGAAGTTTTTACAGAAAGTAGAAGCACTTGGCTATACGCAGAAAGAGGTGTTGAACTGGTTTTGGAATGTGTCCACAAAAGCACTGGAAAAGAAGCCTGTTGATATGGTTGTTGCAACACATTTCTGCAAAGGAAATTTCAAAGGGAATCCGTTATTTTCTGGATTTTATGATGCAGTGGCACCAGTCATTGCAGACATTCCGTATGATGCATTCTTTGTAGAGTATGACGATGCGCGATCAGGTTCTTTTGAACCTTGGAAAGTGTTAAAAGATAAGGACGCTCTCTTTGTGGCAGGGCTGATCTCCACAAAGAATCCTGTTCTGGAAGACCATGATGAAATTAAGAAACGTTATGAGGAAGCAAAAGCGGTAGTGGGAGAGCAGATTGCACTTTCCCCGCAGTGTGGATTTGCTTCCGTGGAAGAAGGAAACTGTATTGACGAAGAGACGCAGTGGAAGAAGATAGACCTTCTTGTATCCTGCAAGGACTTCTTATAAAAAATCTGTTTGCCAGGCAGACTGGAAATTCACATTGAGGATTATGAATGAGTCTTGAAAATATAGATCAGCCGACTAAATGAGAAAATCACTTATTTAGTCGGCTTTTTAGCGTGTGTGCATATGACAAAAGGGTCTGGAAAGCTTAGCAGAGTGCCGAAACTCCACAGTTTCTTAAGGAAACTCATAAATTTTATTAAGATATTCTAAAATATGTTGCTATTTTATTTTCTGCGTATAAAATAGGTACTATGAACAAATTAAGCAGAGAGAAAATGTGTAAAAAAGAGAAAAAAGAAATCTTAAGAATTTTATTGCCACCGATATTTACATTTTTGTTGAATTCTGTGGTATACTGGGGTGCACCCTTAATTAAAACAGGAATTGCAGCACGCAATCTGTCGAGTTCTGTTGACAGGATTGTTCCATTTATGCCGCAATTCATCATAATTTATTTTGGATGCTATATATTCTGGGTTGTGAATTATCTACTCATTGCGGCGCAGAAAGAGGAACACAGGTATCAATTTTTTACTGCTGACTTTTATGCGCGGCTGATCTGTTTTGTCTGTTTTGTATTTTTCCCAACTACAAATACAAGACCGGAACTTACAGGCAGTGACATCTTTACTGGTGCAGTTCGTTTTCTGTACCAGATTGACAAGCCGATAAATTTGTTTCCGTCCATTCACTGTATGGCGAGCTGGTTTTGCTGTATAGGACTTAGAAAATGTAAAAATATTCCAAAATGGTACCAGAATTTGTCTGAGATTATCGCAGCTCTGGTATTTATTTCTACCCTTGCACTCAGACAGCATGTACTGGTTGATGTATTTAGTGGAATTTTGGTGGCAGAAGTAACATGGCAGATAAGCAGACGTACGAATGGATATCGGATTTATCAGAGAATCATTGAAAATATGTCAGATTGGCTGCAACATATCATTAACCGGCTGAAACATGTATGGAAGGATTCGTTTTTTCGGGCTAAAAGGAAACAGCCGACAGGGGGAAGGAAGAATGGCAGATAAGAAAAAAATGATATTTAATATAGTATTCCTGATCCTTGTATTTGCCGGAACACTGTATGGCGTCTTTCATGGGGAGGATCTGGGAAAAATCGTCCACATTGTGAAGACAGTGAATCCGCTTTGGCTGATTCCGGGTGTGATCTGTGTCGTGATTTTTATCTGGGGTGAATCCATCATCATTTTTTATATGATGCATACGCTTGGAATCAAACTGAAAAAATGGACCTGTTTTTTATTTTCGTCGGTCGGTTTTTTCTTTAGCTGTATTACTCCGTCAGCGACAGGCGGACAGCCGGCTCAGATATACTATATGAAAAAAGAGAAGATTCCGATTCCGGTGTCTACGCTTGTTCTTATGATCGTGACTATTACATATAAGCTGGTACTTGTGGTAATCGGAGTTACACTGACAATTTTTGGTCAGGGCTTTATTAAGGCACACCTTTACCGGGTTCGTCACATTTTTTATCTGGGGACGGCACTCAATGTATTCTGTGTGTCAGGAATGCTGGTACTTGTATTTCATCCGATGCTTGCAAGATCAATTCTTGTAAAAGGACTTGACCTTCTGGAAAAAATGCATTTGATGAAGAAAAAGAGTTCAAGACTTGAAAAGGTGAATGCTTCTATGGATCAGTACCGTGCGACGGCAGTGTATCTGCGGGAGCATGTATGGGTGCTTGTGAAAGTGTTTGCAATTACAGTATTCCAGAGATTTGCATTGTTCGCGGTAACCTGGTTTGTATATAAAGCATTTGGACTCTCCGGAAGTTCTGCATTTGTCATCATTATATTGCAGGGAACCATCTCTGTGGCTGTGGATATGTTGCCACTGCCAGGAGGAATGGGAATCAGCGAACAGTTATTTTTAAGAATATTTTTACCAATATTTGGAAGTAAGTTATTGCTTCCGGGAATGCTCTTAAGCCGTGGCCTGGGATATTACACCGAGCTGCTCTTAAGTGCACTGCTTACAATTTTTGCGAATTTTACAATAGGAAGAAATGTTAAAAAGGGACAAGAAAGTTGAGGAAAATGAATGATGTTAGGTGTATATGATTACACAGTAGTGCTGACTTATGTAAGTGTATTGATTTCGATGGGAGGAATGCTGTTTTCTATGAATGGTTATCCGAGAATGGCGATTGTCTGTCTGGCACTGTCAGGATTTTGTGATATGTTTGACGGCAAGATTGCCCGGACGAAAAAAAATCGTACTGAAGTGGAGAAAAAGTTTGGAATTCAGATTGATTCGTTGGCAGATATTATCTGTTTTGGTGTGGGTCCGACATTGATCGCATATCGTATGGGAATGAACCATGGTATCGGAGTTACGATTCTGATGTTCTATGTGCTGGCAGGACTGATCCGTCTGGCATGGTATAATGTGTCTGAAGAAATCCGTCAGGAAGAGACCACGGAAAACAGGGAATGTTATCAAGGACTTCCGATTACTTCTATGGCAGTTGCACTTCCTATTTTATATGTGTTCCGTCCGATACTTGGCAAAGATTTTATCATTGCCTTGCATGCGCTTGTACTGATCATCGGACTTTTATTTATCACAAATTTCAGACTCCGCAAGCCGAAGAAGCTGGGACAGACTGTCATGGTTGTCATTGTCGCACTGGCAGTGCTGCATGGACTGCATATCTGGTAGAGAATTCCTGCAAAGCCAGGTGGAATCATGAAAGAATATATGAGAGATTGAACATTAAGTGAGGGAAAAGACATGGCTGTGACATATATCACTCGTGATGGAATGAAAATAGACGGAACGACTGGACAGGATCACCTGTTAGAAGTTATTTATGGTCATGCGCTGACCAGAATGCTGCTCCGCCCATTTTTGTCTCCGGCAGTTTCTGATATTTGTGGAAAGTTTTTAAGTACAAGACTTTCCAGGAGGATAATCCCTTCCTTTGTAAAAAAGAATCACATTGATCTTGGCATTTATGAAAAGCAGGAATTTAATTCCTATAATGCATTTTTTACAAGGAAGATCAAGGCGGAGCAAAGACCGATCAATGAACAGAAAAATATTCTGATCAGCCCAAGCGATGGAAAAGTCACTGCGTATCCAATCACGCAGAAAGGGAGATTCTGGATCAAACACACACAGTACTCGGCAGCGCAGCTTTTAAAAGATGAGCGTTTGGCAGAACGTTATATGGGCGGCTGGATTTATGTGATCCGTCTGACCGTGGATGATTATCACCGGTACTGCTATGTGGCAGATGGAAGAAAGTCAAGACAGCGGAAGATTCGCGGCGTACTTCATACAGTGAACCCAGTGGCAAATGATTATTATCCAATTTACAAAATGAATTCGAGGGAATACTGTCTTCTAAAGACAAAGGAGCTAGGAACAATCCTTCTTATGGAAGTAGGAGCTTTGATGGTTGGAAAAATCAATAATCATGAAGAAGATTCTGCTCAGGTAAAACGTGGTGACGAAAAAGGAATGTTCGAATTCGGTGGTTCTACGATTGTGGTGATGACAGAGCCTGGCATGGCAGAACCGGACAAGGATATTATCCACAATACAAAAGCACAGGCAGAGACATTGGTAAAAATGGGCGAGCCTATTGGTTGTAAATATGAATAATTCCGGGCGTTAAAAAAATATAATCTTATGTTGACATTATAAAAAATGAGTGTTATATTACAAGTAGAACAAAAAGAGTTCTGAAGTAATCGAGAAATTATGTTTTATGGCAGATATGATTACCCCACAGGTAAATTCCTGTGGGGTGATTTAAGATATCAGAGGGTATCAGAATACAATCTGCAGACATTCTTGAATATGAAAAACAGCAAACTAAGGGAGGAACAGATTATGTCAGCAAAAAGAGATTATTATGAAGTCCTAGGAATTAGCCGGGATGCAGACAAGAACACAATAAAAAAGGCATATCGGAAACTGGCAAAAAAATACCACCCGGATACAAATCAGGGAAATGCACAGGCGGCAGAGCGCTTCAAGGAAGCAACAGAAGCCTACAATATATTAAGTGACCCGGAAAAGAAAAAAATGTATGACCAGTTTGGTCATGCTGCATTCGATGGAAGCGGTGCAGCAGGTGGTGCTTATGGTGGCGCTTATAGCAGAAATGGAGGCGGTACTTACCAGTATGCAGGACCGGACGGTACATTCCATGAATATCATTTTGAAGGAAATGGCGATATGGACGATTTCCTGAAGAACATTTTTGGAGGAAGCTTTGGTGGCTTTGGCGGCGCTACAAGAAGTTCTTCGAAAGGATCAAGGAGTGGCTTTAGTGGAAGTGGCTTTGGAAGAAGTGGCTTTGGCGGCACTGGTTTTAGTGGAAGTGGCTTTGGCGAAAGTGGATCGTATGGAAATTACAGCCAGGACGGAGCAGATGTTACAGCAGAAATTACAGTAGGATTTGACGAAGCTGCCTTTGGTTGTGAGAAAGTCATACATTTGACGGAAAATAATGGAAAAGCAGTAGGCAAAGCATTGGAGGTAAAGATTCCGGCCGGTATTGATACGGGTAAGAGTATTCGGCTTCGCGGAAAAGGAAATCCGGGAATCAATGGCGGAAAAGCAGGAGATCTTCTTCTGAAAGTGAAAGTCGCATCAAAACCAGGATATGAACGGAAGGGCATGGATGTTTACACAACAGTCAGAGTTCCATTCACAACAGCAGTACTTGGCGGTGAGGCGAAGGTTGAGACGCTTCACGGAAATGTATTGTGTAAGATTAATCCGGGAACTCAGTCCGGAACAAAGATTCGTTTGAGAGGCAAAGGAATTGTTTCTATGAAAGATAAGAATCAGCATGGAGATCAATATGTGACGGTCCAGATTGATGTGCCGGGAAATCTGAGTGAAGAAGCAAAAAGAAAATTAAGAGAATTCGAAGTAGCATGTAAGAAAGGACAACAAGGTGTAGCATAATAATAAAAGAATAGATCAGCTGGGAGATGACTCCCATCTCCATAGGTGGTGAGAAACAAGCTGGTATCAGTGGTGGGAGCCCATCCCCCAGCTGATATAGCCTCCGGCAGAATTGCAGAGGTGCGCAGTAGAAGTATGTCATGCAATTGCATGACGCGCACCTCGCAGCAAGAATGCCGAGGCATTCTTGAATTACAGTATAGATTTGTAATATAGATTTACAGGATAAACCTCCTAAACCTACAGTTTAACGAATTACTGTGTTCGTGTATTGACGCTTTCTTAAGAAAAGCTTATAATGAACAAGGATATTGCCTGCTTAGATATTGCCTGCTTAGATATTGCTTGCTTAGATATTGCTTGCTTTGAATCTACGCTTTAAGCATAGATAATATAAGGAAAGCAGGCAGATTATAAAGACATGTAATTGTATATGGATACAGATTATGTAAAATATATGCTAAGGAGAACAAAGGTTGAAAAAGAATAGTAGAGGATATCCATTCCATTAAGGACATCACAAAAAGACCATCAGATGGTGGTCATTTAAAATTGAATATGTAGCAAAGTTAAGGTCTATTCAGTAGCTGACTTGATTTTATAACCTTGGAACTGTGCAATTAAGATTGCCTGTTCAATTGTAATCTCACGATTGACAGGGAGAGCATCACTTTTTCGGTAAAGTTCAGCATTATAGGGTTCCTTATTTTTCAGCATATTGTATAATGCTGTTAGAAGCATTCTTGCTATTGCAATGATTGCTTTCTTGTGACCGCGACGTTTTC
>NZ_ATVU01000009.1:0-111839 GCF_000420885.1 Dorea sp. AGR2135 | reverse complement strand
AAAGGTTGAAAAAGAATAGTAGAGGATATCCATTCCATTAAGGACATCACAAAAAGACCATCAGATGGTGGTCATTTAAAATTGAATATGTAGCAAAGTTAAGGTCTATTCAGTAGCTGACTTGATTTTATAACCTTGGAACTGTGCAATTAAGATTGCCTGTTCAATTGTAATCTCACGATTGACAGGGAGAGCATCACTTTTTCGGTAAAGTTCAGCATTATAGGGTTCCTTATTTTTCAGCATATTGTATAATGCTGTTAGAAGCATTCTTGCTATTGCAATGATTGCTTTCTTGTGACCGCGACGTTTTCTTAAACGAAGATAGCGGTTACGGATTTCAGGATGTTTTTCACTTTTAACCACTGAATTGGCACATTGAACTAGAAGTGGTTTGATATAACATCCGGCTTTGGAAACCCGGACAGATTTTTTCTTCCCTGCACTTTCATTGTTGGTTGGAGTAAGACCAGCCCATGAGCATAAGTGTTTCGCCGAAGGAAAAGCCTCCATGTTCACACCAATTTCGGAAATGATTCCGATAGCAGTGAATTTATTTTTGAATGATGGAGCGGTTAGGATTAGGTCGAGTTCTTGCTGATAGGGACTGGCGAGCGCAAGGATCAGTTTTTCTAGCTCTGCTTTCCGGGATTCCAAATCTTCAAAGTGCTTTTTGATAACCTTTAATTTACCAGCTTGTTCAGGTGTGATAAAACCGTCAATAGCGAGTTCCAGTTCGGGAAGTTTTTTCTTCATGGAACCATGAATTAAAGGTTCAATATCAAAAGAAGTATCATCAGGATTTTCGAGAATCTTATCCAGGATTCTTTGAGAACTTTTACCAAAGGGGTCCGAGACAACGGAAGCCAACTGAATGTTGGAAACCGTGAGACAGTTTTGGAGACGGTTCTTCTCGCTGGACATAAAGCAGGTCAGTTTAAAACGATAGCGCATCAGATCACGAAGCTGTCTGATATCAGCGGGTGGCATAAAGCTACCGGCAACAAGATCATGCTTGAAGAGGTCAGCAATCCATTTGGCATCTTTCTTGTCAGTTTTCTTTCCACGGATAGCCTTAACATATTTAGGATGAGCAAGAACAATGTTGCAATCTTTTTCCAGAACATTGTAAATAGGAATCCAGTATTTACCGGTAGATTCCATGCAGACATCCTTACAATGATTGTCAAGCAGCCACTGTAACAATTCCTTTAACCCTTGTGTGAAGGTTGAGAAACGATGGCGCTTGTAGATGGTAACACCTTGTTTGTTAGTGGAAGCGATGCAGGCAACAACAAAAGTTTTGTGAACATCAATACCACAACAGATTTGATACACAATTTTTAAAGCCATAGGGACTCCTTTCAGAACCATAGGTTCAATAGATTATAGGGAGTAGACAGCATTGACTGAATGCTTAGGATAAAAACGAGAGTTGTTTTTACAAAGATAAGGTTACGTGCTCAGGGCACACTTATTTGTGCTTGAAAAAGCATTCTACACATATAAAAATACGGTCATCCGATGAACGGACAGCCCACTCACCTCCCCGTGATTTGTAGTATACTGAATATCCCTATGGAAACAATTATAAAAAGATAGCTGCAATAAGCCAACGTTTTTTCATGACGTTTTGTGCCTTGAGCAGCGCGAAAGGAATGGATATAAAAATGAAAAAAGGAATTATAAAAAAGGGAATTCAGTTTTATAAAAGATATGGAATACTTGGTGGAATTGCTACTTTAACAGGACAAGGTCAGATAAAGGATAAAAATTATGCTGCGTGGTATGAAAAAAATAAAGTTAGTGAGGAAGAACTGACGAAACAGCGAAATAAAGAATTTCCATACACGCCTCTATTTAGCATTTTAGTTCCAGTATATAATACACCAATCCCTTATTTGCGGGAAATGCTTGATTCAGTTCGAAATCAAACTTATCAAAAATGGCAATTGTGTATTGCGAATGCAAACCCAGAGAATGAAGAGGTTGCTCGAATTTTAAACCAATATCTAGAAATGGATAAAAGAATTCAAGTTGTAAATGTGCCTGAAAATCTGGGAATAGCACAAAATACCAATAAAGCTTTAAGTATTGCAAAAGGAGATTATATTGGGCTTTTGGATCATGATGATATGCTTGCTGCGGATGCATTGTTTGAAGCGGTAAAAACTGTCAATGACGAAAATGCGGATGTTATTTATACGGATGAAGATAAGATAACCATGTCTGGAGAAAAACATTTTCAACCGAATTTTAAACCAGAGTTTAATTTAGATATGCTAAGATCTAATAATTATATTTGTCATTTTTTTATAGCCAAGGCATCTTTAATGAAGGAGATTGGTGGATTTAGAGGTGAGTATAACGGGGCTCAAGATTATGATATGATATTTCGATGTACAGAGCGAGCGGATAATATTGTTAGAATTCCTAAAGTATTATATCATTGGAGAATGCACGAGCAATCTACAGCAGAAAATCCTGAAAGTAAAAGGTATGCATTCGATGCTGGCAAGAAAGTCATTGAGGATCATTTGAAACGTTGTGGAGAAAGTGCAGAAGTACAGATGACAGAATATCCAGGATTCTATCGGGTAAAATATGCAATAAAAGAAAAGCCAAGAGTGTCTGTTGTGATAGTCAAAGAGACAAAAAATACGATTCCTAAAGATACATTGATAAAAATTGCTGATGATTATGGAAGAGATAGGGTAGAGTTCTGCGTTGTAGATGGAAACTACAAAGGGGATATCGAATTTGATGGAATCTCAATCAATACTCTACCATGGAAAAAGAAATGTAATAATACGGAGATGTTAAATTACGGGATTGAAAAAACGAAAAATGAATATATATTAGTTTTGTCTTCCTATATAATAAAAGTGTCAGATAATTATATTGAAACATTTGTTTCTAATACTATGAGAAAAAATGTGGGAGCAGTTGGTGGAAAAATGTATTTTTCTAATGGAACAATCAAAAATGCAGGTTTATTTATAAAAAAGGACGGAACTATTGAAGAAGTATTTAAAAAACTACCTCGATTATGTGTGGGGTATATGAACCGACAATCTATGCAACAAAATATGCAGGCAATAACATTTGATGACATTATGTTCAAGAAAAGTTTGTGGAAAAAAATAAAAAATGGAATATCAAAATCTAAAAGTTTGCAAAGAGATGTAGAAATATGTACCAAAATTCGTGGGAATGATTTATTATTGGTATATACACCATGGGCGGAATCCGTGGTTGGAAAGGAAAGATAACGTAATGAAAAGGAAAATGTTTATTGTTTTATTAACAGGAGTTTTATTGTCAGTTTCAGCTTGTAGCAATTCTTCAAGTACAGATGCATCGCAGTCTGATAACCAGATAAATGAGCAACAGAAATCAGATAATGATAACCAGAAGAATGAAAAACAAGATGAACAGAGTAAGGCTGATCAGATGGAAGATGATTCTGACAAAAAAGAAAATCAAACAGTACAGGAAGATAAATCAGCAGAAATTACTATTTATACTAGCAATGATGATGCAACTGCATTTGTAGCTGAGAGTGTAAAGATAGATGAACTGACACCAGAGAATATTGTGAACGCATTAGTTCAAAAATCGGTGCTGTCTTCAGACGTTCGAGTTTTAAAATGTGAAGAACAGACTGTAGATGGAGTGAAGAGTCTGGATGTGGATTTTAATGAAGCATTTGGCGCATATGTTTGCAGTAAGGGAACAACCGGTGAGTATTATACAATCGGAAGCATTGTAAATACATTTTTAGATGCATATGGTTGTGAGAAAGTCAAGATTACGGTGGAAGGAAATACTTTAGAGACAGGACATGCAGAATATCCTGGATATATGAATCGTTTTGAATAAGAATATATAAAAACATGGTAAAAATATGAATTCCCGGTTTTTCGTTGTGGAAAGCCGGGAGTTGCTTTATAATAAAAATATATAATTGACATGGAGGTGGAAAAGTGATTCGATATAATATCCCGATTGGTATTTCTGAATTTGAGAAGATTAGGAAAAATGATTATTACTATGTGGATAAGACGGAACTGATTCAGGCTTTGGTGAAGACAGAACCTGCGGAGATTACACTTTTTACAAGACCTCGCAGATTTGGAAAGACGCTTGTCATGAGTATGCTGGCTTCTTTCTTTGATATTCGCAGAGATAGCAAAGCCTTGTTTGAAGGTTTGAAGATTGCTGAAGATCAAAAGCTGTGTGAATTGTGGATGAATCAATGGCCTGTGATTTTTCTTAGCTTTAAAGATGCAGGTGGGGAATCCTTTGAAGATGCATATGGATTATTACAATCTATTATTTCACAGTTATATGTCGAGCATGCTTACTTAGAAAAATGCGCTGAAATTGATGAATCGTATAAAGAGATTTTTACCAGACTGAAACGTCGGCAGGGAAATAAAACAGATGTACAGATTTCACTTAGAATATTAATGCGTATGATGCAGATATACTATGGAAAACAGGTGATCCTGCTGATTGATGAATATGATGTGCCGATGGCAAAGGCAGGAGCCAAGTCATATTATAACGAGATGCTAGATGTAATCGGTACAATGATGAGTCAGGCGTTAAAGGATAATGCATCACTTAAATTTTCAGTAATCACAGGCTGTCTGCGTATTTCGAAAGAGAGTATTTTTACAGGTACCAATAATTTTGTGGCAGATACCATTGCGGATGAAAGATTCAGCAGCTTTTTTGGTTTTACGGATGAGGAAGTACGAGAACTTTTAGAGAATACTGATAATCTTGAATATTTCGATCGGATCAAAAAATGGTATGATGGATACTGTTTTGGAAAGACAGAGATTTACTGCCCGTGGGATGTATTGTGTTATTTAAATAAACTGGCATTCGAATCAGAAAGCGAACCGGAGAATTTCTGGGAAAATACCAGTCATAATGATATCATCCGTACATTTTTATCCTGTGAAGGCATGGATGTGACGGATTCTTTTGAGAAACTTCTTGCAGGCGATACAATAGAGGTCAACATTACAGAAAACTTGACATATGAGAATCTGACAGATTCGGAAGAAAATCTGTGGAGCGTGTTGTATTTGACTGGATATCTGACCAAGGATATTAAAAATCCGGTGTCTGGAAAGACGAAAGCATTTTTGAAAATTCCAAATGCAGAGATTATGGATATTTTTAGGAAAAGTGTAGTGCGTTGGTTTGATGAGAAAATAGCTGTTCGTGACAGAAGCAAGTTGTTCGAGGTTTTGTGGAATGCAGATACTGGCAGATTGTCAGATTTGATATCGGAGTTGTTGTTTGAGACTATCAGTTACCATGATTATGCGGAGAGTTTTTACCATGCATTTTTAGCAGGATTATTTGCAAATGCAGGTTATATTGTGGAGTCTAATTATGAAAGTGGACTGGGAAGACCGGATCTTGTCATAAAGGATAAGAAAAAGCGTCAGGCAGCTATTATGGAAATGAAGATTGCTGACAGTTTGGAGAGTATGCAAAAGGAAGAAAAAAGAGCGCTGAACCAGATAGAAGAGATGCATTATGCAGATGGTATGTATGCTCAGGGATATCAAAAAGTGATAAAATATGGAGCCGCATTTTATCGGAAGAGTTGTCTGATTGGCAGATGTGAAGAATAAAGGTGTAACAAAGGTAGAATGAAAAAGCCAGGTTATTATTCGTCCGGAGAGTTCGCACGTATGGCGAATGTAACTCTCCGGACAATCAGGTATTATGACAAACAGAATATTTTAAAGCCATCGTACGTGTCGGATTCAGGGGCAAGATTCTATACAGATGAAGATTTTGCCAGACTGCAGCAGATTCTTCTTTTGAAGTACCTGGGATTTACGCTGGATGATATCAGAGAGATGACCATTGATGATGCAGATTATCATTTCATGCTGAATTCTTTGAACATTCAATTGAAGCTTGTGAGAGATAAGATTGAGCAGATGCAGCTTGTAGAAAAAGCAATACAGGATACATCGGAACTGATTCAGAAGGAGCACACCATTGACTGGAGCCAGATGCTGAATCTGATTCATCTGACAGGTATGGAGAAGAGCATGAAGAACCAGTATCAGGATGCGTCCAATATATCAGCCAGAATTAATCTGCACAGTCTTTATTCTGTGAATAAACAGGGATGGTTTCCGTGGATTTATGAGCAACTTTGTGTGAGAGATGGCATGAAGGTGTTGGAAATCGGTTGTGGTGATGGAACGCTCTGGAAGGAAAATAAAGACAAACTTCCAGAGAATATAGAGATTACATTGTCAGATACATCGGAAGGTATGCTTCGGGATGCGAGACGTAATGTAGGGATTGGAGACCATAGGTTCCGGTTTCGGCATTTTGACTGCCACAGAATTCCGTATGAGGATCAGAGCTTTGATCTGGTAGTTGCCGGACATGTATTGTTTTACTGTGAGGATATACCACAGGTGTGCCGGGAAGTGAAGCGTGTACTAAAGCCTGGTGGAAGATTTGTGTGCAGCACTTATGGTAGCGAGCATATGAAAGAAGTCAGTGAATTGGTACAGAGCTTTGATGATCGGATCGTACTTTCAGCAGAAAAACTGTATGAAAGATTTGGAAGAGAGAATGGGGCTGAGATACTGGAGCAATATTTTACGGATGTTCATTGGAGGACATACGAAGATGAACTCGTAATTCCAGATCCAGAACCGTTGATATCGTATATATTGTCCTGTCATGGAAATCAAAGCCAGTATATACTGGATCGGTATAAAGAGTTCCAGACTTATGTGCGGAAAAAGACGGAAAAAGGCTTCCGGATTACGAAAGACGCGGGCGTGTTTGTAGCGGAAATATGTTGAGAAGTAAGAGTAGTTGATATATAATCATAATATATATATCAACTATTTTAATATTTGCAGTGCGAAAGGATTATGTGAATGCAGAAATTATATATAAAACATCTAGGACCGATAGAGGAATGCGAAATTAATATTGAAGAATTTATGGTGTGCACAGGTCCGCAGGCATCTGGCAAAAGTACAATTGCCAAAAGTATTTTCTTTTTCAAAAATATAAAGAATATTTTGTTTGTGGAGTATAAGAAGAAATATTTGTTGAACAGACACGTAGCAGAGTCAAGAAATGTAACGGTTAAGCAACGTTTTATGAAAGAAGTCCGGGCTAATTTCTTGCAGATTTTTGGAATAACAGGAAGCTTGGATGGAGATATGTTTTTACAATATCAATATACGGAAAAGAAGATATTGAAGGTTTTTCTTGAAAAGAACAAAGAAGGACTGTATGAAGTTAAAGTGGATTTTAGCAAAGATTTTAATGAGTTATTTGAAATGCTTGAAAATCGAAGTAAAGAAATTCACAATCACCCAGATCCGATATTAGAATTAACGGAACGTGAAATCAAAGAATTTTTCAATGATAAGACGGATGTTGTTTATATCCCGGCTGGAAGAAGTATGATTACACTTTTGAGTAATCAGATGAATTATATTTACAGTTCCATGGACGATATTCAAAAACGCAATATGGATTATTGCACAAGAAGTTATCTGGAAAAGATATTGCAGATGAAATCAGTATTTACAATCAGTCCGGTTGAGATGCTGAATGATGTAATATCGATGACATATATAAAAATTGATGAGGAAAGAGCGAAAGAATCTATTTCTTTGATGAAACAATTGCTACAGGGAGAATATATTAACAAAGACGGAGAGGAACGATTGCAGGTATCCAAGAATCGATATGTGAAGTTGAACTATGCGTCTTCTGGTCAACAGGAAGTCGTATGGATATTAAATGTTTTATTCTATTATTTGCTAAATGGAGAGAGCACTTATTTCATTATTGAAGAACCGGAATCACATCTATTTCCAAATTCACAGAAACTGGTAATGGAATTTATTGCTCTAGTGTGCAATGGTAATGGTAATCAACTATTTTTGACAACACATAGCCCGTATATATTAGGAACAATTAATAACTTGTTATATGCTGATAAGGTTTCAAAAGATGTAGATGAGAGCCAATTAAGTCGAATTATTAGTAAAAATAAATGGCTTAATTATGATAAAGTAAATGCAATATTTGTGCAGAATGGAAAAATAAAATCCTGTCTTGATGAAGAGTTCAAGTCTATTGAAAATGAAGTGATTGACGGGGTTTCAGAACAGATTAACGAAGATTATGATAAGATGTTAGAGTTGAAAGGTTAAGCACAGAAAGATAAGGAGGCAATATGTTACTTACGGCAGAAAAGTCGGAATGTGAAAAGAATCAGAAAATTGTCGTGTCTCGTGATAGGGGAAGCAGTTGCCAGCACCGGGCAATTAATGATAAAGGAAAGTCGGATGTGCGACAATATCAATTGGATGGGAAATTGGTAGTTGATGAGACGTGTTGCGATTATTTGGTTTTGAATGATTCGACTAAGTCAGCGTATTTTATAGAACTTAAAGGTAGTGATATTAGGACGGCTGTTTCACAATTAGAGGTTACGGAAAGAAGATTCAGAGCAGAATTAAAAGGATATGCAATGTTTTATAGAATTATAGCTAAAAAAATGCGAACACATGAATTGAAATCTAATACGGTCAGGAAGTTTCAGGATAAGTATGGAGCAAAATTGCAATATGCTACTGAAAAGATGGAAGAACGGATTTAGATTCACGAATTCCTGAAGATTTTCTTAAATATTACAAAAAAGTCACATTTTTTATAAAAAGTACTTGAAGGTGACCCTAGGTCACCTTTTATAATGCAATCATGAACATGCCATAACTTTAGAAGATATGGTAAAACTATGTATTGTATCTATTACAAGGAGGTTCCTATATGAAAGGAATTATTTTGGCAGGAGGATCTGGAACACGTCTTTATCCTCTGACTATGGTAACATCAAAACAGTTATTACCTATTTATGATAAACCGATGATTTATTATCCGATGTCTGTGCTGATGAATGCAGGGATCCGTGATATCTTGATCATCTCTACACCACAGGATACACCGAGATTCAAAGAGCTGTTAGGAGACGGACATCAGTTTGGTGTACATCTTTCTTATGCAGTTCAGCCAAGCCCGGACGGACTTGCCCAGGCATTTATCATTGGCGAGGAGTTCATCGGTGATGATACAGTTGCTATGGTTCTTGGAGATAACATTTTCGCAGGTCATGGACTGAACAAGCGTCTGAAAGCAGCAGTAGAAAATGCTGAGACAGGCAAAGGTGCTACAGTATTTGGTTACTATGTAGATGATCCGGAGCGTTTCGGTATCGTTGAGTTCGATCACGAAGGAAAAGCAATTTCCATCGAGGAGAAGCCGGAGCATCCAAAGAGCAACTACTGTGTAACAGGACTTTACTTCTATGACAATAAAGTTGTTGAGTATGCAAAGAGTCTGAAACCAAGTGCCCGTGGAGAATTGGAGATCACAGACCTGAACCGTGTATATCTCGAGAAGGGTAATCTGAATGTAGAACTTCTCGGACAGGGATTCACATGGCTGGATACTGGTACACATGAGAGCCTTGTAGATGCTACAAACTTTGTAAAGACAGTTGAGACACATCAGCATCGTAAGATTGCATGTCTGGAAGAGATTGCATACTTAAACGGATGGATTTCAAAGGAAGAAGTTCTGGAAGTTTACGAGGTATTGAAAAAGAACCAGTATGGTCAATATCTGAAAGATGTCTTAGACGGAAAATACCGAGAGGATCTGTACTAAGATATTAGAATAAAAAATGAAGAATTTTTATAAATTTTGACTAAGTAATTCAAAGGAGATTTTTAATTATGACAATTATCGTAACCGGCGGAGCTGGATTTATCGGAAGTAACTTTATTTTTCACATGTTAGACAAATATCCGGATTATCGTATCGTTTGTCTGGACTGCCTGACATATGCAGGTAACTTATCTACACTTGCACCAGTGATGGACAACCCGAATTTCCGTTTTGTAAAAGAGAGCATCACAGACCGTGAGGCTGTTTACAAATTATTTGAGGAAGAGCATCCGGACATGGTTGTAAACTTTGCAGCAGAGAGTCATGTAGACCGTTCTATCGAGAACCCGGAAGTTTTCCTGGATACCAATATCAAAGGTACAGCAGTTCTTATGGACGCTTGCAGAAAATATGGTATCAAACGTTATCATCAGGTATCTACAGATGAGGTTTACGGAGATCTTCCACTGGACAGACCAGACCTGTTCTTTACAGAGGAGACACCAATCCACACAAGCAGCCCATACAGCTCATCAAAAGCTGGCGCAGACCTTCTTGTTCTTGCGTACCACAGAACATACGGACTGCCTGTAACAATCAGCAGATGCTCTAACAACTACGGACCATACCATTTCCCGGAGAAGCTGATTCCGCTTATGATTGCAAATGCACTGAATGATAAGCCACTTCCTGTATACGGAAAAGGTGAAAATGTGCGTGACTGGTTATATGTAGAGGATCACTGCAGAGCCATCGACCTGATCATCCACAACGGACGTGTGGGAGAAGTTTACAATGTTGGTGGACACAATGAGATGAAGAACATCGACATCGTTAAGATGATCTGTAAAGAGCTTGGAAAACCGGAAAGCCTGATCACATATGTGGCAGATCGTAAAGGACACGATATGCGCTACGCAATCGACCCGACAAAGATCCACAATGAGCTTGGATGGCTGCCGGAGACAAAATTTGCAGATGGTATCAAAAAGACAATCCAATGGTATCTGGATAACAAGGAGTGGTGGGAGACGATCATTTCCGGAGAGTATCAGAATTACTATGAGAAAATGTATGCAAACCGGGAGGGAATGAAATAATGAAAGTACTGGTAACTGGAGTAGCAGGTCAGCTCGGACATGATGTGATGAATGAACTGGCAAAGCGTGGCTACGAAGGAATCGGTTCCGATATCGCGGAAAGCTATAATGGAATCCAGGACGGTACACCGGTTGCATCTATGCCATATGTGCAGATGGACATTACAGATAAAGCATCTGTAGAGAAAGTTCTTACAGAAGTAAATGCGGACGCAGTGATACATTGTGCAGCATGGACGGCAGTTGACCTTGCAGAAGATGAGGATAAAAAGGATAAGGTTCATGCAGTAAACGCAGAAGGAACGAAAAATATTGCGGAAGTATGTAAGAAGCTTGACAGTAAGATGGTCTATACCAGTACGGACTATGTATTCAATGGTCAGGGAGAAGAACCATGGCAGCCGGACTGTAAGGATTATCAGCCGTTAAATGTTTACGGACAGTCAAAACTGGATGGAGAATTGGCAGTTTCTGAGACATTGGACAAATACTTCATCGTAAGAATTGCGTGGGTATTTGGAAAGAATGGTAACAACTTTATAAAGACTATGTTGAAAGTTGGAAAAAATCATGATAAACTTCGTGTAGTGAATGATCAGATCGGTACACCGACTTACACATTTGATCTGGCAAGACTGCTTGTAGACATGATCGAGACAGATAAGTATGGTTATTATCATGCGACAAACGAAGGCGGATACATCAGCTGGTATGATTTTACAAAAGAAATCTTCCGTCAGGCTGTAGAACAGGGACATACAGAGTACGGAGAAGACAGAATTACAGTTGATCCGGTTACAACTGCAGAGTACGGAGTGTCCAAAGCTGCAAGACCATTTAACAGCAGACTGGATAAGAAGAAACTGGTGGAGAATGGCTTTACACCACTCCCGACCTGGCAGGATGCACTTGGACGTTATCTGAAAGAGTTGAACATAGGTGAACTCTAAAAGTTTCATGAGATGCGTATAGACTCAGATAAGAGACATTGTAAGACGAATAAAAAGAGTGAAAATGAAATGGACGGGTGCACATAATATATGTGTGCCCGTATGCATCATAATCACACAAAAGGAGATATGTAAGATGGGACAGATTAAAGTAGAAAAAAATGCAGGTGGAATAAAGGGACTTTGTGTCATTGAGCCAACGGTTCATGGTGATGCAAGAGGATACTTTATGGAGACATATAATCAGAAGGATATGGAAGAGGCAGGACTTACGATGCAGTTCGTACAGGACAATCAGTCTTGTTCTACAAAAGGTGTTCTTCGCGGATTACATTTCCAGAAAGAGTTTCCACAGGGAAAACTTGTACGTGTCGTAAAAGGTTCAGTATTTGACGCAGCTGTTGATCTTAGAAGTGACAGTGAGACATACGGAAAATGGTTCGGTGTAGAGCTGACAGAAGAGAACAAGAAACAGTTCTATATTCCGGAAGGATTCGCCCATGGATTCCTTGTTTTAAGTGAGATTGCAGAGTTCTGCTACAAGTGTACAGACTTCTATCATCCGGGAGATGAAGGTGGTCTTGCATGGAACGACCCTGAGATCGGTGTAGAATGGCCACAGCTTGTAGGGGAGTATAAGGGCAATGCTTCCGCAGAAGGATATCATCTGGAAGATGGAACAGCACTGAACTTAAGTGACAAAGATCAGCTTTGGGTAGGACTGAAAGATACATTTCATTTTTAAGTAAGAGGAAATATTTATGTCATTAACATCAATAGAATTTCTGGTATTTGTGATTGTGGCAGTAGTTGGATATTATATCATTCCGAAACGCTGTCAATGGATGTGGCTGTTGCTTTTCAGCTACATTTATTATGCATCTGCCGGAATACAGTATTTAGGGTTTATTCTATATACAACACTTGTGACATATGGAACAGCGCTTGTAATTCATCGAATAGACCAGACAGATGAAGCACATAAAAAAGATGCGAAGCAAAAAAAGAAGGGCGTGTTAATACTTGCCCTTCTATTTGTGTTTGGTCTGTTAGGAGTATTGAAGTATACGAATTTTATTGTACAGAATATTGATCAGTTATTTCATACAGATTTTGGCCCATTTCATTTATTACTTCCGATTGGATTGTCTTTTTACACATTTCAGTCAGCAGGGTATATTTTAGATGTTTATTGGAACCGTTGCGAACCGGAAAAAAATGTATTTCGTTTTGCTTTGTTTGTTTCTTTCTTCCCTCAGATTTTGCAGGGACCGATTGGCAGATTTGACCGATTGACAAAGACCTTGTACGCAGAACATGAATTTGACTGGCAGAGAATTGAACGTGGTGTTCAGCGGATAATTTGGGGATTTTTTAAGAAAATGTTGATTGCAGATACAGCAGCAGTATTTGTTGATGCAATTTTTAATCAGTATCAGACTTATAATGGAATTGCAATATTAGGTGTACTGGCATATTCTGCACAGCTCTATGCGGACTTTTCAGGAGGTGTAGATGTAGTTATTGGTGTGGCAGAATTATTTGGCGTAGAGATGGATGAAAACTTTAAACGTCCGTATTTTGCAGTTTCTATTACAGATTTCTGGCATCGCTGGCATATTACATTGGGAACATGGATGAAAGATTATGTATTCTACCCGGTATCATTATCTGGCTGGATGGGAAAATTCGGTAAATTCGCAAAGAAGAAGTTTGGAAAAAATTATGGAAGAGCATTACCAATCTGTGTAGCGAATCTGATCGTGTTCCTTGTGGTAGGAATCTGGCATGGAGCAGCCTGGAAGTTTATAGTATATGGTATTTATAATGGAGTGATTATTGCATTTAGTGGTCTGATGACAAAAAATTACAGAGAGTGGAAGAAAAAGCTTCATATTGACGATAAATCTACAGGCTGGCATATATTTCAGATTATCCGGACATTTTTACTTGTGAATATAAGCTGGTACTTTGATCGGGCGGACACAATTCCACAGGCTCTTACAATGATGAAAAATTCTGTAACATATTTTGAACCTGCACAGATATTAAATATACAGTTTGGGCAGATGAATTTAAAGTATACACCTGTATTTATTGCTGTGCTGTTAGTATGTTGTGCAATTTGCTTTGTAGTCAGTTTTTTACAGGAACGAGGAACGAAGATTCGCCAGTCTCTTTCTACAAAGATATGGGTAATTCGTTGGGCAATTTATCTTGCAATGATTTTTGCAATGCCATTGCTTGGCAGAATGCCAGATACAGCAGGAGGTTTTATTTATGCACAATTTTAAAAAACTTGTCAGTCCGGTAATTTTGATGATAATTATTATTTGTGTGAATGAAATGCTTTGCTTTGCGGCAAAACCGTATAGCTTTTTTCGGTTTGATATGCATAATCTGGAAAACGGTGAGGAGTACACAGATATATTTATAGGAACTTCTCATGGAAAAGCTGCAATTGCGCCGGAAGTTGTAGATCAGTATACTGGCGGTAACAGTATCAATATGTGTCTTGGGGGCGAGTATCTTTCAGATAGTTATTTTATCGTAAAAGAAGCAATACGTGTCGGTCATCCGAAACGAGTGGTTTATGAACTGGATCCAGGTTATTGGGTGGCAGAAAAAAGCAAGGGTGCAGAATATAGAGAAATGTATGATGAGTTTCCAAAATCATTGGTAAAAGCAGAGTATTACCATCAACTGCTGTGGGGACAAGACTGGAGAATGACAATTTTTCCATGGTATCTTTGTAGAACCGGATTGAAAAACCCATTTGAAAGAATCAAGACAAAGCTTGGAGAAGCATATAAAAACTTTGACGATTCTTTCTGGAATAGTGATGTTCAGAACTATGGAGGGAAAGGGCATGTCAGCATTCACAGAACAGATGCCGTGAAGACAGAGGATAATTTGAAACTCTGGGACAGACAGGAAATTTTGCCGGAAGTAAAAGAATATTTTGAAAAACTTAAGAAATTATGCGAAGAAAATAATATAGAGCTTGTGGTAATTACAACACCGATTCCACAGGAAACAATGGAGAAGTATCAGGACAACTTTGAAGAGGCGAATGCATATTTTGCGGAATATATGGCAAAACAGGGGATTCCATATTATAATTACAATTATATAGATACAGAAAGTCTGGATAAATCGTTGAATGGATTTTCGGATTATGAAGGACATATGTATGAAGATGAAGCTGAAAAATTTAGCGCTGAGCTTGGAAAGATGCTTGCTGGAAAGTAGAGCTTTGAGAATCATATGGAAGGCAGAATGAATATGTCAGAATTTTGGAAGAATATAAATACTTATTATAAACGATATGGATTACATGCAACGATAGTCCGTATTATAGATAAAATGACAGGACAATCTCGTGTAGATTATATGACATGGTATCAGAAAACAAAGCCGACAAAACAGGTGCTCAAAATACAGCGAGAAACAACATTTCCATATATGCCGGAGATTTTGGTAATTGTGCTGGAGAATAAGAGTGGATTTCATCGACTGGCTGACTCTTTGAAAGATCAAACTTATTCAAGGTGGAAGCTTTGCAAAATAAGAGAATTAAATGATGTAGTGGAAATTCTGAAAGAAGCGAAAGAAGAGTATGTGTTGATTACGCAGCCGGAAGATGAACTTTCAGCGGATGCATTCTTTCATTGTGTGAAGTCATTGAATGCAGACAGAACAATTGAAGCAATTTATTCTGATGATGATATAATAAAAAATGAGACAGAATATGAAGAACCAGCTATGAAGCCGGATTTAAATCTGGATATGCTTAGAAGTTGTAATTATATTCATAATTTTTTATTGGTAAAAAAGAAACTTTGTCAGGAATTGTTTGAGGAGTGTTTGGAAAGTTGGAATGGACAAATTGACTGGAAGTATGACGTTATATTTCGATGCATAGAAGAAAAACACTCAATCCATCATATCGCAAAAGTGTTGTATCACAGGAATGTAGAGCATGTTCAAGTGTGTGACGAACAAGAACGCAAAGCAATTGATATGCATCTGAAGAGAATGAATATAAAAGGGAATGTAGAAAAGACAGAGTATAGAGGGATTTATCGTGTCAGATATACGATGAAAGAAACACCGCTTATTTCCATTGTAATTCCTAATAAAGATCATGTGGAAGATTTAAAAAAATGTATTGATTCTTTGGAAAAAAAGAGTTCCTATGACAATCGAGAATATATCATTGTCGAAAATAACAGTACAGAAGAACAGACATTTGCCTACTATAAAGAATTGGAAGCAAAATGTCCAAGAGCCAAAGTAGTTTATTGGAAAGAAAAAGGTTTTAATTATCCGAAAATCAATAACTATGGAGTGCAGTATGCAAAAGGAGAGTATATTTTATTCCTGAATAATGATACGGAGATTCAGAATCCGGATTGTCTTGAGGAAATGCTCATACATTGCAGCAGACCAGAGGTAGGAGCTGTCGGAGCCCGCTTATTTTATGAAGATGGAACAATTCAACATGTAGGTGTGATTGTTGGGCTCGGAGGAATTGCGGGACATCCTTATGCAGCCGAAGCAGAAGAAACGTTAGGGCATATGGGAAGAGTTCATATGATTCAGGATTTAAGTGCAGTAACGGCGGCATGCATGATGGTGAAAAAAAAGGTTTTCTTTGAAGTTGGTAAATTTGAGCCGGAGTATGCGGTTGCGTTTAATGATGTGGATTTATGTATGAAAATCCGGAAGGCGGGATATCTGATTGTTTATACTCCATATGCAAGACTGACACATTATGAATCTAAATCAAGAGGTTTAGAAGATTCTCGTGAAAAGGTGAAACGTTTTGATTCGGAGGTAGCACTTTTTGAAGAGTGTTGGGGAAAGGAATTAGAAAAAGGCGATCCTAATTATAATCCTAATTTCAGACTGGATGAAAAAGATTTCCGATTGAATGTACATGTCAGAAGGTAAGAATAAAAAGATGAATGTAAAGCAAATCAGCGAAAGATTGAATAAAGAGAATGTAAAAAAAGGTTTTGAATATATTCGTAGAAATGGTGTCAGCAGATTTTGGACACTTGCGAAAGCAAAAGCTTTTCCGGCAGGAAAGAGTTATAAAGAGTGGTATGAAGAACATTGTCCGACAAAAGAAGAGCTGATGCGTCAAAGAGAGGTTGAATTTTCTGTTCAGCCTCTTATTAGTATTGTTGTGCCGACATACCAGACTCCGATTCCTTTTTTGAAAGATATGATTGATTCGGTAAGAAAACAATCTTATGAAAAGTGGGAACTATGTATTGCAGATGGAAGTTTGAACGGAGATGAAAATGACACAAAAGTCATTCGTGTCAGAGAAGAATTGAATCGTTATTCCATGGAAGATAAAAGAATTAAAGTAGTTTATCTGGAAGAAAATCAGGGAATTGCAGAGAACACAAATCAGGCACTAGCGCTCGCTACAGGAGAGTATATCGGGTTGTTTGACCATGATGACATGCTGACGCCAGACGCTTTATATGAGATTGTAAAGGCAATTAATGACTATGATTATGATGTGTTGTACACAGATGAGGATAAAATCTCAGAAGATAGTCACGATTATAAAAAGCCAGTGTTTAAACCGGATTACAGCCCGGAATTGTTATGTGCTAATAATTATATCACTCACTTTTTTGTGGCTAAAAAATCAATTGTAGATCGGTTGGGAGGATTCAGAAAGGAATATGATGGATCTCAGGATTATGATTTTATCTTTCGGTGTGTAGAACTGGCAAAAAAAGTAGGACACGTTTCTAAAGTTTTGTATCACTGGAGGATGCATGAAGGCTCGGTAGCAGGAGATCCAACAAGTAAAATGTATGCGTACGATGCGGGCAAGAAAGCAATTCAGTCACATTATGAGAGAGTTGGTATTCAGGCTAATGTAGAGCATATGGAGCGACTGGGACTATATCACACAGAATACAAGATGATAAAGCAGCCTTTGATATCTGTGATTGTATATGGGGAAGATGATGAAAAAAAGAAAAGATGTTCAGAGTGGTTCAAAAGAAAAGATTATTCGAATTTGGAAATTTTAGCTTCTGCAGGAATAAACGTTGAAGAAATTAATGCTCTTGCAGAAAAAGCGAGAGGATCTTATCTGTTTTTTGTTTCAGAAAATCTGGAGAGTGTAGAAAGAGACGCATTGCAACAAATGGCTGGAGTTTTACAGATACAAAATGTTGGTGCCGTGAGCGGAAAGGTGATTGGGCGAAAACATACTGTAGAAGATGTAGGAGTTGTGTTTAGAACAAATGGGGATTTGTGCAAAGCGAATTATGGTATTGGAGATTGCGATTATGGAGATATGTTTCGGGCAAAAGTAATGAGCAATTATAGCATTTTATCTTTGAATTGTTTCATGACACACAAAAATACATTTGAAGAATTAGGCAGATTTAATAAACATTTTTCTTTAAGTTTTGCGGCAGCAGATTATTGTTTAAAACTGAGAATGCATGGGAAAAGATGTGTCATGCAGGCATCAACAGTCTGGGAATCAAAAGGTTCGATGAGAACTGGTATAATCAATGATGAAGAACGTGAAAGATTTTATAAAGAATGGCAGGAAGTTTTAAGAATGGGAGATTCTTATTACAATTCTAATTATGCAAAACAGGGAGCACTTTATATTCTGGAGTAGGAGTAAAAAATGACAATACGAAATGTGATAGTAGCTTGTGATTATGCCTATATAGAAGGAGGCGCAGCCAGAGTGGCTGTTCAGACTGCAGTTGAGCTGTCGAAGCGAAGTAACCTGAAGGTTTATTTTTTTGCAGGTTGTGGTGAACCATGCCAGGAGTTAGTTCAAAGTTCTGTACAGGTGATTTCGCTGGGAATGTATGATCTGCTCGGAAATCCAAGCAAATTAGATGCTATGAAAAAAGGAATTTATAATCGGAAAGCTGGAAAATTGCTGGAAGATTTATTAAATACTTTGAAAGAAAATGAAACAATTATCCATGTGCATACATGGACAAAAGTGTTATCCAGTGCAATCTTTGCTATTGCGGATAAAAAAAATATACCAGTATTTTTGACTGTGCATGATTATTTTCTTACATGTCCCAATGGAGGCTGCTACGATTATGTAAAAAATGAAATCTGTGAGAGGAAGCCAATGTCTTTTAATTGTGTTGTTTGCAATTGTGATTCCAGACATTATTATTATAAAGTCTGGAGATGCATGAGGCAGTTCAGGCAGAATCGGGTTATGCGAAATTGCAAAAATATTCGGTATATATTTATATCTGAATTTGAAAAAAAGCAATTGGTGAGACGTTTTGGCGAACCTAAGTGGCAGTTTATGCTAAAAAACCCAAGTACATTTTCAGAAAGAAAACGAGTATTGGCAGAAAAGAATGAGATATATCTGTACATTGGGCGAGTATCTGAAGAAAAAGGAGTACCACTTTTCTGTGAGGCAGTAGAAAATGCGGGAGTAAAAGCAGTTGTAGTCGGAGATGGCGGATTAAAAAAAGATTTGGAAAAAAAGTATCCAGACATTACGTTTACAGGCTGGCTGGAAAAAGCACAGATAGATCAATGGATTGAAAAAAGCAGATGTCTGATATTTCCGTCAAGATGGTATGAGGGATCACCACTTACGGTACCGGAAGTTCAAGCTTATGGTATTCCATGTATCGTGACAGACTGCAGTGCGGCAGTTGATAATATTGTGACAGAAAAAAATGGTTTGATTGTAAAAGCAGATGGAAAAGAAATGTGCAGCGCAATTGCCAAGATGGCGAATGATGAAATCGTAGCGAAGATGTCATATAATACATTTGAATTGTTCGATGAAAAAAGTTATTCAAATGATGTATATATTAAAAATCTGCTGCAGATTTATGAAAAGGGAGTCTAGAAATGAAAATTTCGGTCATTATCGTAGCTTATAAAAGTGGAGACATTCTTGTGAAATGTTTGGATTCTATTGCAAAATACAATGATATTGAAGATGAGTTGGAAGTGATTGTGGTAGACAATAGTCCAGAAGATGAAAGAATAGAACGAGATTTAGCAAAATCACAATATAAAAATTATCGATATATTCCATCGGACAATCGAGGATTTGGTGCCGGCAATAATCAGGGAGTAGATATATCAACCGGGGAAATCCTTGCATTTTTGAATCCGGATATTATGTTAATTGAACCAATATTTAAAAAAGTCTGGGAGAAATTCCAGAAGGAAAAAGATCTGATGCTCATGGGAGGGAAACTTTTGTTTGAAGATCTAAAACCGGGCTTTTCATTTTACTTTGATTACAAGCCTTCTATAATAAAAAAATGGTCATTAAAATTATGGAATCGGAAAGACCGTTATGATGAAAAGAACATGTATATTGCTGGGGCAGATTTGTTTGTAAGACGAGATGCTTTTTATGAGGCGGGAAAATTTGATGAGAATATTTTTATGTATTATGAGGAGCCGGATTTGATTCGAAGACTTCGAAAGGTGCAAAAAGATTGTAAGATTGTGTATGAACCGGGAATTCGAATGATTCATCTGGAAAAGAAGAGTACGCCGATGTCTATGAATATGATTGGGCACGAAATGGATTCTTGTATTTATTATGGAAAAAAATATGGGCTGGATTATAAGAAGAAGATTCGTTTTGAATACAGATATTATAAATTAAAAAAGATGATTTATAGGGTGTTGAAGAATCAAAAAGCAGAGCGTATGAATGAAATTATTCAATATCTGAATGAAAATTATATAAAAATATTACGTAAATATTAAAGAAATGTTAAGAATTATGCATCTGATTAGGGTTGTAGACAATTTAAAGATATAGTATAATTTGTAGAATAAAGAGCTATATTTCGAAAAGTCAGGTGAAAATTGTGATTAAAGATAATCAAAAGCTATTTAATAGATTACATGTGTTGATAGATGCACTTATTATTATATTTTCTTATGGAGCAGCGTGGTTTATCCGTTTTAAAAGTGGATTATTCGCGCTGTCTTCATGGTATCTTTCTTTGAACCAATATATGAAAGTGCTGGTGTTTGTAGTACCTATCTATTTGATTCTATATTATGCGTTTCAATTGTATACTCCAAAGCGTGGACAGGGAAGAAGAATTGAAGCGTGGCATATCGTACAGGCTAATATTATTGGTCTCTTAGTATTTATTCTAATACTTTATCTCGCAAAAATGACAGATTATTCCAGAAAGATGTTGTTTGTATTTTTCTGTGTAAATGTAGTTGCTGAGATAGGGTTTAGAAATGTGTTACGATGGATTCTCAGAAAGTATAGAAAGCAGGGATATAATCAGAAACATATCTTGTTGGTCGGATATAGCCGTGCAGCAGAAGGATATCTGGATCGCGTGGTAACACATCCAGAATGGGGATATATTGTAAAAGGAATATTGGCAGATAATAAGCCTGAAGGAGAGGAATATCGAGGAATAAAGATTCTTGGCGGAACAGATAAACTGGCAGAAATTCTTCCGCAGAACCAATTGGATGAGATTGTAATTACGCTTGGACTGGCTGAGTATCATAAACTGGGACGGATTGTTAATATGTGCGAAAAGTCTGGTGTGCATACGAAATTTGTTCCGGATTATAATAATATTATTCCGACAAAACCGTACACCGAAGATTTGATGGGAATGCCGGTCATAAATATTCGACGGGTACCTTTGAATAATATGTTAAACGCAGTGGCAAAGCGTTGTGTGGATATTTTTGGAGCATTGGTTGCGATTATATTGTTTTCGCCGGTAATGCTTGTTACTTCAATCATTATTAAAGTAACTTCACCGGGACCACTTATTTTTAAACAGGAAAGAATTGGAAAGCATAATCGTCCGTTTTATATGTATAAGTTCCGTTCTATGGTTGTTCAGGATGAAAAAGATGAAAAGAAAGGCTGGACGACGAAAAATGATCCACGTGTGACACCAATTGGAAGATTTATTCGTAAGACAAGTATTGATGAATTGCCACAGCTTTTTAATATATTAATAGGAGACATGAGTCTTGTCGGACCAAGACCGGAAAGACCGCAATTTGTTGAAAAATTCAAAGAGGAAATCCCAAGATATATGATTAAGCATCAGGTAAGACCTGGACTTACAGGTTGGGCACAGGTGAATGGATACAGGGGAGATACATCTATTCAGAAGCGTATAGAATTTGATCTTTATTATATTGAAAACTGGACAATGGGATTTGATTTTAAAATTATTTTCCTGACATTTTTTAAAGGCTTTATTAACAGGAACGCATATTAACCAGGAAATGGGAAGACTCGGATAAGAGGAGTGGAAGTATGGATAGAAAGAGATTGAATAAAAGACAGCAAAGATTGGAACGTGAACGCAGGCTTAAAAAGAAACGCAGAAAAAGGATCATCATTATTATGGTTGAATTATTAATCCTGGCAGGTCTTGGAGTTGCAGCTTATGGAATGTTCGTTATGGATAAGATGGATACGACTACGCTGAACAAAGATGATCTTAATATTTATAAGAGTACAGGAGATTATACGAATATTGCATTATTTGGTCTGGATTCCAGAGAAGGCGAGCTGGATGGCGGAGTACAGAGTGACTGTATGATGATAGCCAGTATTAATAATAAGACCAATGAGGTGAAATTAATTTCACTCTATCGAGATACACTTTTGAAGCAGGAAAATGGGAAATATCAGAAAGCTAATTCTGCATACCGTATGGGAGGACCAGCCGAAGCAATTGCGCTACTGAATCGTAATTTAGATCTTGATATTGAAAAATATATCAGCGTCAACTTCAATGCATTGGCAGATATTATAGATGCGTTGGGCGGAATTGATCTTGATTTTACAGAAGATGAAATTAAATATACCAATATGTATTGCGATGAAACTGAAATTGTAGTAGGTCGTGAAACTTCCAGACTTAAAGGAGCAGGAACACATCACGTAGATGGTATTCAGGCAGTAGCGTATACGAGAATTCGATATACAAGTGGAATGGATTTTGAGAGAACACATCGTCAGAGAATTGTATTAGAAAAAATAGTTGAAAAAGCACAGAGTGCAAACGTGATTACATTGAACAAGTTGATTAATGAAATCGTTCCACAGATTTCTACAAATCTGACAACAGGTAATTTCCTGGCGCTTGCATCAAAAGCAACAAATTACAAACTTAGTGATATGTCTGGATTTCCGTTTGAAGTGACAACATGTGACAATGTAAAAGGACACAAAGGGTCTTATGTCGCTCCAGTTGGATTGGCTAAAAATGTAACAGAATTACATCAATTTTTATTTGGAAAAGAAGATTATGATCCTTCTGATGAAGTGAAAGAAGCAAATGATGCAATTATAGAATTGACAGGGGTTGATCCGAAAACTTATAAAGAGACTACAGACTTTACTTATAAGAGTGGAGGAGAAGAATCAGATACTTCAGAAAAGCAAAATAGTAAATAAAGGGGAATTTTAAATGCAGGTGGATGTAATCATTCCAACATACAGACCAGGAAGTGAGTTTGGACAATTAATTAGCAAGTTACAAAAGCAAGAATATCCGATTCATAAAATTATCATAATTAATACGGAAGTAGGAGAATTTCCACAAATGCTTGAATCAGAACCATATCAGATTGAAGTTACTCACATCAGACAAGAAGAGTTTGATCATGGGGGAACAAGAAATATGGGAGCTAGTATTTCACAGGCAGATATTGTTCTCTATATGACACAGGATGCGATTCCGGCAGATAATCAGTTGATCGAAAGATTTGTGGAAATATTTAAAAGTAATCCAGAAATTGGGATTGCATATGGAAGACAATTGCCAAGAGAGGATTGCAATATAATAGAAAGATATACAAGAAGGTTTAATTACCCGGAAAAAAGCAGAATCAAATCAAAAGTTGATTTATCACAGCTTGGAATTAAAACATTTTTTTGCTCAGATGTATGTGCAGCTTATCGAAGAAACTATCTTTTGAGTGCAGGAGGATTTGAAGATCCAACTATATTTAATGAAGATATGATTTTTGCCGGAAAGAGGATATTAGCTGGAGATAAGGTGGCATATGTGGCAGAAGCGAAAGTGATACATTCACATAATTATACGGGAAGTCAGCAATTTCATCGTAATTTTGATCTTGCAGTGTCACAGGCACAACATCCGGAAGTGTTTGAAGGAGTTCCGTCAGAAGGAGAAGGAATCCGTATGGTAAAAGCGACTGCAAAATACCTGATCCGGAGCGGACAGCCTTTGGAAATATGGAATTTGATATATCAGTCAGGATGTAAATATATGGGATATTTCTTGGGAAAGCGATATGAAAAATTACCAAAATGGCTCGTATTAAAATGTACGTCAAGTCCAAAATACTGGAAAAATCTTAAGAAACACAATTTCTGTTGAAATTTGTAAAAAAATAGGATATTATTAATCTGTTTAATTCTGTTCAATGAAAGGAAGTTTCGATGGTTAAGAAAAGAAGAAGTAATCGTAAGGTACATAGAGGTAGAAGAAAAAAAAGAGGATTTTCTACCTGGTCGTTAGGTAAGAAGATAGGCGTGATTGCTGTTAGCATACTATTAGTACTCGTGATTGGTGGAGGAGCAGCGGCAGCTGCTTATGTGACCAGCAAGGTGGACAAGATGGAAGTCCAGAAGCTAGATGTGAATAAGCTGGAAATTAATAAAGAAGTAGAACATAAGACGGGATACTTAAATGTTGCGTTATTTGGAGTAGATTCCAGAGAGGCTTCTTTGGGGAAAGGTACCAGAAGTGATACAATCATGATCGCAAGTCTGAATCAGGAGACTGGAGAAGTAAAGATTAGTTCCGTATATCGTGATACGATTTTGCAACAGTCAGATGGTACATACAATAAAGCGAATGCAGCATATTCCTTTGGAGGAGTAGAAGAGGCAGTTGCACTGTTGAACAAAAATCTGGATTTGAATATTGAGCATTACGTTGCAGTGAATTTTAATGCTATGATTGATGTGATTGATACACTTGGTGGTCTGGATATTGAACTTACGGAAGAAGAAGTTAAGTATACGAATATGTATTGTGATGAGACTGCTGTAGTAACAGGACGTCCATTTGAAGAAGACCTGGTTGGTGCTGGGGTGCATCATCTAGATGGTGTTCAGGCTACTTCTTTCTGTCGTATTCGTTACACGAAAGGCGATGACTTCAAAAGAACTGAGCGTCAGCGCTTTGTGATTGAGAAGATTGTAGAAAAATTACAGGCAGCTAATCTTGCAACAATCAATAAAATTGCAGACGACGTATTTGCAGAGGTAGGTACTAACTTTACATTACCGGAAATTCTTTCTTATGCAAAAGATTTTAAAAAGTATAAATTGGGAGAAACTACGGGATTCCCATTTAATAAATCAACTGGAACATTAAGCGGAATTGGAAGTTCCGTACTTCCTACTGATTTAGCAGGAGATGTGCAACAGCTTCATCAATTCTTCTTTGGAGATGATGGCTACACCCCATCAGATGTTGTGCTGAGTATTGATGCAGGTGTTAAAAAGAAAGCAACTGATGTTGGTAAAGGTACAACAAAAGATAATGACAGTTATTACGATAACAGCTCTAACAGTTCTTCTAAGGGTTCATCAGGAAGTAGTTCCAATAAATCTTCAGGAACTTCAAGTAGAGGCTCCGGTAGCGGCAATTCCTCTGGCAGTAGAAGCTCCGGTGGCAGTAAATCAGACAGCGGATCAGGCGGCGGCTCCGGCAGCGGTAGTTCAGGCAACAGCGGTTCCGGTGGTGGAAGTGAATCTGGAGGAAGCGGTTCTGGCGGCAGTAGTTCCGGTGGCGGAAGTGAATCTGGTGGAAGCAGCTCCGGCGGCGGAGAATCTTCCGGTGGTGAAAGTGCAGAATAATGTATAACCATTCTTAAAATACAGAAACTATAGAAAAAAGAGGTAAAGTACATGAAGTTTTTAAAGAAAGTACTGGCTGCAGTTGCCTGTGTATGTGTGCTGGCTGCCAGCGTGACACTGACATCCCATGCAGCTGGCGGTAGAATTTCTTTTGCAGATCCGAGTACGGCTGTGGGAGATATGGTAGACGTAAAATGTGTTTTAAAATCCAGCAGTGGATCTCTTGGAAGTTCATCAGTAACACTTTCTTATGATGCCAGTGCATTGAAGTTTAATTCCGGTGATGGAGTGACCGGTGGTGATGGAACCCTGACATACTCAGGAAATGGCGGCTCTTCAGAAGTGTCATTTACCATGACATTCCAGGCACTGAAAGAAGGTTCTACAGAGATTACGGTAGCATCTCAGGATGTGAAATCCAGTTCTGGTTCAGAGGTTAAGCTGACAGAAGGAAAATCTACAGTGAAAATCGCTGCCGGAGATCCTTCTAAGATCGTGGATGATACTCAGGCAGCAGAAAGTGCTGACACAGCAGCTAGTGGCGATGTTACAGTTAAGGTGAACGGTACATCTTATACGCTGAGTGATTTTGTAGAAGCTTCTGTTCCAGCAGGATTTAAAAAGACAACAATGAATTATGAGGGCGCTGACCGCCCAATGGCTTATAACGAGACAAATGGTGTTTACCTTGCTTATCTGACATCAGCGGATGGTAATTCCAATTTCTTCTTATATGATGATTCAAATGCAACATTTGCACCATATGAAGAGATTGATATTTCCGATACAACAACGATTGTTCTGTTAAGTGATACAAGTGTGAAGCTGCCATCTAATTATGCGCAGACAACACTGACGCTGAACGGACAGGAATTCCCTGTATGGCAGGATAAAGACAAAGATGGATTCTATCTGATGTATGCTGTAAACAACAATGGTACGAAGAATTTCTACGAGTATGATTCTCAGGAGAATACGTATCAGAGATGTGATGTAAAGCAGGATACCGGAGCAAGCAATGCTAAGAAAAAGGCAAATGGCTTCTTTGACAAGATGCAGAATGTGATTGACGGACATTTTAAAGTATTTGCGATGATCTTTATTGTTATTTTACTTCTTCTCATTATCCGTTTGATTGTGGTTCGTGTGAAGCTTCGTAACCGTGATATTGAGTTGGATGACCTGTATGATGAGTATGGAATCGACTTAGAAGAGGAAGAACCGGAACCGGCTCCGAAGAAGATAAATAAAAAGAAAGCTCAGCCGGCTCCGAAAAAAGGCAAAAACAAAAAAGTCGTAGACGAAGATGATTTCGATGACTACGAAGATGACGAATTTGGCGATGATGACGATGATGATGACGATCGTTATGATAGCAAGCGTTATGATGACGAAGATGATTATGCAGATGATGACTTTGAAGAAGAGAAATTTGATGAAGTCAGAGAAGCACCGCTTCGTACAGTGAAATTCGATGATTTTAATACCATTACGGATATGTCTTTATATGAAGATGAGAACTTCGAATCATTTGTGATGGATGAGGAAGAAGAGGATGATATGGTAGATGATTTAGATGATCTGCTCAGTGAGCGCCCGAAGGAGAGACGCAGCCATTCTGAGAAGGATGACACATTCCAGGTGGATTATATTGATCTGGATTAATAAGAGTGAAATGAGTAACCAGGGAGGAATGCATAATGTAAGATGCATTCCTCTCTTAATAAATGGAACTTAAAAGGCATAAATGGAGTTTGAAAGGCATAAATGGAGCTTAAAAGGCAGCAGGAGGGATTATGTACGATTATATTATTGTAGGGTCTGGGCTTTATGGAGCAATCTTTGCCCATGAGGCTATGAAGGCAGGAAAGAGCTGTCTCGTTGTAGAGAGACGTTCGCATATCGGTGGAAACATTTATACAAAAGAGATGGAAGGAATCCAGGTGCATCAGTATGGAGCACATATTTTTCACACAAGTAATAAAGAGGTGTGGGATTACATTGGACAGTTTGCAACATTTAACCGTTATACGAACTGCCCGGTGGCATATTATAAAGGCCAGATGTACAATATGCCGTTCAATATGAATACATTTCATAAGATCTGGGGTGTGATCACACCGGCAGAGGCGAAGGATAAGATTGAGGAACAGGTGAAGGAATATGGCGTGAAGGAGCCGAAGAACCTGGAAGAGCAGGCAATCAGCCTGGTTGGAAAAGATATTTATGAGATTCTGGTTAAGGGGTACACTGAGAAGCAGTGGGGAAGGCGTGCGACAGAGCTGCCGCCGGAGATCATTAAGAGACTGCCGGTCCGCCTGACTTATGATAACAATTATTTTAATGACCTTTATCAGGGGATTCCGGTGGGAGGCTACACGCAGATCATTGAGAAGATGCTGGAAGGCGCCAAGGTCCGCCTGAATGTGGATTATCTGAAAGAAAAAGAAAATCTTCGCCCACTCGGTAAAAAAGTAGTGTATACTGGACCTGTAGATGCATATTTTGACTATTGTTTTGGTGAATTAGAATATCGTACGGTCCGTTTTGAGACAGAGATTCTGGATACGGACAATTATCAGGGAAATGCGGTAGTCAATTATACAGAGTATGAAGTTCCATATACAAGAATCATTGAGCATAAGCATTTTGAATTTGGAACCCAGGAGAAGACCGTTATTTCCAGAGAGTATCCGGTGACATGGAAGAAAGGGGACGAACCTTATTATCCGGTCAATGATGAGAAGAATACAGCACTTTATGCAAAATACAAAGAGCTGGCAGAGAAGGAAGAGAACGTAATTTTTGGAGGACGTCTGGGACTTTACCGTTATATGGATATGCATCATGTAGTGGATGCGGCGTTACAGGCTGTAAGAGAAGAAATGAAATAAATGATAACGAGGTTAGAAACCGGGTATCATCAAAGGAAGATAATGAACGTAAAGAAGGAGAAAGTATTATGAAATGGAAGCAGTTTCGTTTAAAAACAACGACACAAGCGGAGGATATTGTGAGCAGTATGCTGGCAGATCTTGGAATTGAAGGTGTACAGATTGAGGACAAGATCCCGCTTACAGAACAGGATAAGGAGCAGATGTTCGTGGATATTCTGCCGGATATCCCAGATGATGACGGAACAGCATATTTGACATTTTATCTGGATGAGGAAGAAGATGTGGCGCCGGTTCTTATGAACGTGAGAAAAGAACTGGAAGATATGCGTGCATTTCTTGATGTTGGGGAGTGTACTATTGAGGAATCTGAGACGGAAGATGTAGACTGGGTCAACAACTGGAAGCAGTACTTCCATCAATTCTATATAGACGACATTCTTGTAATCCCATCCTGGGAAAAAGTAAAGCCGGAGGACAGCGACAAGATGGTCATTCACATTGATCCGGGTACAGCGTTCGGAACAGGTATGCATGAGACGACACAGCTTTGCATCCGGGCGTTGAAAAAATATGTGACATCCGAGACGGAGATTTTAGATGTTGGTTGTGGAAGCGGGATTCTTGGAATGCTGGCGCTTAAGTTCGGGGCAAAGCATTCTCTTGGAACAGATCTTGATCCATGCGCCATTGATGCGACTCACGAGAATATGGAAGTGAATGGGATCCGCAAGGATCAGTATGAGGTCATGATCGGAAATATCATTGATGACACGGCTGTTCAGGATGCGGTTGGATATGAAAAATATGATATTGTAGCAGCAAATATTCTGGCAGATGTCCTTGTTCCGCTGACGCCGGTCATCATTCATCAGATGAAGCCGGGTGCTGTATATATTACAAGTGGAATTATCGAAGATAAAGAAAATGTTGTAGTAGAAGCTGTGAAGGCTGCCGGGCTGGAAGTTCTGGAAGTGAATCACCAGGGCGAGTGGGTATCTGTTGTAGCAAGAAAGAATGCCTAGAGGAGTAAAGAGAAATGCAGCATTTTTTTGTAGATGCCTCTCAGGTATCGGAAGAAACAATCCGGATCGAAGGCACTGATGTGAATCATATGAAAAATGTGCTCCGTATGCGGATTGGTGAGGAAGTGACGGTCAGTGACGGTCAGGGAAAAGAATATCTCTGCCAGGTTCTGGATCTTGAAGAGGAGCAGGTGCAGTTGAAAATCGTAGAGACGAAAGCTTCAGATGCGGAACTCCCATCAAAGATCTATCTGTTTCAAGGTCTTCCGAAGCAGGAGAAGATGGAATTGATCGTGCAGAAATGTGTGGAGCTTGGGATTTATGCGGTTGTCCCGGTGTCCATGAAGCGGTGTGTGGTGAAGCTGGATGCAAAAAAAGGGGCGAAGAAAGTGGAGCGTTGGAATACAATTGCAGCCAGCGCAGCCAAACAGTCCGGGCGGGGGATCGTGCCGGAAGTGATGTCTGTGAAGACTTATAAGGAGGCCCTTGAGATGGCAAAAGATTTGGATGTTGTATTGGTGCCTTATGAGTGTGCAGAAGGTATGGACCACACAAAGAAACTGATACAGTCTATAAAGCCGGGACAGTCTGTTGGAATATTTATCGGACCGGAAGGCGGATTTGATCCGGATGAGATTGTGCTTGCATGTGAGACGGGCGGTCAGGTCATAACTCTCGGAAGGCGTATTTTACGGACAGAGACAGCGGGACTTGCGCTATTATCTGTGCTGATGTTTCAACTGGAGCAAGTTACATATTAAATTGCAGGGACATATATTGATGATAAGAAGAGACAGTGATCAACTGTTATTGGAAAAAAGAAAACAGGAAGTGAGATAGAATGAAGGAAGTATATCTGGACAATTCTGCTACGACGAGAGCATACCCGGAAGTGGGAGATCTGGTCCGTAAGGTATTGTGTGAAGATTATGGAAATCCATCTTCCATGCACCGTAAGGGCATGGAGGCTGAAAAATATATAAAAGAAGCGAAAGAGACATTTGCAAAACTTTTAAAGGTGCAGGAGAAAGAAATCTTTTTTACCTCCGGAGGTACGGAAAGTGATAATCTGGCATTGATCGGGGCAGCAAAAGCGAATCGAAGAGCAGGGAATCATCTGATCGCATCCGGAATTGAGCATCCGGCGATCATTAATACGATGCGTTATCTGGAAGAGGAAGGATTTCGTGTCACATTTCTTCCGGTGGACCGCTTTGGAAGAATCAGTCTGGATGCACTGAAGGATGCACTCTGTGAAGACACGATCCTTGTATCTGTGATGTATGTGAATAATGAGGTGGGATCCGTACAGCCGATCCAGGAGGCTGCCAGCATGGTAAAAGCGTATAACAAGAACATTTTGTTCCATGTGGATGCCGTGCAGGGATTTGGAAAGTATCACATTTACCCGAAGCGCCTGAAGGTGGATATGTGTTCCATCAGTGGACATAAGATTCATGGACCAAAAGGAATCGGAGTGCTTTATATTGATGAACATGTGAAGATAAAACCAATCGTATTTGGCGGTGAACAACAGAAAAATGTCCGTTCCGGTACGGAAAATGTACCTGGAATTGCAGGGATTGGTCTTGCTGCGAAGATGATTTATGAAAATCTGGATGAAAAAGTTGCAGCGATGCGTGCGATGAAGGAGCATTTTATTGAAGGCGTGAAGCAGATCCCGGATACGACCATCCATGGTCTTTATGATGAGACCAGTGCGCCACACATTATCAGTGTTGGATTTGCGGGAATCCGAAGCGAGGTTCTTCTGCATGCGCTGGAAGATAAAGGCATCTATGTATCCAGTGGTTCTGCATGTGCTTCCAACCATCCGCAGATCAGTGGCGTGTTAAAAGGAATCGGAGCCGGTCAGCAGTTTTTGGATGCAACGCTTAGATTCAGTCTTTCTGAATTTAATACGATGGAAGAGATTGACTATACATTAGATACTCTGTATAATATAGTACCGATGCTTAGAAAATATACCAGACATTAGAGATAAATGAGGAGAAGATCGATGAGATTTCATACATTTTTATTGAAATACGGGGAGATTGGTATCAAAGGAAAGAACCGTTATCTTTTTGAAGATGCTCTTGTAAGACAGGTGCGTTATGCGTTAAAGGATGTAGACGGGAACTTTGATGTCCACAAATCCCAGGCAAGAATCTATGTGGACTGTGAGGGTGATTATGATTATGAGGATACGGTGGAACATTTGAAAAGAGTGTTCGGACTGGTCGGAATCTGCCCGGTTGTCCGTATGGAGGATAAAGGTTTCGAGGAATTGAAAAAAGACGTGGTAGCTTATATGGCAGAGATGTATCCGGACCGCAACTTTACATTTAAGGTAGAGTCACGCCGTGCCAGAAAGTCATATCCGAAGAACTCTATGGAAATAAGCCGTGACCTTGGAGAGGCGATTCTCTATGCGTTCCCGGAGATCAAAGTAGACGTACATCACCCGGATGTACTGGTAAATGTAGAAGTGAGAAATGAAATCTATGTTTATTCTGAGGTTATTCCAGGAGCAGGCGGAATGCCGGTAGGAACCAATGGAAACGCTATGCTTCTGTTATCCGGTGGGATTGACAGCCCGGTCGCAGGCTATATGGTATCCAAACGAGGAGTTGGTCTTGAGGCAACTTATTTCCATGCACCGCCGTACACAAGTGAGCGTGCAAAGCAAAAAGTTGTTGATCTTGCGAAGATTGTGGCAAGATATTCCGGACCGATCAAATTACATGTTGTGAACTTTACAGATATTCAGTTGTATATTTATGACAAATGCCCGCATGACGAGCTGACTATTATTATGCGCCGCTATATGATGCGTATTGCGGAAGAATTCGCAAGACGTGATGGCTGCCTTGGACTGGTGACGGGAGAGAGTATCGGACAGGTGGCAAGTCAGACTATGCAGAGCCTGGCTGCAACGAATGATGTATGTACGATGCCGGTATATCGTCCGCTGATTGGATTTGATAAGCAGGACATTGTAGATGTGGCAGAGAAGATCGATACTTACGAGACCTCCATTCTTCCATTTGAGGATTGTTGTACCATTTTCGTGGCAAAGCATCCGGTCACAAAGCCGAATATCGAGGTTATCCGCCGTTCTGAGGAGAATCTGGCAGAGAAGATCGATGAACTTATGCAGACAGCGTTAGATACAGCAAAGATCATTGAAGTGAAATAGAAAAAGTGAAATAAAAAGGGGCAGCCCTTCGAAAGGAAGAACTGCCCTGTTATCTTTACTGCTTTGCTTTTGATATATGCTTTTTGGCCTGAATCCTACTTAGGATCTTCGCTTACGATATAAGGCTTGATTGCTTCAAGAATAGGACCCATCTCAGAATCTGTTGCGTGGATATTCAGAGTTGTTGGCTCATTCAGATCCAGACTGAAGATTCCCATAACAGACTTAGCGTCTACGATATATCTTCCGGAAACAAGATCAAAGTCGTTGTCGAATTGTTCAAGCTCGTGAGAAAAAGAGTTCACCTTTTGGATTGAATTTAAATAAACCTGTACAGTTTTCATTGTACGTTACCTCCTTATTTATCATACTTCTATCATCTCTATCTTAAAAGTATGACAGATAAAAGTCAAGAAACAAATTACCAAATATTTTGAAAGGAATGTGTAAAATGAAAAAGAAAGCTGCGCTCCATAATCTGGGCTGCAAAGTAAATGCATATGAGACAGAGGCTATGCAGGAGCTTCTGGAGCAGAATGGATATGAGATCGTGCCATTTAAAGAAGGGGCAGATGTCTATATTATCAATACATGTACAGTCACCAATGTTGCAGACCGCAAATCCCGGCAGATGCTTCATAAAGCACGGAAAATGAACCCGGATGCGGTAGTTGTGGCGACAGGCTGTTATGTGCAGGCAAGAGGAGAAGATATCGACCCTTGTGTGGACATCGTAGTTGGAAATAATAAAAAGAAAGACCTGATCGCGATTCTGGACGAGTATTACAATGCTCAGCATAAAGTAAAAAAAGAGCTGCTTGATATCAACCATGAGAAAGAATATGAGGAGATGCAGGTCACCCATACAGCAGAGCATACCCGTGCGTATATCAAGGTCCAGGATGGGTGCAATCAGTTCTGTTCTTACTGCATCATTCCGTATGCGAGAGGACGTGTCAGAAGCCGTAACCTGGAACATGTATTAGAAGAGGTGCGGACACTGGCTGCTTCCGGATATAAAGAAGTTGTGCTGACAGGAATCCATCTGAGTTCTTATGGAATTGATACCGGGGAGAGCCTTCTGGAACTGATCCAGAAAGTACATGAAATTGACGGCATTAAAAGAATCCGGCTTGGATCTCTGGAGCCGAGGATCATTACAGAAGAATTTGCTTCCAGTATTGCTGCACTTCCGAAGATGTGTCCGCATTTTCATCTGTCATTACAGAGTGGCTGCAATGCGACCCTGAAGCGTATGAATCGTCGTTACAGTGCAGAAGAATATATGGAAAAATGTGACCTTTTACGGAAATATTTCCACAATCCGGCACTGACAACAGATGTAATCGTAGGATTTCCGGGGGAGACGCAGGAAGAGTTTGCCGAGTCCATGGATTTTGTAGACCGCGTGAATTTCTATGAAACACACATTTTCAAATATTCCAGAAGAGCAGGAACAAAAGCAGCCGTGATGCCGGATCAGGTTCCGGAGGAAATAAAAAGTGAGCGAAGCGCGAAAATGATCGAGCTTGGACATAGAAAACAGAAAGCTTATGAAGAAAAACTCCTTGGAACGACACAGGAAGTGCTGATGGAAGAGGCAGTTGAGACAGAAGACGGCATTTACCAGGTCGGGCATACGAAAGAATATGTTAAAATTGGTTTAAAAACAGAAGAAAATCTATCAAATCAACTGAAAAATGTTAAAATCGAAGATACAAAGCAAATAATTCATTGAATTTTGACAAATGATAGGTTAGAATAAGATTGAAGAAATGTAATTATGAAGATGTGAGAATAATTACAAAGTAATGTGAAGGACGTGAATAGTATGAAAGAATTAAGCAATACACAATTTTTTCAGGTAGAGAGTGCACCACAGATTCAGGCAAAAGATATTCTTGAAATTGTGTACAAGGCTCTTGTGGAAAAAGGGTATAATCCGGTGAACCAGATCGTAGGTTATATTATGTCAGGTGATCCGACTTATATTACCAGTTACAATGGTGCCCGCAGTCTGATTATGAAGATGGAACGGGATGAGCTGGTTGAAGAGATGTTCAAGACGTATATTGAGCATAATAAGTGGGGATAATATATATGAGGATTATGGGGCTGGACTACGGCTCGCGTACAGTCGGGGTGGCTGTCAGTGATCCTTTGGGGATAACTGCGCAGGCTGTAGAGACTATATGCCGTAAGGACGAGAACAAGCTTCGGAAGACATGTGCCCGCATCGAGGAACTGGTGGCAGAGTATAAAGTTGAGAAGATTGTGCTTGGACTTCCGAAGCATATGAATAATGATATTGGAGATCGGGCGGAAAAATCTATGCAATTTGGTGAGATGATCGGACGACGGACCGGCCTTGAGGTCGTGATGTGGGATGAGCGTCTGACTACTGTTTCGGCAGAGCGGACTTTAATCGAGAATAAGGTAAGAAGAGAAGACCGCAAGAAGTATATTGACCAGATTGCGGCTGTTTTTATATTGCAGGGATACCTGGACTCCGCACACCTGAATAAAGAAGGGTAGAAGATTTATGGAAAAGATTACATTTGCGTCTGCAGATTCACAGGAAAATGAAGAGTTTTTTGTGTTGGAGCAGACAAAGTTAAATGGAGTATCTTATATTCTTGTCACGGATTCGGAAGAAGACGATGCAGAATGTTGGATTTTAAAAGACACGTCACCGGAGGAATCATCCGAGGCAATCTATGAGTTTGTGGAAGATGAAAAAGAACTGAATGGGATAATGGGAGTTTTTGAAGAACTTCTGGAAGATGTGGAAATTGAAAGGTAATGAATTATGTCAGTCAGTCAGGAGAGTTTTAAGAAAAAGTTAAAAGAAAAAGGGCTTAAAGTGACGAATCAGAGACTGCTTGTACTGCAGGTTCTTGCAGAGAATAAGGACAGACATCTGACTGCTGAAGATATCTATGAGCTCGTAAAAGAAGATTACCCGGAGATCGGGCTGGCAACCATTTACCGAACAGTGCAGTTGTTACTGGAAATGCAATTGGTGGATCGTATTAATCTGGATGATGGATGTGTGCGTTATGAGATCGGGGAGACGCTGGATGGCACAGGAAAGCACCATCATCACCATCTGATATGTAAAACATGTGGAAAAGTACTGCCTTTTAAAGACGACCTGTTGGATGAACTGGAGCGGCATATAGAAGAAGAGACAGGATTTCATGTGTTAGACCACGAATTAAAGTTCTACGGACAGTGCAGTGAATGTAGAAAGAAACAGAAATAGACCCTTTGTTACACTGGGGGTCTGTAATTACGTGGAGGTGTAAACTTGAAAAAAGAGAATATTGGAAGTATGCGTATCATTCCACTCGGGGGACTCGAGAAGATCGGAATGAACATTACTGCTTTCGAGTACGAAGACAGTATTATTGTTGTGGATTGCGGATTGGCATTCCCGGAGGACGGTATGCTTGGAATTGACCTTGTTATTCCAGATGTGACATACCTGAAAAACAATATTGAGAAAGTAAAAGGATTTGTTATCACGCATGGTCATGAGGACCATATTGGAGCATTAAGCTACATTTTACGGGAAATCAATATCCCAATCTATGCAACAAAGCTTACGATGGGTATTATAGAGAAGAAACTAACAGAGCACAATCTGCTTCGCTCAACGAGAAGAAAAGTAGTAAAACATGGACAGTCTATCAACCTTGGACAGTTCAGGATAGAATTTATTAAGACGAACCACAGTATCCAGGATGCAGCAGCACTTGCAATCTATTCCCCGGCAGGAATTGTTGTGCATACAGGAGACTTTAAGGTGGATTATACACCAGTCTTTGGAGATGCTATCGATCTTCAGAGATTTGCAGAGATTGGAAAAAAAGGAGTACTGGCACTTTTGTCAGACAGTACCAATGCGGAACGAAAAGGCTTTACACAGTCTGAACGTACGGTAGGTATTACCTTTGATCATATATTTGCAGAACATCAGAATACAAGAATCATCATTGCGACATTTGCGTCTAATGTAGATCGTGTACAGCAGATCATCAACTCAGCGTGCAAGTATGACCGTAAGGTTGTGGTAGAAGGACGCAGTATGGTGAATATCATTCAGGTAGCACAGGAACTCGGATACTTGAATGTTCCGGAGAACACGATGATCGAGATTGACCAGCTTAAGAATTATCCGCCGGAGAAGACGGTTCTGATCACGACCGGAAGCCAGGGTGAGTCTATGGCGGCTCTTTCCAGAATGGCGGCAGACATTCACAAGAAGGTAACGATCATGCCAGGCGATACAGTTATTTTAAGCTCTAACCCGATCCCTGGAAATGAGAAATCCGTATCCAGAGTTATCAATGAGCTGTCTGAGAAAGGTGCAAATGTTATCTTTCAGGATGCTCATGTATCCGGACATGCGTGCCAGGAAGAATTAAAGCTGATTTATTCACTGGTCAAACCAAAGTATGCAATACCGGTACATGGTGAGTACCGTCACAGAAAGGCGAATGCGAACCTGGCAAAATCTCTTGGAATTCCAAAAGAGAATGTCTTCATGCTTCAGTCCGGAGATGTACTGGAAGTCAGTGAACAAGAGGCAAAAGTCGTAGATAAAGTCCATACGGGAGAGATTCTTGTAGACGGACTTGGTGTCGGTGATGTGGGAAATATCGTACTTCGAGACAGACAGCATCTGGCAGAGGACGGAATTATGATCGTAGTCCTGACGTTAGAGCGCGGAAGCAACCAGCTCCTGGCAGGACCGGATATTGTGTCCCGTGGATTTGTCTATGTTCGTGAGTCAGAAGATCTTATGGAAGAGGCAAGACAAGTCGTAACTGACGCAGTAGAAGATTGCCTGAATCATCAGAGAAATGCTGACTGGAGCAAGATAAAATTAGTGATCCGTGATACAATGAACGAATTTATCTGGAAAAAAACAAAACGTCGTCCGATGATTTTGCCGATTATTATGGATGTATAAAGTGATATTTATTTAAAAGGGGACGTAGTACTTTGAAGAAGTGCTACGTCCCCAATTGCGAAGAGGGGTGTCCCCAATTGCGAGGTGGGGTGTCCCTGATTGAGGAGAGAGGTGATTGTAAATGATCGTAGATGAGCGGATGGTGACTTATATCCGGTCGCTGGAGGTGCCGGAAAGCGCGGTAATTGAAGCGATTGAGCAGGAAGCTTTAAGAGACCGTGTGCCGATTATCCGGAAGGAAATGCAGAGTTTTCTGAAGGTTCTGCTGATGATCAAAAGACCGATGCGGATTTTGGAAGTAGGAGCTGCGGTTGGTTTTTCGTCAATTCTTATGAGTGAATATATGCCGGAAGGCGGGCATATTACAACAATAGAAAATTATGATAAACGAATTCCGATAGCCCGGGCGAATTTTAAACGGGCAGGGAAGGAAGAGCAGATTGATTTGATTGAGGGAGATGCCCTGGAAGTGATGCATGGCCTGGAAGGGCCGTATGACCTGATATTTGTGGATGCGGCAAAAGGGCAGTACATTCATTACCTTCCGGAAGTCATGCGGCTTCTTGGGACAGATGGAGTGCTTGTGTCAGATAATGTGCTGCAGGAGGGTGATATTATTGAATCCAGATTCGCGGTGGAGCGCAGAAACCGGACTATTCACAGCCGTATGCGGGAATATCTCTATGAGTTAAAGCATCATGATCAGTTGCAGACATCGATTATTCCACTGGGAGACGGCGTGGCATTGAGTGTAAAGCGCAGTGATATTTAAATAGTGATAGATATTTAAGCAGTGATATTTAAGAAGAATAGAAAGTTAATAAAAAGAGAAGGAGAAGAGAAGTATGAGTCAGAAACGTCCGGAATTATTAATCCCGGCCAGCAGTCTGGAAGTATTGAAGACTGCGGTTATGTTTGGTGCAGATGCAGTATATATTGGTGGCGAAGCATTTGGGCTTCGTGCGAAAGCAAAGAATTTTTCCATGGAAGATATGAAGAAGGGTGTGGAATTTGCGCATGCACATGGTGTAAAAGTACATGTGACGGTCAATATTCTTGCGCATAATGATGATCTTCCGGGAGTAGAAGAGTATCTGAAAGAATTAAAAGAAGTTGGACCGGATGCGCTTATTATCGCAGATCCCGGTGTGTTTGAGCTGGCAAAGGAAATCTGCCCAAAGATTCAGCGCCACGTCAGCACGCAGGCGAACAACACGAACTATGCGACCTATCAGTTCTGGTGGAAGCAGGGAGCTTCCCGCGTAGTATCTGCCCGAGAATTATCCTTGAGAGAAATCAAAGAAATCCGTGAAAGAATCCCGGCTGAGATGGAGATTGAAAGCTTTATTCACGGAGCAATGTGTATATCATATTCCGGAAGATGTCTGCTTAGTAATTTCTTTACCGGTCGTGACGCAAATCAGGGAGCATGCACGCATCCGTGCCGCTGGAAATATTCCATCGTGGAAGAGACGAGACCGGGAGAGTATATGCCTGTCTATGAAAATGAGCGTGGAACATACATTTTCAACTCAAAAGACTTATGCATGATCGAGCATATTCCGGAAATGATCGATGCCGGAATCGACAGCTTTAAAATTGAAGGGCGTATGAAAACGGCTCTTTATGTTGCAACAGTTGCAAGAACTTATCGCAAAGCGATAGATGACTATCTGGAAGATCCACAGAAATACAGAGATAACATGCCTTGGTATCTGGATCAGATATCTAACTGCACATATCGTCAGTTCACTACAGGATTCTACTTTGGAAAACCAACCGAAGAGAGCCAGATCTATGACAGCAATACTTATGTAAAAGAATATACTTATCTTGGAATTGTAGGAGAAATCTGTGACGGGCGCTGTAAGATTGAGCAACGTAACAAATTCTCAGTCGGTGAGACAATTGAGATTATGAAACCGGATGGAGAAAATGTAGAAGTTGCAGTCAAACGGATTATCAACGAAGAAGGTGAAGACCAGGAGAGTGCACCACATTCTAAACAAGTGCTCTATATTGAGTTAGAAGGCGGTCAGGCAAGCCCATATGATATTTTGCGCAGGCAGGAGCCAGAAGTTCAGTAAGGCGGTAAATGAGAACTCGTTGCATAGAATATCATGAATTTCTTTTCTTGTGTAATAAAAAAAGATGCGCTGGCGAAGCGCATCTTTTTTAATATGTATCAATGTCAATATCGATGGAGTGCGATACTTACATTCCAGGCTCAAGCTCTGCTTCTGCCATTTCTTCGGCTGCTTCAGATGCTTTCTCATAAGTTCCGTTTTTCATACGAATGTGTTTGAAAATTGTTCCACCTACAAATCCTGCAACACTTCCTCCGATAGCTGCGAACAGAAGAGCAAGTAATACATTCTGAACCGGGTTAAATGCAAATGGTGCTAACAGTCCAGGGATTGGAGATGCTGTACCAGGTGCATCATTTACAACATGGAATACTGCTGCTGAAATTCCGGCAAATCCACCTCCGAAGAAGTTAGAACCGTAAATCGGAATCGGGTTTGCAGTAACGATTGGAGCCTGTGTTAATGGCTCGAGCATAACGCCGATCACATTACCCTTGTTACCAAGTTTCAGTTTGTGGAATACAAATCCATTTGTAAAGGACCCACCAAAACATGCGATGGCTGCAATACCCATTGGAAGACCGGTCAGTCCTAACATAGCTGTGAGCGCCATAGAACTAAGCGGCGACGTACAGATCATCTTCATCATTCCACCTAACAGGAATCCCATAACGATTGGAGACTGGTCTGTAGCAGCAGAAATAGTAGCACCAATGTGTGACAGAATCCATGTTACACCAGGATCAACAACTGTTACAATAATACGGGCAACTGGAGCAATTATAAGTGCTCCTGCAATAATGTTAATTCCAACAGGAAGTTTCTTTTCAATAATCGGAGCGATGAATCCGATGACATAACCTGCGATAAATCCAGGAAGGATTCCGAATCCACCAACAGCAACACCGGCTACAACTGCGAATAACGGGTTAGCACCCATTGCAATCGGAACAAGAGTAGCTGCGGCAACACCGCCCATGCTTCCGGAGATATCTCCAACTTCACGTAAGAATGCAATGCCAATCAGATCACCGGAAATATACTTATGAATTGCTTCAACAAGGAATGTTGCAACGGCTGCGTCTGCCATACCGCCCATTGCAAGAGATCCTTTTGGCATCTTCAGACTGAAAACAGAGAAGACTGCCAGAGTGACGAGTAGTAAACCTACACCAGATAAAATTGTTACCATACTTTGTACCTCACATTTCTTTAATTTGTTATTTTAATAACATCGCCGTGTTTATCGATGAGATTAATATATAAGCATGGTTACAAAAAGTATCAAATGGTGTCAAAATACCATTAAAAATTTAACAAATCGCGATAACTTTGTGCATTATTGACAATAAGAGGCCAATGCGTTCAAAAACTGCTTAATCCTTACATTGCCGTGCTTATCAGTCTTTCCACGTATAAAATCCATTTCCCTGCGAACCTGCTCAAAATTGTATAATGTGCTGGAATAGTCTACAAAAATTTCGTTACTATAATCTTCAAGACCAAGGTGAGCCAGGTTTACGAGGCCATTAAATGCTGTTCTGCGTATGCGCTGCTCCATAGATTTCGGTGTATCACAGAAGCGGCTGCACAGATCGCTAACTGTCAGTGAGTCGGCATTATCCTGGTGGTCGACCAGATATTTGACGATAGAAATGATATCTTTACTGCCAATATCCCCGATAATACCGATTCTTGTAAGGATTGTGCGAAGGGAATTCTCAATCTGCTCACTATTGTCAGGTACAGTCACAGTTGCAGGGCTGGTATCTTCCATAAATATGTTTTGCATTTTGCGGACCATTCGTTTCATAGATAAGCCATCGGAAACTTTTTTGATGACAACTTCTACTTCCACACTATTAATTGGTTTCTGGATAAAGAATTCAATCCCGGCTTCATAGGCAGAAGCAATCATATCTTTGGAGGACACTTGGGACAGCATAATATAAGATGCATCTGGTACTATTTTTCGAGCCTGTTTTACAAAGCTGATTCCATCTATTTCAGGCATGAGCAGATCTACAATTACAATATCCGGTTTAGCTGAAGGAAGATCTTCCAGTGCTTCAGCTGCATTATTAGCACTGCCGCAACATACCCCAAGTCCTCGTTCATTTATAATTAGTTTCAAAATGTTACAAATATTTTTGTCATCGTCTATAAAATAGAAAGACATCATTTTGACATTACCTCCAATTCATTTAAAGGGATGCAGATGGTAAAAACTGTCCGACCCGGAATAGAGGTCAGACCAATCGTTCCATGTAATTCCCCTTCTACAAGATCTTGTACCAGATTCAGTCCAAGTCCCCGGCTGACTTCCCCTGTCTGGAAATTAATCTTGGTCGAGAATCCAGTCTTAAATACTTCTCCTATGTATTCAGCCGGAATTCCCGGGCCGTCATCTGTAACGGTAAAAATAGCCTGCCCATCTTCGATGACCTCTGTGACAGAAAGATTAACTGTGCCAGTCTTCGAAGCTTCCAAAGCATTTACAAAAAGGTTACGGAAGATGGAAAGAAGGGCATAGTGGCTGGAAGTATAGAAATTTTTCTGATATTCATAAGTAAGATTCAGTGTCTTTCCCTGTGATTCCGCCAGATTGGTGATGGAAGATTTTAAAAGGGAGAGCACTTCTTCCAGATACATACCGTCATTTTCCAGTTCCTGTTCCAGTGCTTCGGAAATTCCACGCATGATCAACAGATATTCTTTCTTTATCTCGTGAATATCTTTTGCAGTAGTAAGCGCAGAAGAGGCAAGGGCAGGATCGGCACCTGAGTCACGCAGTGTTTCAAAGAGCCGGTAAGAATTATTCATAGTTTCTTCTATTAATGTAGTATTTTTCTTCATCCAGACAATTTCTCCATTGAGTTTGGAGAAGAGAAGTACCAGTTTCTGATAACGTTCCTCATGTTCTTTCTCAATTAAAAAGATCCGGTATTTTTCAAAGAGCAACATGACAAGCCATGTGAGACAGGAACGCATAACAGCAGCCAGAAAGATTCCAGACTGCATGTGAAGCACAAGGGAACTGAGTTCCAGTCGTACGAGAAGCTCGATAAAGTTTGCCAAGTAGTCAATCAGAATCAGAGCTCCCAGTGTCAGGTTCCGCTTTTCATGAATAGTAGCCGACAAATAATCAAACCGTCTGATATACAGATGTAGAAGAAGTCCGTAGCAAAGATAGAAAGCTATCTCCGGCATATAGTGAGAAGGACTCGTCCAATGCCCGTGGGTGATCCAATAGACGAACATACGCATAGAAAATACACCGATTGCGGATAAAAATGTAACCGGAATCAGTGGAAAATTGGACATTAATAATCCGCAAGCGGCCAGAATAACGACTGCAATGGATATTTTAAAGTTTGCTGTGAACCAGTTAATACTGAGCTGCGAAGTTAAAGCAATTGCGAAGCTGTAAAATATAGATTTTTTCAATATATCTTTCATAATATATACCACACCCTATACCTAATATAGTACAGGAAAAAAGAAGACTGCGCAAGTATTAAAAATACCCACGCAGTTTTTCAATAGCGCTCTTTTCGATTCTGGATACATAGGAGCGGGAAATGCCAAGAAGCTTTGCAATTTCGCGCTGTGTATATTCTTCTTCGTTATACAGACCATAGCGCATTTTTAAGACCAGACGTTCCCGGGTAGATAATTTAGACTCTACGTGTTGATATAATTTCAAAATATCATCTTTTTCCTCGATTTTCCGGTGGGCCTCCTGATCGTCTGTCTCAATTACATCGAAAAGCTGGATTTCGTTGCCTTCCCGGTCCGTGCCGATTGGTTCATAAAGGGAGACTTCCCGAGAAGTTTTTTTTCTGGCACGCAGATGCATCAGAATTTCATTTTCAATACAGCGTGCAGCGTAAGTTCCGAGACGTACGTTTTTTCCCGGATTAAATGTAACGACTGCTTTGATCAGCCCGATGGTGCCAATGGAAAGCAAATCTTCAGCTTCTTCTACATTTGCCTGATATTTTTTGACAATATGAGCTACGAGCCGGAGATTATGCTCAATCAGGATATGCTTGGCATTTAAGTCGCCCTCGATATATTTTTGCAGGTAATACTGTTCTTCAGAAGCAGTCAGGGGAAGGGGAAAAGATTTCAAGAAATGCACCTCGAGACAGATTTGATATAGTTTATGATGGAAAATGAAAATTTGTGCTTTTCCCATGTGGAAAAGTGTGCTATACTGATGCTACTTCAGACAGGAAATTCTTCCGTCTGCAGGAGATCTGTTGTATCGGGCGGTATCCGCCGGAGAATCCAACGATTTTGATTGAGATTGATTGTTATTAATTGTTACCTGATTATCGAAAAAATCTATGAGTGACTGAACATGAAAATGTGAATAAAAAGTATAGTTCAGTTAGAAATGAGGTGTATGAATGGCATTTAGTTCAATTGCGTCTGCCTGTGTTCAGGGACTTCACATTGAAGTGATCCATGCAGAATCAGATGTCAGTAATGGTCTTCCGATATTCCATATGGTGGGGTATCTTTCGTCGGAAGTGAAGGAGGCTGCTGAGCGGGTGCGGACTGCGATCCGTAACAGTGGATTTTCGCTTCCACCTAAGAAAATCGTAGTAAATCTGTCGCCGGCAACGGTGAAAAAGAAAGGAGCATCTTATGATCTTCCAATCGCATTATCTGTATTAGAAGCTGTTGGCAATATTCCGGCAAAAGTGCTGGAGAGAGTTCTTGTAGCCGGGGAGCTTAGTCTGGACGGGAAAGTACGTGAAGTAGAGGGAGTTCTGCCAATCGTTCTGGAGGCAAAGATGCAGGGATTTCACACATGTATTTTGCCCGAAAAAAATGTAAGTGAAGGGCGTCTTGTTCCGGGAATTCGAATTATAGGTGCCGGGACATTGGAACAATTGTGCCGGGATTTAAATAAGAAGGAAGGGTTAGGGGGAAAAATATCAGAGACGAAAGCAATCACTGAGTTTAAACAGATATGGGAACCGGAGATGATATATGATGTGGATTACAGTGATATCTGTGGACAGGATATGGTGAAGCGGGCGGTTGAAGTTGCAGTAGCGGGTGGTCATAATCTGTTGCTTATAGGTCCGCCGGGAAGCGGAAAATCCATGGTGGCAAAACGAATCCCGACCATTTTACCGCCGATGCAGTTGGAAGAGAGTATGGAGGTGACAAAGATTTACAGCGTGGCAGGGATGGTAGACCGGGAACATCCGTTGATTACAAAACGTCCATTTCGAAGTGTACATCATACGGTAACGAGAGCAGCACTTATTGGTGGTGGGGTGATACCGAATCCGGGGGAAATCAGTCTTGCACATGGAGGTGTTTTATTTCTAGATGAACTGGCGGAATTCCATAAGCCAGTGCTGGAAGTTTTAAGACAACCTCTGGAGGAACATAAAATCCGGATTTCCAGAAACAGTGGATGTTATGAGTATCCGGCTGATTTTATGTTGATTGCGGCAATGAATCCGTGTCCTTGTGGAAATTATCCGGATTTGAACAAATGTAATTGTACAAAAACGCAAATTCAAAATTATCTGGGTCATGTAAGCCAGCCTTTTTTAGATCGTATGGATTTATGTGTAGAGGCTTCAAGGGTAGAATACGGGGAATTACACAAGACTGGAAAAGAGGAAACATCAGAAGAAATACGTAACCGTGTCTGCACGGCGAGAAAGATCCAGGAGCAGCGTTATGAGGGGACCGATGTCCGGACAAACTCCGGAATCGGAGTACGGCAGATGGAAGAATTTTGCCAAATTGGAGAAAAAGAAGAAAAACTGATGCGATGTGCATTTTCAACGATGAATCTGACTGCCCGGACTTATCATAAAGTATTGAAAGTCGCCAGAACAATCGCTGATCTGGACGGGGAAGAACAGATTGGATGCAGCCATCTGAAAGAGGCGCTTGGATACCGTATGCTGGATAAAAAATACTGGGGGAGGTAATGTGGGTGATTTATGAATACTGGTTTGCCAGGATGAAAAATATCTCTGATAATAAGAAGAAAAAACTAAGAGAGGCATATGGCTCTGCAAAAGAGATATATTATATAGAAGAAACTCAACTCAGATTACAGAATTTCCTGACAAAAAAGGATATAGAACAGCTGAAAATGGCGAGAAAGCAGAAAGATTTAGAAGAAAAATATTATAATATGGAAGAAAAAGGAATTGATTTTGTACCGTATTTTCAAAAAACATATCCGAAACGGTTGTCGGAGCTTGACGCTGCACCGTATGCGCTTTATGTAAAAGGGAAACTGCCGGAAGAAGACCGGCCTTCGGTAGCGATTATCGGAGCAAGAAGATGTAGTAATTACGGGGAAGGGCAGGCGCTGGAATATGGGAAATGTCTGGCATCAGCCGGGGTACAGATTATCAGTGGTCTTGCACTTGGTATTGACGGGGCCGGACAACGGGGGGCACTAAATGGAGGCGGAACAACTTATGGCGTGTTAGGCTGCGGAGTGGACATTTGTTATCCGAGAGAAAATATCGGTCTGTATATGGATATTCAGAGAGAAGGAGGGATAATTTCGGAGCAAATACCAGGAGAACCACCTATGTCATATCATTTTCCACTGAGAAATCGTATCATCAGTGGATTGGCAGATGTAGTGCTTGTGATGGAAGCGAAAGAAAAAAGCGGATCTTTGATTACCACAGATATGGCACTGGAACAGGGGAGGGACGTATATGCTCTTCCAGGGCCTGTCACAAGTACTCTCAGTCAGGGGTGCCACAGGCTGATCAGACAAGGTGCGGGCATATTGATCTCGCCGGAAGAATTCCTGAAAGAACTGCAGATTGAGGTTTCCGAAAACTCTACAGAATTATTAAAAAATGAAAAAATGCTTGAAACAACAGAAAAAGTGGTGTATAGTTGTCTCGATTTGTTCCCCAGAAATGTAAGTGAGATTCAGATGAAGACCGGGCTTGATGCACGGATTCTTATGGAGACACTTATGACGCTGGAGATGGAAGGATATATAAAAGAAACGGCAAAGAATTATTATGTCAGAATGTCAGATGTAATCAGAATGTCAGATGTAAGATGAAACATTTGCATTTGAACGAAAATAGTGTACGGGAATTTGCCCGATACAGATAACATGGAGGTTAGATACAGATATGGCACGATATCTCGTGATAGTGGAGTCACCGGCAAAGGTGAAAACAATCAAAAAGTTTCTGGGAAGTAATTATGTGGTGGCTGCGTCAAATGGACATGTCAGAGATCTTCCGAAAAGTCAGCTTGGTGTAGATGTGAAGAATGACTACGAACCGAAGTATATTACGATACGTGGAAAAGGTGAGATCCTTGCAAATCTCAGAAAAGAAGTGAAAAAAGCAGATAAAGTTTATCTCGCAACTGACCCGGACCGCGAAGGAGAGGCAATTTCCTGGCATCTGAGTAAAGCATTGAAACTGGAGGATAAGAAAGTTTATCGTATTAGCTTCAATGAGATCACCAAGAATGCGGTGAAGGCATCTCTTAAGACCCCGCGGGATATCGATATGGATCTGGTGGATGCACAGCAGGCGAGACGTGTGCTGGACCGTGTGGTTGGATACCGCATCAGTCCACTCCTCTGGGCCAAAGTAAAGAGAGGTTTAAGCGCCGGTCGTGTGCAGTCTGTAGCGCTTCGCATTATAGCAGATCGTGAGGCGGAAATCGATGCATTTATTCCAGAGGAATACTGGACTCTGGATGCAGAGCTGAACGTAAAAGGTGAGAGAAAGCCTCTGATCGCGAAGTTCTACGGAACAGAGAAAGAGAAGATGACGATTGAGTCGAAAGAACACTTGAATAAGATTTTAAAGGAGCTTGATGGTGCGGACTATGAAGTGAGTGAGATCAAAAAAGGAGAGCGTACAAAAAAGGCACCGGTCCCATTTACGACAAGTACACTGCAGCAGGAAGCTTCCAAAGCTTTGAATTTTGCAACCTCCAAGACGATGCGTATTGCGCAGCAGCTTTATGAAGGAGTTGATGTCAAGGGAAGTGGAACCGTGGGTATTATCACATATCTTCGTACGGATTCTACCCGTATTTCCGAAGAGGCAGATGCGAATGTAAGAAGCTATATTGGAGAGCAGTATGGCAGCCAGTATGTGGCAGCAGAAGGCGCCGGGAAAAGTGGCAGTCAGAAGATTCAGGATGCTCATGAGGCAATTCGTCCGACGGATGTTACCCGCACTCCGGCTATGTTGAAGGATTCCTTGTCCCGTGACCAGTTCCGCTTGTATCAGCTGATCTGGAAACGTTTTGTTGCAAGCCGTATGATGCCTGCAGTTTATGAGACCACTTCTGTAAAAATCGCAGCAGGAAAATATCGTTTCAATGTTGCAACATCAAAGATTGCATTTGAAGGATTCCGTCTGATCTATACGGAGGCGGGAGAAGAAAAAGACGAGAAGGGTGTGCTTTTAAAGGGACTGGATGAGAACAGTGAACTTTCTCTGAAACAGTTTGACAGTAAGCAGCATTTTACACAGCCGCCGGCACACTACACAGAGGCGTCTCTTGTAAAGACTTTGGAGGAGCTGGGAATCGGACGCCCAAGTACTTATGCACCGACAATTACATTGATTATAAATAGAAGATACGTTGCGAAGGAAAATAAAAACCTTTATATGACAGAACTTGGAGAAGTTGTTAATAATATAATGATGCATTCATTCCCAAGTATTGTGGATGTCAGTTTTACGGCAAATATGGAAAGTCTTCTGGACGGTGTTGCGGAAGGAAAAGTCAGATGGAAGACGATTATTGAAAATTTCTATCCGGATTTGGACGCAGCCGTGAAAAAAGCGGAAGAAGAACTGGAAGAGGTAAAAATCGAGGACGAAGTAACGGATGTAATCTGTGAAGAATGTGGCAGAAACATGGTTATCAAATACGGTCCGCATGGAAAATTTCTGGCATGTCCGGGATTCCCGGAATGTCGGAATACAAAGCCGTATCTGGAAAAGATTGGTGTAAAATGTCCGATGTGCGGAAAAGATGTAGTAATTCGCAAAACGAAGAAGGGAAGGCGCTATTACGGTTGTGAAAATAATCCGGAATGTGAGTTCATGTCCTGGCAAAAACCGTCTGAAAAGAAGTGTCCTCAGTGTGGAAAATATATGGTAGAAAAAGGAAATAAACTTCTTTGCAGCAATGAACAATGTGGTTACACTGAAAGTATAAAAAAAGAGAAAGAAAATTAAGGAAATTTATTGAATAAGCGTGAATTGTATGATAATATACACTCATAGATGGAGGAATTGCATATGGGCGTACAATTATTAGATAAAACTAGAAAAATCAACAAATTACTACACAACAATAATTCAAGCAAGGTTGTATTTAATGACATTTGTGATGTCTTGACTGAGATACTGGAGTCAAATGTTCTGGTAGTCAGTAAAAAAGGGAAGGTGCTTGGAAAAAGTCGGTGCCTGAATGTACAGCCGATTGGAGAACTGATTGCCTGTGAGGTTGGCGAGCATATTGATGGTATGTTGAACGAGAGATTGCTTAGTATCTTATCAACAAAGGAGAATGTAAATCTTCAGACACTGGGATTTTCTGCTGAGGCAAGCGGAGGATATCAGGCAATCATCACACCAATCAATATTGCAGGAGAGCGTCTCGGAACATTGTTCATTTACAAAGTAGATAAACCATATGAGATTGATGATATCATTCTCAGCGAGTATGGAACAACAGTTGTAGGACTGGAGATGCTCCGTTCTGTTAACGAAGAAAGTGCAGAGGAGACAAGAAAAGAACACATTGTACAGTCTGCGATCAGTACATTATCTTATTCAGAACTTGAAGCAATCATTCATATTTTTGATGAGCTGGATGGCTCAGAGGGAATTCTGGTTGCAAGCAAGATTGCAGACAGAGTTGGAATCACCCGTTCTGTAATTGTAAATGCTCTGCGCAAGTTTGAAAGTGCAGGCGTGATTGAATCTCGTTCATCAGGAATGAAAGGAACTTATATCAAAGTTGTAAATGATTATGTATTTACAGAACTGGAGCACATCAAGGAAGAAAAGAACAGAGGTTAAACTTTGAAAAATCGGAGAATGGACAACATGTATGAAGAGTGTCCGGCGCTGCTTCAGATGACGCGGACGTTTTTGGAAGATGGAGAAAAAGATGAAATCATTCATCATTGTAAAGTAATCCGGTATGATTCGGAAGAAGATAACATATACTTAATTGCAGGAAAATCAGATATCACAAGTTTTTTGCTGGATGGAGTATATAGATGTACGATCAATAGTGAAAAAAAAGAAATCTGGTGCCAGGGCGTCATACGTGAAAGATACTGTAATAAAGTCGGAAAAGTCTTAGTATTTCGTGTACAAAACGGCTTTTATGAAAAAAATATAAACAAGATAAAATAAATAAAAGAGTGTTGACAAAAGAGAAAGAGAGTGCTATTTTATACCTAGAGTTTTTAATAGCACTCTATTTTTATGAGTGCTAACAACGTAAAAGAGATGTTAAAGCAAGGAGGAATAAATATGAAATTAGTACCATTAGGAGACAGAGTCGTATTGAAACAGATCGTGGCTGAGGAGACTACAAAGTCAGGAATCGTATTACCTGGACAGTCTAAAGAAAAACCACAGCAGGCAGAAGTTGTGGCAGTCGGACCAGGCGGAACTGTTGATGGAAAAGAAGTGAAGATGAACGTAACAGTAGGACAGCAGGTTATCTATTCTAAATATGCAGGAACATCTGTTGAGATTGAAGACGAAGAATATATTGTTGTGAAACAGGATGATATTTTAGCAATCATCGAATAAGGAATGTTTGTTAATTTAAAATATTTTGTGTGAAATCAGTAAAGTCTAATTTAGGAGGCAGTTTAATCATGGCAAAGGAAATTAAATACGGAGCAGAAGCAAGAGCAGCCCTGGAAGCAGGAGTAAATCAGTTAGCAGATACAGTAAGAGTGACACTTGGACCAAAAGGACGTAACGTAGTACTTGACAAATCATTTGGTGCACCACTGATTACAAATGATGGTGTTACAATCGCAAAAGAAATCGAGTTAGAAGATCCATTTGAGAATATGGGAGCTCAGATCATCAAAGAAGTTGCATCTAAAACAAATGATGTAGCAGGAGATGGTACAACAACAGCTACTGTACTTGCACAGGCTATGGTACATGAAGGAATGAAGAATCTGGCAGCAGGTGCTAACCCGATCATTCTCCGTAAAGGAATGCAGAAAGCTACAGATGCAGCCGTTGAGGCAATTAAGAATATGTCCAGCAAAGTTAACGGTAAAGACCAGATTGCTAAGGTTGCAGCTATTTCAGCAGCAAGCGAGGAAGTAGGTCAGATGGTAGCAGATGCTATGGAGAAGGTTTCTAACGATGGTGTTATTACAATCGAAGAATCTAAGACAATGAAAACAGAGCTTGACCTTGTAGAAGGAATGCAGTTCGATCGTGGATACATTTCTGCATATATGGCAACAGATATGGATAAGATGGAAGCTAATCTGGAGGATCCATATATTCTGATCACAGATAAGAAAATCAGCAACATTCAGGAAATCCTTCCAGTACTTGAGCAGATCGTTCAGTCAGGATCCAGACTCCTGATCATTGCAGAGGATGTTGAGGGTGAAGCTCTTACAACCCTGATCGTAAATAAACTGCGTGGAACATTCAATGTTGTTGCTGTAAAAGCACCTGGATATGGTGACAGAAGAAAAGAGATGCTCAAAGACATCGCTATTTTGACAGGCGGACAGGTAATTTCCGAGGAGCTTGGATTAGAGCTGAAAGATACTACTATGGATCAGCTTGGACGTGCAAAATCAGTCAAAGTACAGAAAGAGAATACGGTTATCGTAGACGGCTGTGGAGACAAAGATTCCATCCAGGCAAGAGTTGCTCAGATCAAAGCTCAGATTGAGGATACAACATCTGAATTCGATAAAGAAAAACTTCAGGAGAGACTTGCAAAACTGGCAGGCGGAGTTGCGGTAATCCGTGTCGGAGCAGCAACAGAAGTTGAGATGAAAGAAGCAAAACTTCGTATGGAAGATGCTCTGGCAGCAACAAGAGCAGCAGTAGAAGAAGGAATTATCTCCGGTGGCGGTTCTGCATATATCCATGCAGCAAAAGAAGTAGCAAAATATGCTGCAACACTGGAAGGTGATGAAAAGACAGGAGCTAATGTAGTTCTCAAAGCACTGGAGGCTCCATTATTCCACATTGCTGCAAATGCAGGACTGGAAGGCTCTGTTATTATCAATAAAGTATCTGAGTCTGAACCAGGCGTAGGATTTAACGCATTGACAGAAGAGTATGTAGATATGGTAGAGGCAGGAATCCTTGATCCGGCTAAAGTAACAAGAAGTGCACTTCAGAACGCAACAAGTGTAGCATCTACGCTTCTGACAACAGAGTCTTGTGTAGCGAACATCAAAGAAGATACTCCGGCAATGCCAGCAGGCGGCGGAGCAGGCATGGGAATGATGTAAGAATAGTGTATTAGCAATTCTAATAATCATAGATTAGTATTATGAAAACTCCCCCTTTAGGGAGTTTTCTTTTTAATACAATTTGTGGTAAAATAGAGAAAATGGTTGACAAATGCCGACTGTTTTTTGTATCATAGCTTTTAAATATTACAAAGGAAAGTGAGGATAATAATCATGGGAAAGATTATTGGAGAAGGTATTACATTTGATGACGTACTTTTAGTACCAGCTTATTCAGAAGTAATTCCGAATCAGGTTGATCTGTCAACATATCTGACAAAGAAGATCCACCTTAACATACCGATGATGAGTGCAGGTATGGATACGGTTACAGAGCATCGTATGGCAATTGCTATGGCTCGTCAGGGAGGAATCGGTATCATTCATAAGAATATGTCTATTGAGGCTCAGGCTGAAGAGGTAGACAGAGTAAAGCGTTCTGAGAATGGTGTTATTACAGATCCATTTTATCTTTCACCGGATCATACACTGGCAGATGCTAATGAATTAATGGCTAAATTCCGCATTTCAGGTGTGCCGATCACAGAGAACGGAAAGCTGGTCGGTATTATCACGAACCGCGATTTGAAATTTGAGGAAGATTTCTCAAAGAAGATCAAAGAGTCTATGACTTCTGAGGGGCTCATCACAGCACCGGAAGGAATTACACTGGAGGAAGCAAAACGGATCCTTGCAAAAGCAAGAAAAGAGAAACTTCCAATTGTAGATAGGGATTTTCACTTAAAAGGACTTATTACAATTAAAGATATTGAAAAACAGATCAAATACCCTCTTGCAGCAAAGGATTCACAGGGACGTCTTCTTTGTGGTGCTGCTATTGGTATTACAGCAAACTGTATTGAGAGAGCTCAGGAGCTTGTCAATGCAAAGGTTGATGTTGTTGTTCTTGATTCTGCACACGGACATTCAGCAAATGTTATCCGCACAGTGGATATGATCAAGTCTAAATTCCCGGATCTTCAGGTTATTGCTGGTAACGTTGCAACAGGAGCTGCTACAGAGGATCTGATCAAAGCAGGAGCTGATGCAGTTAAGGTTGGTATCGGACCTGGATCCATCTGTACAACACGTATCATCGCAGGTATTGGTGTGCCTCAGATTTCAGCAGTTATGGATTGCTATGAAGCAGCAGATAAATATGGAATTCCGATTATTGCTGATGGAGGAATCAAGTACTCAGGAGATATGACAAAGGCAATTGCAGCCGGAGCAAATGTATGTATGATGGGAAGTATCTTTGCAGGTTGTGACGAGAGCCCTGGAACATTTGAGTTATATCAGGGAAGAAAATACAAGGTTTACCGTGGTATGGGATCTATCTCCGCTATGGAGAACGGAAGTAAAGACCGTTACTTCCAGACAGATGCCAAGAAACTGGTACCGGAAGGTGTCGAAGGACGTGTCGCTTACAAGGGAAGCGTAGAAGATACTGTATTCCAGTTAATGGGAGGTCTTCGTTCCGGTATGGGTTACTGTGGAGCACCGACAATCGAAGATCTGAAGGAAAAAGGAAGATTTGTCAAGATTTCTTCTGCATCATTAAAAGAGAGTCACCCACATGACATCCACATCACAAAAGAAGCTCCGAACTACAGCGTAGACGAGTAAGATCAGTAATTCATTGGTGAGCTGCTTTTGCATTAAAAGATAGAATTGTGGTTGAGTGAACAGCAGATAATAAAATTCATAAATTAATAAGAATTCATTCATAAAATGTTTCGCTGGAATATGTAGAATATATATCAGATGAGTGATGACTTCACCTCTATAGGTGGCGGACAGCAAGCATGCCTGGGGCATTCTTGGATCAGAAAAAGGCGGGGCAAAGAACGTGCAGATGAAGAGGAACAGAAAAAGAAGAACTCTAAGCACGACAAAGAAGAAAAGAAAGACCCAGCGGAATATCCGGCTGGGTTTTCTTATTCTTGGAATTGTGCTAGTGGTCATGCTGATTATAAAAATAAATAACCCGGGATTTTTTTCCAATAAGTATTATGAGTTGGATACGAAAGCAGTGGATGCATCAAAGCCTGATATTGATGTGGAGCTTCTGACACCGAATCCATATTCCAGATCGCAGGAGAAGACAGACAAGATTACAGGGATTGTTATTCACTATACAGCTAATCCGGGAGCAACGGCTATAGGTAACCGGAATTATTTTGAAGGGTTAAAAGACAGCCACGAGACGAAAGCCAGCAGTAATTTCGTGGTGGGACTGAACGGGGAGATCGTGCAGTGCATTCCGACCTGGGAAGTGGCGTATGCATCGAATGACCGGAATTATGATACAGTATCCATCGAATGCTGCCATCCGGATGCGACTGGAAAGTTTAATGATGCGACTTATCGTTCTATGGTCCAACTGACGGCGTGGCTTTGTCTGAAGTTCAACCTGACAGAAGAAGATGTGATCCGCCACTATGATGTGACTGGGAAAATCTGTCCGAAATATTTTGTGGAAAATGAAGGCGCATGGGATCAGTTCCGGAAAGATGTAAAGTCAGCTATGGCGATGAACAAGAATCCGGAATAGGAATGAATAGAAAAAAATAAGGCAGTTGCGAAATAAGATAATTGTTGGTATAATACACCCGATAAGACAGAAAAGAAGTGGATAAAGAGGCCACATTTGACACAGGAGTAATATACGATGAACGATTTGGAAATGTACAGAGAGAGTCTGGCGCTTTGTGATGATAAGATTATTGACGTGCTTGTTGAAAGAAGTAAAATAGTAGAAAAAATCATGGCATATAAAGAGGAATATGGTATGCCGATTTTACAGCCGCAGCAGGAGGCAAAACAGGCCTTGAGACTGGAAGAAAAGCTGAATGGTAATAAGTACAGAGAAGAGATTAAGGATATCTTTGAATGTATCCGTATGAACAGCAAGAAGATCCAGGCAAGAAAGTTATTCAATTACAATATTGTAATGATCGGATTTATGGGAGCTGGAAAATCAACAGTGGCGGAGTATTTAAGTACCATGTTTGCCATGGAAGTTGTAGAGATGGATCAGGAAATTGTGAAAGAGGAAGGAATGAGTATTCCGGACATTTTTGCAACTTATGGCGAAGAATATTTCCGTAACTGTGAGACAGAACTCCTGAAGAAAATGCAGAGCCGCAAAAATGTACTTATTTCCTGCGGAGGCGGAGTTGTACTTCGAGAATGCAATGTAGAACAGATGAAGAAGAATGGAAGAGTCGTTCTTCTGACTGCCAGTCCGGAGGAAGTTTATGAGCGCGTGAAAGATTCCGATGACAGACCGGTTCTCGCAGGACGAAAGAATGTAAAAGGTATTGCAGAATTGATGGAGGCACGTCGTGAAAAATATGAGGCAGCAGCCGATATTATTGTCAATACGGATCACAAGACTGTTCTTCAGGTGTGTGAAGAGTTAGTACAGAGACTGACAGAAATGGATGGAGAGTAATGTTTGACAGATTTTTCCCGGATAGATATGTGGCTTCCACATATGTGATTGATTTTGAAAAATTATATGAAGAAGGATATCGTGGCCTGATCTTTGATATTGACAATACACTTGTACCGCATGGAGCACCGGCTGATGCGAGGGCAATCGCACTCTTTGACAGATTAAAAAAGATTGGATTTAAATGTTGTCTCATTTCCAATAATCAGGAGCCGCGTGTAAAGATGTTCAATGAGCCGATTCAAGTAGATTATGTGTACAATGCGCACAAGCCATCAACAAAGAATTACCGGAAAGCTATGGAAATCATGGGGACTGATGAGACAAACAGTGTGTTTATTGGAGATCAGTTATTTACGGATGTCTGGGGCGCAAAAAGAACTGGGATTTCCAATATTCTTGTGAAACCGATTCACCCAAAAGAAGAGATTCAGATTGTGCTGAAGAGATATTTGGAGAAGATTGTATTGTATTTTTATGCAAGAAGCAAGAAACAGGCGAAAAAATAGTTGAAAAAAGGCACAATCTATTATAAAATGGTAAAAGTGAAAACGTATAAAGTGCCATTCGGGTGCGATTAAGGAGGATATATACAATGGCTGATGCTTATATTGAAAAAGGTACGACGTATGAGATCGACGGAAAGGTATATGAATGTCTGGAATTCTTACATGTAAAACCAGGTAAAGGTTCTGCTTTCGTCCGTACAAAACTGAAAGATGTTATCAATGGTGGTGTTGTTGAGAGAACATTTAACCCATCTAAAGATGTATTGAAGAAAGCATTTATCGAGAGAAAGACAATGCAGTATTCCTATGTTGACGGAAACCTGTATTACTTCATGGACAACGAGACATTCGAGCAGATTCCGGTTGATTCTGAGGATGTTGGAGATAGCCTGAAGTTCGTAAAAGAAGGAACAGACGTAACTCTGAAATCATATCAGGGTAAAGTATTTGCAATTGACCCACCGACAACTGTTGAGCTTCTGATCACAGAGTCTGAGCCAGGTGTAAAAGGTAACACAGCAACAGGTGCTACAAAACCGGCTATCGTTGAGACTGGTGCGCAGGTTATGGTTCCTCTGTTCGTTAATGAGGGAGAGGTCATCAAGATTGATACACGTTCCGGCGAGTATCTTTCAAGAGCATAAGCTTAAGAAAAACATAAGAAAAATAAACGACAAAAGCCTTGCATTTTTTGCAGGGCTTTTTTATAATTCTAATACCATAATATTTGAAACACAGAAACTGCTGCTGTCTGAGGAAAGGAGATGTATGGATTATAAGCAGTTTTTAGAGACAGTAGAGAAAAATGTAAGAGTGAACATGGGGACACACATCAGAGTCAGCACACGTACCGTGAAGAAGAATAACGGAACCGAGCGGAGCGGGCTTCTGATTGAGGATGACAGTACGAATATTTCACCGACCATCTATCTGGAAGAATATTATCAACAGTTCCTTAGCGGCAAAGGAGTTGATAAGATTGCAAAAGAAGTGGCCGATTTGTATGAGGATTTGAAAGTTGACCGGCCGTGGGATGAACAGAAGCTTGGAGAATACGATAAAATCAAGGAAAAAGTGATTTATCGTCTGATTGGTCGTGAGGCAAATGAAGAACTTCTTCAGGAAGTGCCATATGTGCCATATCTTGATTTGGCAATTATCTTTTGTGTACTTTTTGAAGCAGGAGATTATGGCATGGCGACAATGATGATCCGTAACCGGCATCTGAAACTGTGGCATGTGACAAAAGAGGACATTTATCATCAGGCAAGATATAATACATGGCATGAACTTCCGGGAGAATTTCTGACTATGAGCGATTTGATTGCGGAACTTACAGGAATAAAGGAGAAATGTCCGGAAGAACCTATGTATGTATTGACGAATCAGATCCGCAATTATGGAGCATCAGCAATTCTGTATCCAGACAGACTTGCAGGTATCAGTTTATGCCTTAAAGAGAATTTCTATGTGGTTCCAAGTAGTGTCCATGAGATGATCATAGTGCCGGAGAGTGCTTCGCCGGGACGGAGAATGCTGACAGAGATGTTAAGAGAAGTCAATGAGACACAGGTACCGGACGAAGATATTTTGTCAGATCATGTTTATTATTATGACAGAAAAGAACGGAGATTGCGATTATAAGAGAAGTGAAGAGCAGTCAATGCAAGTAGCGAAAGATAATCTATGATATAGAAGAGTATTATAATTGGTGTATGGGAGCGCCAGCGGTCAGGAATGCCGAAGGCGCTCTTGCTATAATGTTATAATGATTCGAATTGTGTAGAAAATTATCTCATGTATTTACTTTACTTTGTGAGATAAATGTGTTACTATTACAAAGTCAAATTGACCAGGCACCCGTAGCTCAGGGGATAGAGCACCGCCCTCCGGAGGCGGGAGCGGCGGTTCGAATCCGCCCGGGTGTGTATGAATAACGAGTACTGATGTGTGGAGGAGATCTATGAAGAGAAGGTGGATTGTCCTCCTGCTTCTTTTTATGACGATAGGAGCAGCGGGGTATGGATTTGCCAGAGAAGAAGCACAGAAGGTACAAAAGACAAGTTCGTTGAAGATACAGGCTGTTTATCTGGAATGTGAATCGGAAGAGGCAAATCCGCTTTTGGAAGATGCAGTTTTGGAAGTGAATCGGGCAGTGGAAGAACACTTTGCGAAGATGCAGGAAGCGACAGGCTATGTAGAAGCTTATCATAATCTGCATGTGTATACAAAGGAAGGAAAAGATGCGGATACATATGTGACATTTGTGACATATGATATGAAAATCCGAGGGATTTATACAGAAGTACCAGGACTTGCAACATTTTATGTAAAAAAAGAAAAGGACAAGATGCAGGTAATCTCAGATCCAAAAGAGAGTGACGTACAGAGATACATTGCAAGACTTACGAAACACCAGGATGTTCAGAATCTGTTCCGGAAAGTGAATGAGGAGTATAATGGAGCACTTCAGTCCGATGCACTTTTGCGGGAGGCGTTGAGCGAATTGCAGAATGCATATGGAAGCACAGAAGATAACGGTTAAATATTTTAGAAATAGAGAAGTATGCTGTCAGAAGCATGCTTCTTTTTTAAATTTATAGATTTGACAAGATTTCATCACAATTCGAACACATTTAAACGATACAATCTATTACAGAAATGAAGGAAAGGAGATTATTGATATGGAAAATCAATATACTTATTATAAACCAGAACCTGATGACATGAATGGTATGAACGAGGAAACGCCAAAGCCAAAGAAGAACCGAAAGGTGCCAAAACCAGTGAAACTTGTATGCGCCGGAGTTGCATTTGGTCTTGTGGCAAGTGCAACATTCCAGACAGGAAATTATGTGGGAACAAAAGTGTTCGGCACAATAACTACAAACGGTAAGACTGCCAAGACAGCACAGACAGTGGATGGTGCGAAACTAACAACATCATCAAGCAGTACAGGAACTTCCGATATTGCAACGATTGCAAAGAATGCAATGCCATCTATTGTATCTATTACGAATATGAGCGTTCAGGAAGTACAGAGTTTCTTCGGAGGAACACAGCAGCAGGAGAGCACAAACGTCGGATCTGGTATTATTATCGGCCAGACAGATAGTGAACTTCTGATCCTTACAAATAATCATGTAGTGGAAGGCAATGAAAAGCTTACAGTTTCTTTTGTGGATAATGAAAGTGTTGAAGCTAATGTAAAAGGAACTGATTCCACAAAAGATCTTGCAGTTGTGGCTGTAAAGATTAGCGATGTGAAAGATTCTACTATGGATAAGATTGCAGTTGCGACAATGGGAGATTCCAGTAAGCTTGAGGTAGGTGAACAGGTCGTCGCAATCGGTAATGCACTTGGTTATGGACAGTCTGTAACATCAGGTATCGTATCTGCAACGGAGCGGACACTGGACGGTTATGAAGGAGGTACTCTGATTCAGACAGATGCAGCAATCAACCCTGGTAACAGTGGCGGAGCACTTTTGAACTCTAACGGTGAAGTTATTGGAATTAATACCGCAAAAGTTGCAACAGACAGTGTAGAAGGTATGGGCTATGCTATTCCAATTTCTGATGCAAGCGATACGATCCAGAATTTGATGAATCAGGTGACAAAGACAAAAGTGTCTGAGGCAGAACAAGGATATCTTGGAATCCAGGGTGTAGATGTCTCGGATGAAAGTGCCAAGATGTATAATATGCCTACTGGAGTTTATATTTCCGATGTTGTAAAGAATGGTGGAGCCCAGCAGGCAGGTCTGACAAAAGGCAGTGTTATTACAGGACTTGAAGGAACCACAATCAGCGATATGAATTCACTGAAAGAACAGCTTCAGTATCATCGTGTGGGTGATAAAGTCAAGGTAACTGTACAGGTTCCTGGAAATAATGGCGAATATACTGAAAAAACTGTCGAAGTAACACTTGGAAGTAAATCATAAAAATGATATAATTGTCCCCATAGGAGGGACAGGACTATGTATACATTTGATGAAATTGAAAAGACAGACAGCGAAATAGCAGATGCGATCAAGGCAGAGATGGAAAGACAGAACTCACATATCGAGCTGATCGCATCTGAAAATTGGGTAAGTAAAGCAGTCATGGCGGCTATGGGAAGTCCGCTGACGAACAAATATGCAGAGGGGTATCCGGGAAAGAGATATTATGGTGGCTGCCAGTGTGTAGATGTTGTAGAGAATCTTGCCAGAGACAGAGCAAAAGAGTTATTTGGCTGTGAGTATGCAAATGTTCAGCCACATTCAGGAGCACAGGCAAACCTGGCAGTATTTTTTGCAATGCTGGAGCCGGGAGATAAAGTAATGGGAATGAATCTGGATCACGGCGGACATCTGACACACGGCTCACCGGTCAATATTTCCGGAAAATATTTTAATATTGTGTCCTATGGTGTCAATGAAGAAGGCGTGATCGATTATGATAATGTAAGAGAGATTGCTTTGAGAGAAAGACCGAAGTTAATTGTCGCAGGAGCAAGTGCTTACGCGAGAACAATTGATTTTAAAAAATTCCGTGAGATTGCAGACGAAGCAGGCGCATATCTGATGGTAGATATGGCTCATATTGCAGGTCTTGTTGCAACAGGACTGCATCCAAGCCCGATTCCATATGCTCATGTGACAACGACAACGACTCACAAGACTCTTCGTGGACCAAGAGGAGGTATGATTCTGTGTAACCAGGAGGCAGCAGATAAGTTCAACTTTAACAAAGCTGTATTCCCGGGAATACAAGGCGGACCATTGGAACATGTTATTGCGGGAAAAGCAGTATGCTTCAAAGAGGCATTACAGCCAGAGTTTAAAGAATATCAACAGCAGATTCTGAAAAATGCACAGGCACTCTGCAAAGGATTACAGTCCCGTGGCGTGAAAATCATTTCCGGAGGAACAGACAATCATCTGATGCTTGTAGATCTTCGCGATGAAGAGGTGACGGGAAAAGAGCTGGAGCGTCGTCTTGATGAAGCTCATATTACCTGCAACAAGAATACAATTCCGAACGATCCACGTTCACCATTTGTTACAAGTGGTGTAAGACTCGGAACACCAGCCGTCACAACAAGAGGCATGGTAGAAGAGGATATGGATGTGATTGCGGAAGGTATTGCACTTGTGATTAAGAGTGAGGATAATATTGAAAAAGTACGCGAGATGGTAAAAGGTCTGACTGACAAATATCCATTGATCTAAGAGATAGATAACAGGAGGTATTGATGATGAAGTGTCCAACATGTGGCGGACCATTGAAACCAAGCAAAAAAGATCCGAATTATCTGCTTTGCTATACATGTAAGAAAAAATTTAAAGTTCCACAGCATCAGGCGGAAGATGTGGCTCCGAAAGCAGAGCGTATGTCTGTGAAGAAAGAGGCTGGTAGAAGAGATAGTGCGAAAAAAGATAGCGCAAGAAAAGAGAATGTAAAGAGGGAACGTTCTGTAAAAGAACAGAAGTATTCCAATATTCCGCCAAAGGAAGTACGTGATAAGCGGGAACGCGAGATGAAAAAAGCGTATGATGACATGCTTTCTGTTGAAAAAGAGAAGGTGTCTAAAGCACCGATTATTATTCTTGCGATTGCAATTATCGTAGTGGCAGCAGTTATTGTGTATATGTTATTAAAGTAAGATGCAAAAGCTGAAAGTTTTCTTAGGAGCCTTTTCTGAATTTTTTACAGAAACTGAGATTAATATTTTGTTATAGAAACTGAGAGTGTGGATGATCCACACTCTCATTATTATTTTGCAGGAGACTGCGTATACTTTTGGAAGGTATCGTTGGATATTTTTGGCTGATTGAATTAAGATTTAAGATCAAATTCAGGATTAATTGCATAGAAGTTCTTACTATCCAAGTGATCCTGGATGATTCTGAGACTTTCGCCAAATCTTTGGTAATGTACGATTTCACGTTCTCTGAGAAAACGAATCGGATCGCAGACTTCAGGATCTTTTACAAGCCGTAAAATATTGTCATAAGTCGTTCGTGCTTTTTGCTCGGCAGCCATATCTTCATGTAGATCTGTGATAGGATCACCTTTTGACTGAAATGTTGTTGCACTCCAAGGTGTGCCGCTGGCTGCCTGAGGCCAAAGTGCTAACGTGTGGTCAACATAATATTGGTCGAATCCAGATTCCTTTAATTGTTCAGGTGTCAGGTCGCGGGTAAGCTGGTGCACAATGGCGCAGATCATCTCGAGATGGGCAAGTTCCTCAGTACCTATATCTGTCAGTATTCCTGTTACTTCCTTATATGGCATCGTGTATCGTTGAGAGAGATATCTCATAGATGCGCCTAATTCTCCATCAGGTCCACCATATTGCGTAAGTATAATCTGTGCGATTTTTGGGTTTGTTTTTGTGATTTTCACCGGATACTGTAATCTTTTTTCATAATTCCACATAGACTAGCACCCTCCTTCCTGCCACGGCCACGGTGTATCAATCCATTTCCACTTATCAGCAGGAGTACACATGGTATCCAGTGTCAATGGACCATAATACTTTGCATATTCCTGAAGTGCCTGCATTCTTTGATTTTTAAATTCCTCGTAAAATTCTAAGGCTTCTGTGTTACATGGGTGAGTGTCCAGAAACAATTTTGTATCATCGCATACAAAACTCACAGTGTTGATCCAGTCCAGAAGCTCTGCTTTGCAAGGTCTGTTATCTGCCATTTTGACAACCTCCTATTCCACGGAAAGGTTTATCCAGATCCTGAAAAATAGTTCCTCTTCGTAATCCTTTTTCAGCCTCATAAATATTTCGCCATTTCGTCCATGGTACATAGGCCATAGTCACAGGCATTTGATCTAATGCTATACCTGCACATAATTCTCTACTGGAATCTGGCTGTCTCATACAGCCTCTGGAATTTCCTGGTGAGCGATAACGGTAATTTTGCATTTTCCATATTCCTTTCATAACTGATTGCACTATCATATTATGTTTCAATCTGAAAAACTGTGAATTTACTGTACTCATGAATTATCTGTTGTTTTTGAAAGCGTGTCCCGTTATAATAGAAACGATTGGAGAGTATAAAAAATGGCAGAAAGAAAAAAGAAAAAAAGAAATACAAGGAATGTTAAGAGTGCAGACCAGTATTTTGACTACAGTATGTTAGCTGTTCTGATTTTTATGATTTGTTTTGGATTGGTAATGCTATTTAGTACCAGTTCTTATAGTGCCCTGATAAAACAAGGGGACAGTATGTTCTATTTAAAGCGCCAGTTGATTTTCTGTGTGGTTGGTTTTTGGGGAATGATAATCGTATCAACAATAGATTATCATTACTATATTAAATTGGCGAAACCGTTGTATTGGTTTTCAATTTTTCTGATGGCGTTAGTTAAGACGCCGCTCGGAAAGACGGTCAATGGAGCGAGAAGGTGGTTGAGACTTCCGGGAAATCAGCAGTTCCAGCCGGCAGAGGTTGCAAAAATCGCAGTAATTTTGTTTATACCGGTAGTGATTATTGAACTTGGTAAAGAGGCAAAGACTCTGAATGGTATTTTGAAGACACTGGCTTGGGGTGGATTCAATGCTGCGTGCGTATATTTTCTTACAGATAACCTAAGTACAGGTATGATTGTACTTGGAATTACATGTATTCTTATTTTTGTTATGCACCCAAAGACGAAACCGTTTCTGATGCTTGTTGGAGCCGGTGTGGTAGTGGCCTCAGTGGGAGTGTTTGTTTTGTCGAAGACTCTGGAGACAAGTACAAGCTTCCGACTTCGCCGTGTCATTGCATGGCTGCACCCGGAAAAATATGCTTCAGACGGAAGTTATCAGACTTTGCAGGGACTGTACGCAATCGGTTCTGGCGGATTCTTTGGAAAAGGGTTAGGAAACAGTGCTCAGAAAATGATCATTCCAGAGGTGCAAAATGACATGATTTTGTCAGCAATCTGTGAGGAACTGGGAGTGTTTGGTGTTATTATGATCCTTGTGATTTTTGGATTGCTTTTATACAGACTGTTGTTTATTGCCCAGAATGCGCCAGATGTGTATGGTTATATGATTGTAACTGGAATTTTTGCTCATATTGCACTTCAGGTCATATTAAATGTAGCGGTTGTGACTAATGTTATTCCCAATACGGGAATTACATTACCGTTTATCAGTTATGGAGGTACGTCGGTTCTCTTCCTGATGGCAGAAATGGGAATAGCTCTTGGAGTATCAAGAAAAATTAAAATATAAATATTTCTTTTCTTTCTATAATAAATGTGCTATATTACTAATGTAGTAATAGAAACTACATATAATAGAAATGAACACGTGTCTTTGAAATATAGATAAGATACTAAGTCGGGAGGCAAGTATGAGTTATAAAGTGATTGTGGATAGTTGTGGAGAATTAACACCGGAGATGAAAGCTTCCGGTATTTTTGAGACAGCGTCATTGACAATAGAAGTAGGGGGACACCATATTGTAGATGATGAGACATTTGACCAGAAGCAGTTCTTGCAATACGTGGCAGAAGCAGCAGAATGTCCCAAGTCTTCTTGTCCATCACCGGAAAAATATATGGAAAAGTATGACTGTGATGTGGATCGGGTGTACGCAGTGACATTGTCAGCAGAACTGAGTGGTTCTTATAACAGCGCAGTTCTTGGCATGAATTTGTATCATGAGGAGCACGGCGAGAAGAATATCCATGTTTTTAATTCGTGTTCTGCATCGATTGGAGAGACGTTGATTGCGTTGAAGATCCGTGAATGCGAGGAGCAGGGTATGACATATGAACAGGTCATAGAGACGGTGGAAGCATACATCGAATCCCAGCATACATATTTTGTGCTGGAGACACTGGACACATTGAGAAAGAACGGAAGATTGACAGGAATTAAGGCGTTTGTTGCGACGGCTCTGAATATTAAGCCGGTCATGGGCTCAACTCCGGAAGGAAACATTTATCAGATCGGACAGGGGCGTGGCATGAAAAAAGCCCTTGGTAAGATGGCAGAAAGTGTGCTGGCTGAGATGTCAGATCCACAGAATAAGATACTTGCAATTTCCCATTGTAACTGTCCGGAACGCGCAGAAGCATTTAAAGAGCTGTTGGTGAAATATGCAACATTTAAAGATGTGATTGTTGTGGATACGGCAGGAATCAGTAGTATGTATGCTAACGACGGCGGTATCATTGTAGTTGTGTAGGATTCGCAGGACTCAGGCTTTACAACCCAGGCTTTGATAGCAAAATCTGGTTGTACAAATGCGTGGGATGTGCTACAATATGAAAAGCGAACATAGACAAGGAGCATTTGAATTATGAGCCAGGCAAAAGTGGACAGATATAAAGAAGAAAAAGCAAACAGAAAGAAAGTCATGCGCAAGGAGAAGGTTGCCAACAGACTTCGCAAGTGTGCGGTGGCAGTTGTAGCAGCAGCGCTTGTTGTGTGGATTGGATATTCTGCTTACAATATGTATGAGTCCAGCAGACCGGTGAAAGAAGCGGAAGTGAATTATCAGTCTGTAGATACATTTAATCAGGAGATTGCCACTGCAGCAACAACAGCTGAGTAACAGATAGAGGGTATACAGATAAGAAGTGAAATTGCATATTAGAAGATAAATCAGAGAACTGAAGAAATTCAGTTCTCTTTTTTTTACGCAAAACAGGAAAAAGTGCTTGAAATAGGTGGAAAAGTGTTTTACAATGGTTTCAAGTGGTAGAAAGTGGTGATGAGTGGTACAAAGTGGTGGAGATGTGGAGAAAATATCCGCCATGGGAGAGAAGGTGAGTTTCATGTTGAAAGGAGAGTACAGTCATAATATTGACGCAAAGGGAAGATTGATCATTCCTGCAAAGTTTCGTGACGATTTAGGGGAGAATTTCGTCATAACAAAAGGAATGGAAAATTGCCTTTATGTATATCCGGAAGATGAATGGAACGACTTCGAAAAGAAACTCAATGCATTACCAACCACTACAGATAAGAAAGCCCGCGCTTTTGCCTATTTCTTTCAGGGAAGCGCAGCAGACGGCGAACTTGATAAACAAGGTCGTACTCTGATTCCTTCTGTGCTCAGAACCTATGCAAAACTTGATAAGGAAGTTGTGTTTGTCGGTATGGGGAAGCGTGCCGAGATATGGGACAAGGCCAGATGGGATGAAAAGAATGCTGAAGTGGAGCTTAACATTGAAGAGATTGCATCGGATATGGAAGCAAGCGGGTTCAGTATCTAGAGGGAGAAGATATGGAATTCAAACACAAATCAGTATTACTAAATGAGACAATTGACGGACTGAACATTAAGCCGGACGGAATCTATGTAGATGGAACGCTCGGTGGAGGCGGACATGCATACGAAGTGTGCAGACGTCTCGGAGAAAAGGGGAGTATTGTAGGAATAGACCAGGACGCTGCAGCAATCGAGGCTGCAAGTGCCCGATTAAAAGACTTCGGGGAGAAGGTTACAATAGTCCGGAGCAACTATTGTGATATGAAGTCAAAGCTTCATGAACTGGGAATTGACAAAGTAGATGGGATCGTGCTTGATCTGGGCGTATCATCATATCAGCTTGATACGGCAGAACGGGGATTCTCCTATCGGGAAGATGCACCTCTGGATATGAGAATGGATACACGTCAGAAGATGACGGCCAGAGACATCGTCAATGACTACACAGAAGCAGATCTTTACCGAGTGATTCGCGATTACGGGGAGGACAAGTTCGCGAAGAACATAGCCAAGCACATTGTGCAGGCTCGCGCGGTGAAGCCTGTAGAGACGACAGCGGAATTGTCGGAGATTATCCGTGCATCAATTCCTATGAAGTTTCAGAAAAAGTCTGGACATCCTGCAAAGAGGACGTTTCAGGCAATACGCATCGAGTTGAACAGAGAACTTGATGTGTTACGCGATTCGCTGGACGATATGATCGATCTGCTGAATCCGGGTGGGAGATTATGCATTATTACATTTCATTCGTTGGAGGATCGTATTGTGAAGAGTGCGTTCCGAAAGAATGAAAATCCATGTACTTGTCCACCGGACTTTCCGGTTTGCGTATGTGGGAAAAAATCAAAAGGGAGTATTATAACAAAGAAGCCGATTCTGCCAAGTGAAGAGGAACTTGAGTACAACAGCAGATCTAAGAGTGCGAAGCTTCGTATTTTTGAACATTGCTAAAATCGGCGGATAGATAATTGAGGTGAGTATTATGGCAGCGGGAAGATCCGTGCATACACAAAAGAATAGAGTGAACAGACAGGGACAGTATGTGTATGGCAATGTTGTGACAAAGCCGTCATATGAGCCACAGAGACGAACGAGTGCTCCAAAGAGAAAGAAGAATGTAAGCAGACGGGTCAGCCAAAACCGAAAAAAGGCTCTGGCTATGAACCGTGCTTATGTAACATTTCTTGCGGTGGCAGCAATATTTGCACTGATTCTGTGCGTGAATTATGTGCAGATGCAGTCAAGAATTACAAGTCATTCAAAAGAAGTAAGTTCCTTGCAGAAGGAGCTTGCAGATTTGAAGGAGCAGAACAATACGAAGTATAATTCAGTGATGGATTCTGTAAATTTAGATGAAATCCGAGAGAAAGCTATGAATGAACTTGGTATGGTATATGCGACTTCTGATCAGGTGATTGAATATGACAGCCCTTCTGGAGATTATGTGAAGCAATACGAAGGAATTCCGGAGGATGGAGTACTTGCCCAGTCTGATAAGAATGCGAAATAGGTGATAGAATGGCAAGAAGACCAAGAAAAAACAAATTTCGAAAAAAATTTACAAAACTTATGCAAAAAAAGCTAGTATTACTCTTCGTGGGGATTGTACTGGCTTTTGCTTTATTGGTAGGAAGAATTACATATATCAATGCTTTTAACGGGGATAAATATTCTAAAATCGTGCTGGATCAGCAACAGTATCAGAGTAGAACGATTCCATTTAAACGAGGTGATATTGTAGACCGGAATGGCACGAAGCTTGCAACAAGCCAGCGGGTATACAATGTGATTCTGGATGCAAAGGTCATGAACAGTGATGAAAAATATGTTGACCCGACAATTCAGGTGTTGGCAGACTGTTTTGGACTTGATAAAAGTGACGTGGAAGATCAAGTGGAGGAGAATCCGAACAGCCGTTATCTGATTATGAAAAAGGGTGTCAGTTATGAAAAGGCTCAGGAGTTCGAAAAGATAGATGAGGATGATGAGAATTATCCGAATGTCAATGGAATCTGGCTGGAAGAGGATTATGTGAGAACATATCCGTATAATACACTGGCCAGTGATGTGATTGGCTTTACCGTGTCTGGAAATGTGGGAAGTAATGGAATCGAGGCTTCTTATAATTCCATTTTAAATGGTACAGATGGCAGAGAATATGGATATTTGAGCGAAGATTCATCCTATGAAAAGACAGTGAAGGAAGCCCAAAACGGAGATACGGTTGTGTCAACAATTGATCTTCAGGTACAGAGTGTAGTGGAAAAATATATTACACAGTTCAACGAGGAGAACAGTTCCGGTACGACACTTGGAAGTAAGAATACAGCAGTTATGGTTATGAATCCGCAAAATGGAGAGATTCTTGCGGAGGCAACTTATCCGAATTATGATCTCAACAATCCACGTGATCTGACAAAACTACACACAGAAGAAGAACTGGCAGCACTGTCTGATGAGGAGAAAGTCAAAGAACTGAATTCACTTTGGAATAATTTCTGCATCAGCAGTGGATATGAGCCAGGTTCCACATTTAAACCGTTTACCATATCGGAAGGTCTGGATCTTGGAGTGCTGACCGGAGATGAAAGTTATGTCTGCAATGGTGTTCTTCACGTAGGAGACCATGATATTCACTGTAGTAACCGTAATGGACATGGAACACAGTCATTAAAAGTAGCTTTGGAAAATTCCTGTAATGTTGCACTGATGCAGATCGGTTCAGCAATAGGAAAAGAGCAGTTTGTAAGATATCAGCAGTTGTTTGGATTTGGACAGTCTACTGGAATTGATCTTCCGGGAGAAGCAGCAGGGCTTTTATACTCACTAGAGGATATGGATTCCTCTACGCTGGCTACCAACGCGTTTGGACAGAACTTTAATGTTACAATGACTCAGCTTGCAGCATCGTTTTGTTCACTGATCAACGGCGGAAATTACTATGAACCACATGTGGTAAAGCAGATTCAGGATGAAAATGGAAATGTGACGGAAAATAAAGATCCGGTTCTTGTAAGACATACCATTTCTAAGGAGACGAGTGATATTATCAAAGATTATATGCTTGGAGTTGTGGAAGAAGGAACAGCTAAGACTGCGGCAGTAGAAGGTTATGACGTTGGAGGTAAGACTGGAACTGCGGAAAAACTGCCAAGAGGAAATGGAAAGTATCTGGTCTCTTTTATTGGATATGCACCGCAGGAAAATCCACAGGTCATGGTCTACGTTGTGATTGACGAGCCAAATGTGGATAATCAGGCAAACAGTAAACTGGCAACGACAATGGCATCTCAGATTATGACAGAGATATTCCCGTATCTCGGAGTAGAAAAATCTGCAGATGCTAAGGCAGCAGATGCAAAATCATCTGATAGCAGTGTGAGCAGTGACAGCAGTGGTGATACACCAGATGACATGGCAACAGAGTCCGGTGACGGAGAATAGATATATTTGAAAATTAACAGGAAAAATTAAATATGAAAATGAATAACCTCGGAAGTGTCCTAATAAATTGATAAAAACAGCGCTTCTGAGGTTTTTTGTATTGAGAAATAAAACATATAATAAAAGGAAAATTATGATTGTGTTTTTGGCGGCACTTTTAATGATTTTGGGTCTGATAGGACGAATGGTCTATCTGATGGTTTTTGATGCGGAGTATTATCAGAAAAAAGCGGAAGATCTTCACGAGCGGGAACGAAAGATTAAGGCAGCCAGAGGGGAAATTATCGATACGAATGGTACAGTGCTGGCAACAAACCGGACGGTGTGTACAATTTCGGTCATACATAGCCAGATTAAGGAACCAGAGGTGGTGATAAAAAAACTGAGCAAATGTCTGGGCATGGAGGAAGCGGAAGTTAGAAAGCGGGTGGAGAAGGTGTCTTCCATGGAACGGATTAAAACGAATGTTGATAAGGAGACAGGGGATAAGATACGGGAAATGGAACTTGCCGGAGTGAAAGTGGATGAAGATTTTAAACGGTACTATCCGTATAATGAGCTTGCTTCGAAGGTGATTGGATTTACCGGTGGTGATAATCAGGGAATCATAGGACTGGAAGTTAGATACGAAGATTACCTAAAGGGGAGTAACGGCAGGATTCTGACAACGACAGATGCAAGAGGTATTGAATTGGAGGGTGTAGCTGAAGACCGGGTAGAACCGGTGGCAGGCAAGACACTTCAAATCAGTATGGACTATAATATTCAGATGTACGCCCAACAGATGGCAGAAAAAGTCATGGAAGAAAAACAGGCGGATAAGGTTGCGATTCTTCTTATGAATCCACAAAACGGAGAAATCCTTGCCATGGTAAATGTACCGGAATTTGATCTGAACGAACCATTTACATTGAAGCAGGATCAGAAAATTTCAGAGAAATCAAAAGAAGCTTTGAATCAGATGTGGAGAAATGGATGCATCAATGATACATATGAGCCGGGTTCCACTTTTAAAATCATTACGGCGTCAGCCTGTCTGGAAGAAAGGGTGGTATCTCTTTCAGATACATTTTCCTGTCCGGGCTACCGGATCGTGGAAGACCGGAAAATCCGGTGTCACAAAGTAGGGGGACATGGAGCTGAAACATTTGTACAAGGGATACAGAATTCCTGTAATCCGGTATTTATTGACATTGGACTGAGATTGGGAACAGGACGATTCTGTGATTATTTTGAACAGTTCGGGCTTCTTGGAAAGACGGGAGTAGATCTTCCGGGAGAAGCAGCAACGATTATGCATAAGGAAGAAAATATTGGTCAAGTGGAGCTTGCGACCATGAGTTTCGGTCAGTCCTTTCAAGTGACACCGATTCAGATGGCAGCGACCGTGAGTGCTCTGGTCAATGGTGGAAAGCGCGTGACACCACATTTTGGAGTCCGGATACTGGACAAAGATAAAGAGACAGTGCGGGAATTAAAATATGACGATGGAAAGCAAATCGTGTCGGAAGAAACTTCCAGGACGATGCAGGCATTGCTGGAAAGTGTTGTGTCAGAGGGATCCGGGAAAAATGCAAAGATCGAAGGATACCATATTGGTGGAAAGACAGCTACGTCTCAGACGCTTCCAAGAAGCGCGAATAAGTATATTTCTTCTTTTATAGGGTTTGCACCGGCTGCCAATCCGCAGATTCTCGGCATGTGTGTCATTTATAACCCACAGGGTGTATACTACGGGGGGACCATCGCAGCTCCGGTGATACGGGATATATTTGACAACATATTCCCGTATCTTGGCATTGAAAAAGACGTCGAAATGCAGTATACTAACTAAAGCAAAATGAACAAAAGAAATGAAGAGGTGTGTTATGGATTATACGATATTTTTACCGGTGATTATTGCATTTTCACTGAGTGCGGTTATGGGGCCTTTGATCATTCCGGTGCTGAGAAGACTTAAAATGGATCAGACAGAACGCAAGGATGGTGTGAAGTCTCATTTGAAAAAAGCAGGAACTCCGACTATGGGAGGAGTTATGATCCTGCTTAGTGTTGTGATCACATCCGTATTTTATATTAAAGACTATCCGAAGATTATCCCAATCTTGTTTCTGACACTTGGATTCGGTCTGATTGGATTTTTAGACGATTATCTGAAAGTTGTTATGAAACGTTCTGACGGTTTATATCCAAAGCAGAAAATGGCACTTCAGATTGTTGTGACAGCAATTTTTGCGTTTTATATGGTAAAGTACAGTGGAGTTTCTCTTGCAATGCTGATTCCGTTCTCTGGTGGAAAGTATCTGGATATCGGCTGGCTTGCGATTCCTTTGATGTTCTTTGTCGTGATTGGTACTGTTAACGGAACAAATTTTACAGATGGTCTGGATGGTCTTGCTTCAAGCGTGACTGTTCTGGTAGCAACATTTTTTACAGTTGTTGCAGTTGGAACAAAGAGTGGAATTGAGCCGATTACATGTGCAGTTGTAGGTGCATTGCTTGGGTTTCTATTGTTTAATGTGTATCCGGCAAGTGTGTTTATGGGAGATACAGGATCTCTGGCACTGGGCGGTTTTGTTGCGTCCGCAGCTTATATGCTCCAGATGCCGATTTTTATTGTGATTGTCGGACTCATTTATCTGGTAGAAGTATTATCTGTTATGATTCAGGTAACTTACTTTAAAAAGACAGGTGGAAAGAGATTTTTCAAAATGGCTCCGATTCATCATCATTTTGAATTATGTGGCTGGTCAGAAACAAGAGTCGTCGCTGTATTTTCCATTATTACAGCACTTCTGTGTCTGATCGCACTGATGGCCATGTAATGATGCCAAATCTCAAAAGTCCAAAGCACGGAGCCGAGGCATTACGTGAAGTAGAGAGAAAATATGAAAATACCGAATCGCGAGATTGGGTATGAATGCAGGAGGAAGATAAAATGGTAGTAGCAGGAAAGAAAGTGCTGGTATTCGGTTCTGGAATTAGTGGAATCGGGGCAGTGAAATTACTGGAAGAGAATGGAGCGGATGTGGTGCTCTATGACGGAAATGAAAAACTGACTGAAGCAGACGTGCGCGCAAAGCTTCAGGAAGGAAGCAAAGCCCGGATCATAATCGGTGCTTTTCCAGAGGAACTTCTAAATACGCTGGATCTGGTGATCTTAAGTCCGGGTGTACCGACAGATCTTCCGATTATTTTAAAGATGAAAGAAAAAGAGATTCCGGTTATCGGAGAAGTGGAACTTGCATATACATTTGGTAAGGGAGACGTACTTGCAATTACCGGAACGAATGGCAAGACGACAACAACAACACTTCTCGGTGAGATCATGAAGGCTTACCAGGATGATGTGTTCGTAGTTGGAAATATCGGGAATCCGTATACTGTTGCAGCAGATCTTATGACAGAGCATTCCATTGCCGTGGCAGAGATGAGTAGTTTTCAGCTAGAGAGTATCGTGTCATTCCGCCCAAACGTAAGTGCGATCCTGAATTATACACCGGATCATTTGAACCGGCATCATACGATGGAAGCTTATATTGCTGCTAAGGAGAACATTGCAAGAAATCAGACAGAAGACGATTATTGTGTTCTGAACTATGAAGAGCCGGTTATGCGTAAATTCGCAGAGACATTAAAGTGTCATGTTCTGTTCTTCAGCAGTCAGCATAAGCTGGAAAAAGGTATTTATCTGGATAACGATAAAATTATTTACAAGAATCCGGATGAAGTCGAAGTCTGCCATGTTGACGAACTTCAGATTTTAGGAACGCACAATTATGAAAATGTTATGGCAGCTGTATGCATGGCAGCTGTTTATGGCGTTCCGATGGAGACGATCAGGAAGGCAATTCTTGCATTTAAAGGAGTCGCACATCGTATAGAATATGTGGCTGAGAAAAACGGAGTTGTTTATTACAATGATTCTAAAGGAACGAATCCGGATGCCGCAATTAAGGCAATCCAGGCAATGCGCCGGCCGACAATCCTGTTAGGCGGGGGATACGACAAAGATTCCGAGTATACAGAGTGGATTAACAATTTTGATGGAAAAGTCAAGAAACTGATCCTGATGGGTGCGACAAAAGAAAAGATTGCGAGAGACTGTGAAAAATGTGATTTCCATGATTATGTGTATGTGGACACATTTGAAGAAGCTATGAATCTTGCAGTGGAGATGGCAGAGCCGGGAGATGCAGTGCTTCTGTCTCCGGCGTGTGCAAGCTGGGGCATGTTCCCGAATTATGAAGTACGTGGAGATAAATTTAAAGAGATTGTAAATTCCTTATAAGGAGTGCGAATGGATTGACACGTATGGCAGCAAGAGGCAGATACGATTATACGCTCCTGACAGTACTGGGAATCCTAGTGCTGTCAGGTCTTATCATTCTGTATAGTACAAGTGCGTATAATGGGGAAGTGAAATTCTGTGACAGTTCCTATTATCTGAAAAAGCAGGTATTTGCGACTAGTCTTGGGCTTCTGGCAATGTTTTTTACTGCACAGCTTGATTATCACAGATTGAAGAACATAGCGTGGCTTTGTTATCTTGTGGCGCTGCTTTTATCGATTGCTGTTATATTTGTGGGCAGGGAGTATAATGGTTCCAAGCGCTGGCTTGCACTTGGTCCACTGTCATTTCAACCATCGGAATTTGCAAAGGTTGCGGTTATTTTATTTCTGGCTTCTTACGTCACACGCAATGTGAAAAAAATGTACCGTATGCGGACATTGATAAAAGTCATGATAGTCGTGCTGCCGATAGTAGGATTGGTCGGAGCCAGTAACTTGAGCACAGCAATCATTATTCTGAGTATAGCAGTCGTTTTGATTTTTGTGGCGAGTCCAAAGTATGGGCAGTTTGTTTTTCTGGGAGCGGCCGGGGCAGGATTTATGGGAATCTTTCTTGCTTTGGAGAGCTACCGGCTGGAACGGCTTGCAGTCTGGAAGAATCCGGAAGCTTATGAAAAGGGATATCAGACTCTGCAGGGATTGTATGCAATTGGGAGTGGAGGATTATTTGGAAGAGGGCTGGGACAGAGTATTCAAAAGCTTGGCTTTGTACCGGAAGCCCAAAATGATATGATTTTTTCCATCATTTGTGAAGAACTTGGATTATTTGGCGCATGTTTTATTCTGATACTTTTTCTACTTCTGATCTGGCGTTTTTTTGTCATTGCAACGCAGGCAAAAGACCTGTTTGGTGCATTGATTGCTTCCGGGGCAATGGCACATATGATGATTCAGGTCATCTTAAATATTGCGGTCGTGACCAACACGATCCCCAATACTGGAATTACGTTGCCATTCATTAGTTATGGCGGAACTTCAGTTGTATTTTTACTGGTAGAAATGGGGCTTGTACTAAGCGTCTCGAAAAATGGAAGTTACTGTGAAGAGGAGATTACAGAATAAGGAGCAGGGGTGAATGAAAAGGGAAGAATACCTGGACGACTATCAAGATCATGCAGAAAGACGTCCGAAAAAGAAAAAAAAGAAGAAAAAACGAAAACATAGAGTTTATGCTTTTTCTGTATTGCTCTTTGCCTTTTTAATTTTTGTACTTGGAATTTTTATTTTGTTTCATGTCCAGAAAGTAGAAGTGAAGGGAAATGATTATTGCAGTACAGAAGAAATTGTAAAATCTGTTCAGAACGATAAATATTCGGTCAATGGGCTGTATGTGCTTGCAAAATATAAACTCGGTTATGGAAAACAGCCGGACTGTTTTGAAAGTATTAAGGTAAGCCTTAAAAATCCGTGGACGCTTAAGATTACAGTTCAGGAGAAGGAAAGAATCGGATATGTAATGGATTCGGATGGAAAGTATTACTATTTTGACCAGGATGGTATGGTCGTAGATGTAGAGGAAGCACCGGTAGATGGAATTCCGCTTGTAGACGGTATGGATCCGGACGAACTTAAGCTTTACCACAAATTGAAAAAGAAAAGTTCGATTATCTATCAGGAGATACTGGAAGCTACCAGAGAGATGAAAAAGTACGAGTTGTCTGTCAAAAAGATTATGTGTCGTTCTGACAGAATTTATGTGTACATCGGGAATGTATGTGTGAGCCTTGGAAATGATGTCACTTCCGTGAAAGTTGCGCAGATTCCTAAGATTCTTGAAAAGCTGGAAGGAAAAGAAGGAACGCTTCATCTGGAAAATTTTTCTGATGAGAGTGACACAGCGACTTTTGATATTGGAGTTTTTCCGGAAGATGCAGGATAAAACAAAAAAAATTGAAAAAGTCATGAAATTCTATTGATATTTTGGACAAAAGTCTATATTATAGAAATATATATGGGTGTATAATGTATAATAAGGATAACAAAGGAGGAGAAACCCTTGCTAGAAATTAAAACCAACGAGTCAGAAGCAGCGGCTAAGATCATAGTTGTAGGAGTCGGCGGCGGCGGTAACAACGCTGTGAACCGAATGATCGACGAGCAGATTGCCGGTGTGGAATTTATTGCAATTAATACAGATAAACAGGCACTTCAGTTAAGTAAGGCTCCGACACTTTTACAGATCGGAGATAAGATTACCAAAGGTCTTGGTGCGGGAGCAAGACCGGAGATTGGTGAGAAAGCTGCAGAGGAAAGTTCCGAAGAGATTGCAGCAGCATTAAAAGGAGCAGACATGGTCTTCGTTACCTGTGGTATGGGTGGCGGAACAGGAACAGGAGCTACACCGGTTGTAGCACGTATTGCCAAGGAACAGGGTTCCCTGACAGTCGGAGTTGTAACAAAACCGTTCCGTTTTGAGTCCAAGACACGTATGAACAATGCTCTTGCAGGAATTGAAAAATTAAAAGAAAGTGTAGACACACTGATCGTCATTCCAAATGATAAGCTTCTTGAGGTTGTTGATAGACGTACAACTATGCCGGAAGCACTTAAGAAGGCTGATGAGGTGTTACAGCAGGGTATTCAGGGTATCACAGACCTGATCAATGTACCATCCTTGATCAACCTGGACTTTGCAGATGTTCAGACTGTTATGACAGACAAGGGAATCGCACATATCGGTATCGGTATGGGGCGCGGTGACGATAAAGCGCTTGAGGCAGTAAAACAGGCAGTTGCCAGTCCTCTTCTGGAGACAACAATTGCCGGAGCTTCTCATGTTATCATCAATGTATCCGGAGATATCACTCTTATGGATGCATCAGATGCAGCTGAGTATGTTCAGGATCTTGCCGGAGAAGATGCGAATATTATCTTTGGTGCAATGTATGATGATTCCAAGGCTGATGAGGCTACGATTACAGTTATCGCAACAGGACTTCATAATGTAGGAGGTACAGCTTCCAAATTAAAATCCAGACTGGAAAGCCAGCGCCCGGCAGCAAATGTGGGGCATACGGCTACACATACAGGACATGCTTCTGCATATGACAGACAGCCGGTTCGCCAGCAGGCAGCTCCAAAGCTTGATATGAGTATGGGATCTGTGAACAGAACAGTGGAAGAGCCGGAAGTTCCTAGAAGAACAGTTGGAGGAACATCACCTTCCATGGAGACACCGAGAACTCCGACAAGCCGTGTAAAAGAGCAGTCTATCAAGATTCCGGATTTCTTTAAAAAATAGGAATTCATATTAGAATACAAGATTGAATGAATAAAAGAGTCAAAGAAACGAATAAGTTTCTTTGACTCTTTTTGTATATAATAGAAAATTGCATTTCCTATTATATACAAAAAGTCTCAGGCAGGATGCGCACTGCGGCGTACAATGATGATGTCGCAAACGACTGCCGCAGGCGCCAGAATATGCCAAGGCACATTCTTTATTCATCGTTGTAAAAACACATCGATAAAAAATTCGTTCATTTGTGGTAAATACATGGATTATGTCATATAAAATTACATGGCGAAAAAACATGGAAAAAGAAGGGATAATGCGTAAAATCCTGTCGTAATAAACTGAATTGTTTCTTTCATTATCTGACAAAATCTACGTGTGGTCACACGTATAATAAAATCACTCAAAAGTACAAAATCGATTGCGTATACAAGAGGAAGAAGGTGGAACATGCACTATGAGCTGTACATAGATCTGTTTTTTCTTATTAATTTTCTGATGGATTATTTCCTGTTATTAATGGTAGGAAAGATGCTTAAGTGCCGAATCAGACGTCTGCGAATTATTGCGGGAGCAATGGTCGGTGCGTTTCTGACTTGCATATTTGTGGTCTTTTTGCGAGGAAAGATATGGAGGCTTGTGTTGTTTCACGGAGTCATGAATATGTGTCTGTTGAAAACAGGACTTGGGATAAAAGAAAAACGTACTCTGATAAAAGCATGGATATTGCTGTATGTCAGTGCATTTTTACTGGGCGGTATACTGAATGTATTTCAGCCATACGTTCGTGGAGGTGCAGTGTTTTTAATACTTGCACTTGCAGGATATCATCTTTGTCTTGGAATATGGGATTTGCTGGCTTATTTTCATAAAAATATGGCTGGCTCCTGTAGAGCCAGGCTGTATCAAAACGGAAGGGAATGTGAGATTTATGCCATTATTGACACTGGAAACAAGTTGCGGGATTCGTTGACGGGAAGACCGGTTCATGTAATTACAGGAGAGATAGCCGAAAAACTTGGCTGCACAGATTTTTCAAGTAAACGTGTAATCACCTATCAGAGTATTGGAAAGGAAAATGGTACGATGCCGATCCTTATGCTGGATTGTTTGTGTTGTCAGTGTGAAAAGGAAGAAAAATGGGTGGAAAAACCACTTGTGGCAGTCAGTGAGAGACAGAAGCTTTCCAATGTATATGACATGATCTTGAATCCTGATGATTTATAGCAGGCAGAAGAATAAATCGGACATTGAAAAATGTATTTATAGTCATTGTCGAAGTAAATAGTGGATTTAATATGGAAAGACATCTGTGAAAATGGAAGCTATGAAATGATTGATAAGTAAATAAAAAAGTTAATTTGTAAATGGAGGAATAGATATGTTAATGAAAGCAGTTATGCCCAAAAAGTTTCAGTTAAACGTAATTCCGGATTTTCGGACATTTTTATTTCCGGATGGAGGAGAGATACACTATATCGGAGGGTCAGACATTTTGCCTGCACCGTTAGAAGCAGATGATGAGGCGAGAGCAATCGGTTATCTGGGAAGTGCACATGACGAAGAGGCGAGGAAACTTCTGATAGAACATAATTTGCGCCTGGTCGTTTATATAGCGAAAAAATTTGATAATACTGGTATCGGAGTGGAAGATCTTATTTCCATCGGAACAATTGGATTGATTAAGGCAATTAATACATTTAACCCGACGAAAAATATAAAACTTGCGACCTATGCTTCCCGCTGTATTGAAAACGAGATTTTAATGTATCTGCGACGTAATAATAAAACGAAACTGGAAGTGTCGATCGATGAGCCGCTGAATGTGGACTGGGATGGAAATGAACTCTTGCTGTCAGATATTCTGGGCACGGAGGAGGATACGATTTATAAGGATCTGGAGCAGGAGGCAGAGAGGAAGATTCTGATAAAAGCACTGAATCTGTTGTCAGCAAGAGAACGTTCCATCATACAGATGCGCTTTGGTATCGGAACTGTGGACGGGGAGGAAAAGACGCAAAAAGAGGTGGCAGATCTGCTGGGGATTTCCCAGTCCTACATATCCAGACTTGAGAAAAAAATTATGGTGCGCCTGAGAAAAGAAATGGTGAAGTATTCCTGAAAAAGTGGTAGAATGAAAATAAAAAGGGGATACGTGTATGAAGCTTACTTTTATAGGAGCGGACCACGAAGTGACAGGCAGCTGCCACCTTGTTGAGGCCTGCGGAAAGAACATTCTGGTAGACTGCGGTATGGAGCAGGGGCCAGATCTTTACGAGAACCAGGAAATCCCGGTTGCATCGGGAGATATAGATTATATTCTCCTGACGCATGCACATATCGATCACTCCGGAAAGATTCCGATGCTCTGCAAACAGGGATTTCATGGAGAAATCGTAACAACATTTGCCACATCAGACCTGTGTAATATCATGCTGCGTGACAGCGCCCATATTCAAGAGTTTGAGGCGGAATGGCGGAATCGTAAAGCAAGGCGAAGCGGCGGACCGGAATATGAGCCGCTCTATACAATGGCGGATGCCGATGCAGCGATCAAATTGCTGGCACCGTGTGATTATGATCAAAGAATTACACTGTGTGACGGAATAGACATTCGTTTTACGGATGTAGGGCATCTTCTTGGCTCTGCGGCAATCGAGATGTGGATCACAGAGGGAGACATTTCCAAAAAGATCGTATTTTCCGGAGATGTGGGAAATCTGGATCAGCCGATTATCAAGGATCCAAAGAAAGTGACAGAAGCAGATTATATTTTGATTGAATCTACATATGGAGACCGGGTGCATGGGGATGTAAGACCGGATTATGTCGGAGAGTTTACAAGAATTTTAAAGGAGACTTTTGACCGCGGAGGGAATGTGGTCGTTCCGTCCTTTGCAGTGGGACGTACACAGGAACTTCTGTATTTTATCCGTGAGATCAAGGAGAAAAACTTGCTGCCGGACTATCCGAATTTCGAGGTTTATGTGGATAGCCCGTTGGCAATTGAAGCAACGAACGTATTTAATAAGAATGTAAAATCCTGTTTTGACGAGGATGCACTTGCGATTATTGAGAAAGGAATCAATCCACTTGTTTTTCCGGGCTTAAAAACAACGATTACAAGTGATGAGTCCCGGATGATCAATTTTGATACAAAACCGAAGGTTATCTTATCGGCATCAGGAATGTGTGAGGCAGGACGAATCCGACACCATTTGAAGCACAATCTATGGAAAAAAGAAAGTACGATCTGTTTTGTAGGATATCAGGCGGTGGGAACACTGGGGCGAAAGCTGATTGAGGGTGCGGAATGCGTCAAGCTTTTTGGTGAGACAGTCGAAGTCAATGCGAAGATCGAAAGTCTGAAAGGTATCAGCGGACATGCAGACCGGAACGGACTTTTAGACTGGCTGTCAGGATTTGAGAACACACCGCAGCATGTATTCGTAGTTCATGGTGAAGATCAGGTTACGGATACATTTGCAGAAGCAATTACGGAAAAGTTTGGCTGGCCGGCCATGGCACCGTATTCCGGAGGATGTGTGGATCTTGCTACAGGTGAAATCCTGTCTGTTGGAATTAAAGAACCGAAAAAGGCAGTGGAAAAACCAGCACAGATCCGTAAGCAGAATGCATTTTACAGAGTGGTCGCAGCGGCAAAGAGGCTGCTTGATGTGGTATATAAGAATGAAGGACTTGCAAACAAAGAACTGATGAAGTTCGAGAATCAGATTAATAATCTGGCAGACAAGTGGGACAGATAAAAATGTCGGATTTGTCAAGATAATCAGACCTATAGAGCGGTTTGCATGGCTGGCGGGATAAGATGATGCCGGATGTGCGATGTCAAGGGGCAAAAATTTTTTAATTTCATGACACTTACGAATAAGTAACCTGCATATGGAGAGAATTTCTACTAGACGTAATCAGAAAACATCTGGCAGGAGGTTCGAAAAAATGCAGGGAAAAGTTGAAATATGTGGTGTGAATACGGCAAAGCTTCCTATCCTGAAAGAAGAGGAGAAGGAAGCTTTGTTTGCGCGTATTAAAGCGGGAGATGATGAGGCGAAAGAAGAATATATCAAAGGAAATTTAAGACTGGTTCTAAGTGTGATCAAACGATTTCATTCCAGTAATGAAAACCCCGATGATTTATTTCAGATTGGTTGTATCGGGCTGATTAAGGCAATCAATAATTTTAATACGGAGCTGGACGTCAAATTCAGTACTTATGCAGTGCCTATGATCATTGGAGAAATTCGGCGTTACATGCGGGATAACAGCAGTATACGAGTCAGCCGTTCCCTTCGTGATACCGCATACAAAGCAATTTATGCGAAAGAGAATTATGTGAAACAGAATATGCGAGAGCCTACAGTTCAGGAAATCGCACAGGAGATTGGGATAGCCAAGGAGGACATTGTATATGCGCTAGATGCCATTCAGGCACCTATGAGCCTCCAGGAGCCAGTGTACAGTGACGGAGGCGACGCACTTTACGTGATGGACCAGATCAGCGATCACAAGAATAAAGAAGAAAAATGGGTCGAAAGCCTGTCGCTACAGGCTGCCATGGAACATTTAAACGAACGGGAAAGATACATTATTTCCCTTCGCTTTTTTGACGGGAGAACTCAGATGGAAGTGGCAAGAGATGTGGGAATCAGCCAGGCACAAGTAAGCCGCCTGGAAAAAAACGCACTTCGCATAATGAGGCAGTATTTGGTGGAAAGTTAAAAAGGGACAGGTGTGAGAAGCACTAAAGCCCGTAAAAACGTAGGTGGGGTTAAAAAAAGGGACAGGTTAAAGTCCAATTGGGGACGGGGTTTTTTTGAAAAAACCCCGTCCCCAATTGGTAATTGACATCTCCGACGTCTCATACTATGATATTGGCATGGAGGATTTTTTGGCAATGATTAAGGCATGTATTTTTGATCTTGATGGTACGATTGGTAATACGTTGGATTCCATGGTCTATTCGGTTAACCTGACATTAAAAGAGATGAATCTTTCGGAGATTTCTAAAGAACAGTGTCGGGAGTTCGTAGGGAATGGTGCGAGGGTGTTGATGGAGAAGGCGCTGGATGCATCGGGGAATCCTGGTGCGACCAGAATTGAGGAAGGTATGCAGATCTATGGACGCATATTTGATGAGAATTGTACATATCATGTAACACCTTGCGAAGGCGTCCCGGAAATGCTGTATAAGTTAAAGAAACAGGGAGTGAAATTGGCGGTGCTGTCCAATAAACCTCATTGTCAGGCGGTGAAAGCGGTTCATGCAATTTATGGTGAGAAGTTGTTTGACTGGGTACAGGGACAGAAGGATGAAATTCCAAGAAAACCGGATCCGGCGGGAGTGTTTTATGTGGCGAAAAAGCTCGGTGTAGATTACAAGGAGTGTCTGTATGTAGGAGATTCTGAAGTAGATGTGGTGACTGGAAAGAATGCAGGAGTAAAAACTATCGCAGTGACGTGGGGATTTCGTACGAAAGAAGAGTTAATGATTGCCGGAGCCAAGTATATGATAGACAAGGCAGAGAAATTGCAGGAATATCTATAAAAGGAGGTTAAGAGGTAATGAATGAGTTTGATGAGGAATGTCTGAACGTATTTCTTGAAAATCAATCACAACTTTTTGAGGAGGCAGTTGCAGAGACGCTGGAAGATGCAGAAGCATTTCTGGAGGACTGCATGGCAGTTGTTGTGGAAAACATTGATGAGGTAAAAGAATTCCTGGAAGAAGAAGGAATGGATATTCAGGGAATGTCTGATGAGGAACTGGAAGAAGCAGCAGAAGTGTTCCCGATTCCGGACGGAAGATATCTGATTGTGGAAGGTTAAAATCCGGTGCAGTAAAATGTCCGGAAAGAAGGTTGAAGCAGCACAGATAATAAGAAAACTACATAGAAGAGAAAAAGCCGTAACTATCTGGTGGTTACGGCTTTTTTTAGGGCATCATCAATGGCGTTGATGATGATTTGAGAGGTATATGGATTGTCGGAGGAATAAGAAATGTTTTCTAGCGATTGTGTCTGGCAGATCTGGTCTGCGATTTCTTCCATAGTCGGCTGGATCAACGGATACATGGTGGTGACGGTGTCGTCCAGGTTGGAAAATCGGATAGAGTTGATATGATTTTCGTCGACTGTGACTTCTACTTCCAGCTCTTTATCGCCCAAAGTAAGCTGTGAAGTGTAGATGCCCGGTTGATAGGAAGTGCTCTTTGATGAGGAAGTTTCTTTGTTTTTCGGGTGAAACATAAATGTAAGCAGTGCTACCAGCAAAATGCCGAGACAGATGAACAGGACTGTATAAATAATTTCCTTCATGTGAAGTACAACGATTTTTGTTTTTGAACTCATAATAACCTCCTGTATTTGTTTTCTTAGGTTTTTGTTCTTTATAATGTATGAAAAAGGTTGGAAAATTATACAGCTTTTTTCGTGACAAAAGAATAGTTATCCTGTAGAATGGGTAGAGATAAAGAGGTGGAAAATATGATAATTATAGCAGGACTTGGAAATCCGACAAAAGAATACGAAGGTACAAGACATAATGTAGGATTTCAGGTGATAGATAAAATCGCAGAAAAATATAATATTGCAGTGGACGCAAAAAAAGGGCGTGCCTATGTTGGAAAAGGAATCATCGAAGGTCAGAAGGTTCTTCTTGTTAAACCGCAGACTTATATGAATTTAAGTGGTGAGAGCATTCGCAAGTTGGTGGATTATTTTAAGGTAGATCCGAAAGAAGAGCTGCTTGTGATCTATGATGATATCAGTCTGAACCCGGGGCAGATCCGGATTCGTAAAAAAGGAAGTGCCGGTGGACATAACGGAATTAAAAATATTATTGCCCAGCTTGGGACAGATACATTTCAAAGAATTAAAGTCGGAGTGGGAGAAAAGCCGAAAGGATATGATCTGGCTGCCTATGTTCTCGGACATTTTCATGGAGAGGATCTGGAACTTATGGAAGAGGGATATGAAAAGGCAATTTCTGCCACAGAAGAGATATTAAAAGGTGAGATTGATGCGGCCATGAATGAGTATAACCGTAAAGTGAAGCCGAAGGAGGAGTAAAAGTGCAGGCGTTACTTAAGCCGCTTTTGGAACTGGCAGAATATGAAGATATCGTAAAAAAGAAAAAAGAAGCTCCAGGAGTTCTGATGCTGACAGGTTGTGTGAATTCCCAGAAGACTCATATGATGTATGCACTTAGCGATGGCTGTTGTTATAAAGTCATCGCCTGTTCCAGTGAGGCAAAAGCGAAACAGATTTATGAAGAGTATCGTTTTTTAGATGCAGCCATTAGTTTTTATCCGGAAAAAGACTTGCTGTTTTACCAGGCAGATATTCGTAGTAAAGAGCTGATCAGTCAGCGAATGCAGGTGATACAGGCAGTTTTAAAAGGCGAACCGATAACTGTGGTTGCTAGTTTTGATGCATTTATGGATGCACTCCTTCCAAAAGAAATGATAAAGAGCAGGGTGATCAAGATATGCTCCGACGAGACTCTGAATCTGGATGAATTGTCTGTGAAGCTGGCACAGTGTGGGTATGACAGAGAGATAGAGGTGGCAGGACCGGGACAGTTTGCGGTCCGTGGCGGCATCTTGGATGTATATCCGCTGACGGAGGAGCTCCCGGTTAGGATTGAACTTTGGGGAGATGAGGTGGATTCTATTCGAACCTTTGATCTGGAGACGCAGCGATCTATCGAGAAGCTTGACGAGGTAGAAGTGTTTCCGGCTACAGAATTTCCAGAGGAAGAAGAAAAAAGAGTTTCTTTTCTGGATTATTTTGAAAAAGAAAATACAATTCTTTTCTTAGATGAGCCTGTGCGTTTGAAGGAAAAAGGGGAAGGAGTGGAAGAAGAATTTCTGGAAGCCCAGAAACGACGTGCCCAGAGCGGATACGAAGTAGCCGACAGCGAAGCGGTGCTTTTTACAACGCAGGAGATTATGAGGAAAATGAATGAATATTCCAGCGTGGGATTTCAGGCGTTGGATATGCGTTGCCCTGGGTTGAATATCCGGGCAAGTTATAATCTTCAAACGAAAAATGTGGATCCATACAATAGAAGTTTTGAACTTCTAACGCAGGATCTGAAAAAAATGAAACGAAATCAGAGCCGTGTCATTCTGCTTTCCGGTTCCAGAACAAGAGCAAGGCGCCTGGCAGAAGATCTTCGAGATTACAATCTGAGCAGCTTTTACAGTGAAGATATGGATCGTGAAGTAGAACCGGGAGAAATTATGACTGCTTATGGTTATATTGCAGAAGGCTATGAGTATCCACTTTTGAATTTTGTTGTAATTTCAGAAACGGATATTTTCGGAAAGAATAAAAGGAAGAAAAAACGCCGTACCACTTATGAAGGGCGTAAGATTCAAAGCTTCTCGGAATTAAAACCTGGAGATTATGTGGTACATGAGAATCATGGACTGGGAATTTATCAAGGAATTGAAAAAATCGAAGTGGATAAGATTTCCAAAGACTATATGAAGATTTCCTATGCTAAGGGTGGAAATCTTTATATTCCGGCAACACAGTTGGATCTGATCCAGAAATATGCCGGTTCTGATTCAAAAAAACCAAAACTTAACCGTCTTGGAACTCAGGAGTGGACAAAGACGAAGGCAAAGGTTCGGGGGGCAGTTAAAGAAATTGCAAAAGATCTGGTAGAACTTTATGCAGCAAGACAGAATCAGGATGGGTTTGTTTACGGGGAGGATACAGTCTGGCAGAAAGAGTTTGAGGAAATGTTCCCGTATGAGGAGACAGAAGATCAGCTTCTGGCGATCAATGCTGTGAAGAAGGATATGGAAAGCCACAAGATCATGGATCGTCTGATCTGTGGTGATGTAGGTTATGGAAAGACGGAAATCGCAATCCGTGCGGCATTTAAGGCAGTACAGGAAAATAAGCAGGTGGTCTATCTGGTACCGACCACTATTTTGGCACAGCAACATTACAATACATTTTGCCAGAGAATGAAGGATTTCCCGGTCCGGGTAGATTTGATGTGCCGATTCAGGACTCCGGCTCAGCAAAGAGATACGATTCAGAACTTGAAACGCGGGCTGGTGGACATTGTGGTTGGAACCCACCGTGTGCTCAGTGGTGATATTGAGTATAAGGATCTGGGATTGCTGATCATCGACGAGGAGCAGCGTTTTGGAGTCCAGCACAAGGAGAAAATCAAAAAGTTAAAGAAAAATGTAGACGTTCTGACGTTGACGGCAACGCCGATTCCAAGAACTCTTCATATGAGCCTTATCGGAATCCGTGATATGAGCGTGCTGGAGGAGGCACCGCAGGACCGGCTGCCGATCCAGACGTATGTGATGGAATATAATGATGAGATGGTCAGGGAGGCAATCGAACGAGAATGTGCGAGAAACGGACAGGTCTACTATGTGTACAATCGAGTGGAAGACATTGCAGAGGTGACAGCGCATATTCAGAAACTTGTCCCGGAGTTAAATGTATCCTTTGCCCACGGACAGATGAAGGAGCATGAGCTTGAAAAGATCATGTATGATTTTATTAATGGAGATATTGATGTGCTTGTGTCGACAACGATTATTGAAACAGGTCTTGATATATCCAATGTAAATACCATGATCATTCACGACGCAGACCGGCTTGGCCTTTCCCAGCTCTATCAGCTTCGTGGCCGCGTCGGGCGTTCCGGGCGTATGGCCTATGCATTTTTGTTGTACCGGAAGGACAAATTATTGAAAGAGATTGCAGAGAAGCGTCTGGCGGCAATCCGGGAATTTACAGATCTTGGATCAGGATTCAAAATTGCCATGCGTGATCTTGAAATCCGTGGAGCTGGAAATCTTCTTGGTGCCGAACAGCACGGGCATATGGAAGCGGTCGGATACGATATGTACTGCAAAATGTTAAATGAGGCAGTCAAACATTTAAAAGGGGAATTATCAGAAGAGGATACATTTACGACAGCATTGGATATCAATGTCGATGCGTATATTCCGGATTCTTATATACCAAATGAATATCATAAGCTGGATATTTATAAGAGAATTGCTGCCATCGAGTCTGAGGAAGAGATGGACGATATGATAGAGGAGTTGATTGACCGTTTTGGAGATATTCCTAAAAAAGTGGAGCTCCTTCTGGAAGTAGCAAGGCTTAAGAATCTGGCGCACCAGGCGTATGTGACAGAGGTGACTCAAAAAGGTGTGACCTATACATTCCGTATGTATGAAAAAGCAAAAATCCATGTAGAGCGGATCCCGGATCTTTTAAAACAATTTCCGGAAGCTCTGTCATTTAAGGCGGATATATCGGATCCCAAATTCATTTACCAGAGAAAGAAGAAAACAAAGCGTGGTGAAGTGGAGAATCCAATTGAGGTTGTGAAAAAAGTGTTAATTGGTATAAAAGGATTGCTTGACTAGAAAAAAGAAGATATAATAAAAAAAGTGGACATTTCTTTGCCCATCAGAATGAAGGAGGATACGAAAACGATATGAAAAAGAGATTATTTGCGCTGGCTCTTGCAGGAGTATTGGCTGCTGTAACACTGACCGGATGCGGATCATTAAAAGGAGACGAGACGGTTGCGACAGTCGATGATACAAAGATTGATGCGGATCTGGCCAATTTCTTCGCAAGATATACACAGGCAACATATGAGACATATTATTCTGCTTATCTGGGAGAAGATATGTGGAATTCAGATGCTTCTGACGGAGAGACATACGAAGAATCTGTAAAGAGTTCTGTACTGAAGTCACTGGAAGATATGATTCTTCTTGAAAAGCATATGGAAGATTATGATGTGTCAATTACAGATGAAGATAAAGCAATGATCAAGGAGACAACGCAGCAGTTTCTGAATGATAATTCTTTAGATGACAAGAATCTTGTATCTGGCAATGAGAAGACTGTAAATCGTGCATTGACACTGATGGCAGTTCAGCAGAAGATGCGAACTGCGATCCAGGCCGGGGCAGATACAGAAGTCTCAGATGAAGAAGCAGCACAGAAGAGCATGGATTATGTGTTCATTTCTTATCAGACAAAAGATGATTCCGGCAACAGCAAAGACGTTTCCGATGATGAAAAAGCACAGTTAAAGTCTCAGGCAGAGGCGATTGCTTCCGGTCTGAAGGAAGGTGGAGATTTGAACGCGCTTGCAGAAGAGCAAGGGGCAACGGTTCAGACACTGACGTTTGATAAAGATACAACTTCTCCTGATGAAGATTTGATTAAAGCCGCAGATGCACTGGGCGAGGGAGAATCTACAGATGTGATTGAGACAGAAAAAGGCTGTTACGTAGCAAAAGTTACAAGCCTGTTAGATCGTACAGCAACGGACTCTAAGAAATCAAAGATTGTACAGGAACGTCAGAAAAAGCTTTATGATGATACAGTGAAAAAGTGGAGAAAAAAAGCAGATATTAAAGTGCATAAGGGTGTATGGAAAAAAGTAAGTTTCCAGAAAGTGTCTGTAAAGATGAAGACTGAGACTCAGACACCGTATACAGATCAGGTGCAGACAGATGATCGGGCTCAGACAGATAATTAAAATGCAGTAAGTCTGAAAGACATGAAAAAATTTCCATAGAGAAGAAAAGACCTGCCGGTTGGCAGGTCTTTTCTTCTCTATGGAAATTCTAAAATTATTTGAAATATGTGGATACAAGATCATTGACAAGCTTACCATCAGCTTTACCTTTTACCTTTGGCATCAGATGTTTTATGATATTTCCTTTGTCTTTTCCGGTTGGGTTCTCGATACCAAGTTCAGATAACACACCTTCGATGATTCCCTTGATCTCGTCTTCGTCCATCATTTTTGGAGCGTAGGCTCCCAGAACAGTCAGACGGCGGTTGCATTCTTCAATAATATCAGTACGGTCAGCAGGTGTCATCTCCAAAGTCTCTTTTGTCTGCTTGATTTCTTTCATGATAACCTGAATCTCTTCTTCTTCTGTCAGATCTGCACGTTTGTCGATCTGTTTATTCTTAAGAGCTGCCAGAAGCATGGATAAAGTTTCCTTTTTCTCCTTTTCGCCGGCTTTCATAGCTGCGACCATAGCACTTCTAATTTCATCAATTTTACTCATGATACATATCCTCCTCGAAATTACTACTTTTATTATACAAGACTAGATTGAAAATATCCAGCCCTGGATTTTGAAAGAAAGATTCATACAGAAATAATGCTTCATTCTGATATTAGAATTAAAAGAAAACTAACAAAAATTTTGGAAAAACAATAAGTGAGTTTGTAGAAAAAATAACTGAAATATAGTATAATATTTTTTATATCAAGAATAAATAATCTGTCATTTTACAGGTAGATGATAGAATTAGAAAGGGGAACTATAATGGGCAAAGAAATGATAGCAATGTTACTTGCCGGAGGGCAGGGCTCCAGACTGTATGCGCTGACCCAGAAGCTTGCAAAACCGGCAGTTCCATTTGGCGGAAAGTATCGAATCATAGACTTTCCACTTTCAAACTGCGTAAATTCTGGTATTGATACAGTAGGTATTCTGACTCAGTATCAGCCTCTGGAGCTGAATGAGTATATCGGAAATGGGCAACCGTGGGATTTGGACCGAATCTATGGAGGAGTTCATGTATTACCACCATATCAGAAGGCATCTGGCTCAGATTGGTATAAAGGTACAGCAAATGCAATTTACCAGAATATTTCATTTATCGAGCGCTATGATCCGGAATATGTCATTATTTTATCGGGAGATCAGATCTGCAAGCAGGATTATAGTGATTTTCTTAGATTCCACAAAGAAAAGAACGCAGAATTCAGTGTTGCGGTTATGGAAGTCCCGTGGGAGGAGGCACCAAGATTCGGACTTATGGTCACGGACGATGATGACCGTATTACGGAATTCCAGGAAAAACCGAAGAATCCGAAATCCAATCTTGCCTCTATGGGTATCTACATATTCAACTGGGATATTTTAAAACAATACCTGATTGAAGATGAGGCTGATCTGGAATCTGAAAATGATTTTGGAAATAATATTATACCGAATCTGCTGCATGATGAGAGAAAAATGTACGCGTATCACTTTAACGGATACTGGAAAGATGTGGGAACGATTCCATCTTTGTGGGAAGCGAATATGGAAGTGCTGGATCCGGAACACAGTGGAATTAACCTGTTTGATGAAGACTGGAAGATCTACAGCAGGAACAGTGGTATGCCGGGACATAAGATCTGCGCCGGAGCCAATGTAGAGAACTCGATGATCACAGATGGATGTAAGATCGCAGGCAGCGTGAAACATTCCATCTTATTTGCCGGAGTGAAAGTAGAAGCCGGAGCAGTTGTAGAAGATGCAGTCGTTATGGGCAGAACAACGATTAAAGCCGGAGCCAGTGTAAAGCATTGTATTGTTGCGGAGAATGTAGTGATTGGTGAAAATGCTGTGGTAGGAGCTATGCCGACAGAAGATGAGCAAGGAGTTGCAACCATCGGACCGGATGTCTGCGTCGGAACAGGTGCCAAGATTGGATCGAATGCCATGATCAGTGAAGATGTAAAGGACGGTGAAGAAAAATGATAAATGCAAATGCGGACGCAATGGGAATTATTTTCCCGAATAATTATGATAAGTTTGTTCCGGAACTGGTCAGCGAAAGACTAATGGCTTCCATTCCATTTGCAAGCCGTTATCGAATGATCGATTTTTTGTTATCCAGTATGGTTGGCTGCGGAATTGATAAAATAGAAGTGCTTGTTCGTGAGAATTATCATTCGCTTGTAGACCATTTAGGTGGTGGCCGAGAGTGGGATCTCAGCCGTAAGAACGGAGGACTTAGTATCTTTCCTCCATTTGCCCAGAAGTCGATTGGCAGTATGGGAGGGGGAAGAGTGGAAGCGCTCGCCAATATTCTTCCGGTACTCAAAAAGCAAAAAGAAAAATATGTGATTATGGCAGATACGAATATTGCTGCAAATTTTGATTTCAATGCGCTGATCGCACAACATGTAAAAACAGATGCAGATATTACGTTCGCTTATACAAAAGAGGAACTGCCACAGGAACTGACTGGTGCAAAAGATGCAAGTAAAGGGCTTTATTATACGTTGAAGCTGGATGGAGATAAAGTAGAAGACATCTACATCAATAAGCAGGAGCAGGGTGTGCAGAATTTCTCTATGAATATATACATTGCGAACAGAGAGTGGCTGATCGATACCATTAATGAAGCGTTTATGCGTGGAGCTATTTCACTGGAGCGGGACATCCTGATCCCGCATCTGGATACATATAAAGTCATGGCTTATGAGCATAAAGGATATGTGGCGAGAATCACCGGACTTAAGAGTTATTTTGATGAGAATATGAAACTTCTGGATGATAAGAATCTTGAGAAGCTTTTTACAGGTAATCCCATCTATACAAAGATTCGTGACGATAATCCGACCAGATACATCGGCAATGCAAAAGCAAGTAATGTTATGGTAGCAGACGGTTGTGTGATCGAAGGTGAAGTGGAGAACAGTATTTTATTCCGTGGTGTGAAGATCGCAAAAGGTGCTAAAGTGAAGAATTGTGTTTTAATGCAGGATACGATTGTTGGAGAAGGTACAAAGCTGGAATATATCATTTCAGATAAGAATGTAAAAATCACCGATGGAAAAGAATTAAAGGGTGATGAAGCATTTCCTGTATTTGTTGCGAAAGGACAGGTTGTCTAGTGAACGGGTGCATGTTATGCCCGAGACAGTGCCAGATTAAGCGAGAAGAAGGAAAGCGTGGCTTTTGTGGGGAGTCGGATTTGGTCCGGCTTTCCAGAGCCGCGCTTCATATGTGGGAAGAACCGTGTATCTCCGGGACAAATGGATCCGGAGCTGTTTTTTTCTCTGGCTGTACGCTTCGATGTGTATATTGCCAGAATTATCACATTGCCAACAGTGAGGTTGGAAAAATAGTAAGTGTTGAACGGTTATCGGAGATATTTCTGGAGCTTCAGGAACAGGGGGCGAACAATATTAACCTTGTGACACCAACGCACTTTGTACCACAGATTATCGCGGCACTGGATCAGGCAAGAAAAAAAGGGCTTAATCTTCCAATTGTTTATAATACAAGCGGCTATGAAAAGGTGGAGACTTTACGCAGGCTAAATGGACATGTTGATGTATATCTTCCGGATTTTAAATATCTGGATCCGGAGCATGCAAAGAAATATTCCGGGGCAGAAGATTATCCGGAAGTAGCAAAACGGGCACTGGCAGAAATGATAAGACAGACAGGAGTGCCACAATTTGATGAACAAGGCATCATGGAAAAAGGTGTGATTGTGAGACATTTGTTATTGCCTGGGTGTCTGAGAGATGCGAGAAGAATTGTGAAATACCTCTATGAAACATATGGTGACCAGATTTATATGAGTCTCATGAACCAGTACACTCCACTCGATACGTTGAATCGGGAAAAATATCCGGAGCTTGCCAAGAAAGTGACGAAAAAAGCATATGATGTTCTGGTGGATTATGCCATAGATCTTGGCGTGGAGCAGGCATTTATTCAGGAAGGCGAAACGGCAAAAGAAAGCTTTATTCCTGATTTTTCCTACGAAGGAGTGTAATGAAGAACAGATGCCAGAAGATATGAAGAGCTATCGGAATTTTATTATTGACATTTGAAGAGAGTTCTTGAATAACAGGAACGTGAATGATAAAAAGGTAAAGAAAATTTAACGAAGGAGTAAAGATATGGCAGACAGAGCCCAGTTTCAGAAAAAATTAGGAGAGCTTCTTGCAGTTGCAGCAAGCCAGAATAATAAAATGACCAGTCAGGAAGTGCAAGCTTTCTTCCAGGATGACAATCTTACAGATGAGCAGATGAATCTGGTTCATGAATTCCTGATGTCTCAGAAAGTGGAAGTAATCGGATATACAGGAACTATAGAAAATACAGAAAAAACAGAACAAGAAGAAAAGGATACATTAAGCCAGCAGGAAAAAGACTATGTGGCAGAGTATCTGATCGATATTGAAAAAATGGCGAAGCAGACGGAGGAAGAGGTAACACTTGCATATTATCTTCCCAAAGTTGTGGAAGAAGCAGTAAAGCTGCATATGCCGGGAATCTTTATCGGTGATGTGATCCAGGAAGGTAATGTCAGCTTGATGCTGTACTTAGGTGAGAATAAGAAAGCAACAGAAGCAGAAGTGCTGGAGCAGGTGCGCGCTGGAATCCGGGTGATGCTGGAATCCCACACCGAAGAAAAACGCCGCGATAAGAAGATGGTCGAGCGGGTGAATGATCTGGACGAGACAATCAAAAGCATGAAGGAAGAATACGGAAGAAAAGTATCGATCGATGAAGTGGCGGAGCGTATGGGTATTACGGAAGACACCGTGGAAGATATCCTGAAGCTTGCAGGCGAAGAAGTGAAGGATGAGTAAAGTGCAAAACGGAAACATTTGGAAGTATTTTCAGAGAACGTTTTGTGATATTATTCTGAAATTAACCAATCAATCAAATTGATGGATTTTATGCCATTATATGAAGAGTCCATTCCGGGATTTAAAGAAAGAATAATTTTTCCAATGTGGAATACGCAAAAAATTCTGCTTCCTTTATTAGAATAATTTTCATGCATTTTCACATAATAGCATTAAAAGTAAAATTTAGCATGAGAAGAAAGAACAGCCATGCGGAATCAATCATGGAGGAATCATATGAAGGCAACAGGAATTGTACGTCGGATTGATGACCTGGGACGTGTGGTCATTCCGAAAGAAATACGAAGAACACTTAGAATCAGAGAAGGTGATCCACTGGAGATATTTACCGACCGGGAAGGCGAGATTATATTGAAAAAATATTCACCGATCGGAGAGCTTGCTGCATTTGCAGGTATGTATGCAGACAGCCTGGCAAAAGAGGCAGGCTGCCTTGTGTGTATCTGTGATATGGATCAGGTCGTGGCAGCTTCCGGAAACGGGAGAAAAGAGGTGCAGGAAAAGTATATCAGCAAAGTTCTTCAAGGGGAACTGGAAGAAAGAAACAGTATTCTGGCAAAGGTAGATGAGAAGAAATATATCCGGGTGTTCAGGGAACAGGAAAAGGATTATGTATGGGAATCTATTACACCGATCATTTGCGAAGGAGATGTTGTGGGGGCAGTTATTTTACTGTCATCAGATGAAAAAGAGAAGTTTACAAAACTGGAACAGAAGCTGGGGGCATGTGCGGCAGGATTTCTTGGAAAGCAAATGGAGTGATAAAATTTGCAGAAGCAGTCATATTCGCCGGATCTGGGTCATACCTTGTGGTAGACAAGGAGGAAAGAGATGGAGAATATGCAAAAAAATATAAAGGTCATATGGTGGATCAAGTCACTTCTGGCTTCTTATATTGTCACCGGTATATTACTTTTGGTTTTGACATTTTTTATGTATAAATTTGAATTAAATGAAAAAATTGTATCGGCGGCAATTGTTGGAATCTATGTAGTGTCAACACTGATCGGAGGAATGATCATAGGGAAACTGACAAAATCAAAACGGTACTTGTGGGGGATGGTTCTTGGAATCATATATTTTGTATTGCTTTTGCTCATTACACTTGGAGTTTACAGAACTCTGAATGGAGACAGTGTTAGTATTGTCACATCACTGATACTATGTGCAGGCGGCGGTATGACCGGTGGTATGATATCATGAAAGACTAAAAAATAAGAGCTGCGTATATCTCTTGTAAAAAGGAAACAGATATAGGCAGCTTTTATTTTACGTACGGTTCATAATCGTAATGACGAATGTATATGTCCCTTACAGAAAGTAGAATAGTTACAGTTCGAATCAGAAAGTTTTTGCCACATGTAAAAATGTAAAGATACCAGAATGGAAAGTGTTTCCACCGGCATCTTATGAATTATGGTCTACCTGATCCATGTACTTGATGAGGCGGAAAATCTGGCTTGTATAGCCCCATTCATTATCATAGAAACAGATGACCTTAAAGAAGTGAGAATTTACTTGAATTCCCTGTCTTGCATCAAAGATAGAAGCGTGTGAATCTCCGATGAAATCAGAAGATACAACTTCATCATCTACATAATCAAGAATGCCGGACAAATATGTCATGGAGGCTTCCTTTACTTTTTTGCAGATATCCTCATAAGATGCAGACTCTTTTAGTGCGACGTTCAGATCAACGATTGAGACGTCTGTAGTTGGAACACGATAAGAAATACCACTCATCTTGTCCTTCAGAGAAGGAATGACGAGAGAGATAGCCTTAGCGGCTCCGGTTGCATCGATGATGTATTCGGCACCGCAGGAACCCCAAGGGATGGAAGCAGCATCATCTTCTGTGAAGACAGGAATCTTCTGCCCGTTAATGATACGTCCGAATCCGTTAATGCCAATTGAAATTGCCATGTTACAATTACCTCCTATAAGACATATTAATGAAGTGGCAATTTCTGATTCATTTGTAATCTAACGCAAGTGTAACATAGTAAAATTGAAAAAACCACCTTTTTGCAGGTAATTAAAATATTAACTGGAATAATTAAAAATTAACGATTCAGATAAAAATATTGCGAAAAAGAAAGGAAGATGCTATACTTATAAAAGTCAAGCAAAGACAAGGAGGAATGTAGTGATGAAACATGTGAAAACATTGAATACACAGACTCTGAACAAGACAGTGAAAAAAGGCGGTTGCGGCGAATGTCAGACATCTTGCCAGTCAGCATGCAAGACTTCCTGTACAGTAGGAAATCAGACCTGTGAGCAGAGCAAATAAGTAAAAGAACATAGGTAAAAAACCAGGAGACAGCGGTCTTAAAAGGGTCGCTGTCTCTGTTCTGTTGCCAAATAACCATTAAAATTTTAAAGAGATAGAAAAAATAGAAAAGGAGATTATTACTGTGATTCATCAGTATAAGAATAACGGATATAACATTGTTCTGGATGTATACAGTGGAGCCGTACATGTGGTTGATGACCTGTGCTATGATGTGATCGCTGTGTTGAATGAACCGGACGAAGAACCAACAGCTGAGATTTTAAAGAGTGATCTTACATGGGAGAATCTGAAAAAGCGGCTTGGAGATACATATAGCGAGGAAGATTTAAGAGATGCTCTTGATGATGTCATTGAACTGACAGAGGACGGGAAATTATTTACAAAGGATGAGTTTGAATATCTTGTTCCAATCGTGAAGAAGAGAAAGACAGTTGTAAAGGCTCTTTGCCTTCACATTGCACATGACTGTAATCTGGCCTGCAGGTACTGCTTTGCAGAAGAAGGCGAGTATCATGGAAGACGTGCTCTTATGAGTTATGAAGTCGGAAAGAAGGCATTAGATTTCCTGATCGCAAATTCCGGAAGCAGAAGAAATCTGGAAGTAGATTTCTTTGGAGGAGAGCCACTTATGAACTGGCAGGTTGTCAAAGATCTGGTAGCATACGGAAGAGAACAGGAAAAGCTTCATGACAAGAATTTCCGATTTACAGTTACGACGAACGGCGTTCTTCTGAACGATGAGATTCAGGAGTTTGTCAATAAAGAGATGGACAATGTTGTGCTAAGCCTGGATGGACGAAAAGAAATCAATGATAAGATGCGTCCGTTCCGCAACGGAAAAGGAAGCTACGATCTGATCGTGCCGAAATTCCAGAAGCTGGCTGAAAGCCGTAATCAGGAGAAGTATTATATCCGTGGGACATTTACAAGAAATAATCTGGATTTCTCCAATGATATCCTGCATTTTGCAGACCTTGGATTCAAGCAGATGTCCATTGAGCCGGTCGTAGGTGACGAATCCGATCCATATGCGATCCGCGAAGAGGATATTCCACAGATCAAAGAAGAGTATGATAAGCTTGCCAAGATTATGATTGAGCGTGAAAAAGAAGGAAAAGGATTTAACTTCTTCCACTTTATGATCGATCTGGAAGGCGGTCCATGTGTGATGAAACGTATGTCCGGCTGTGGTTCCGGAACAGAATATCTGTCTGTCACACCATGGGGAGATCTGTATCCATGCCATCAGTTTGTCGGACAGGAAGAATTCCTGGTGGGAAATGTAGACGGTGGAATTGTAAAGCCGGAGATTGCAGATGATTTCAGAAGCTGCAGTGTATATTCAAAAGAAAAATGTAAAAATTGTTTCGCTAAATTCTACTGTAGCGGTGGATGTATGGCAAACTCTTATAATTTCCATGGAACGATCCATGATTGTTATGATATTGGCTGTGAGATGCAGCGTAAACGTGTGGAATGTGCCATTATGATCAAAGCAGCACTGGCAGATGCATAATGTGTAACATAGAATCCTTCGAAGGAATGGAAGAAAGAGAAAGGAAGTAAATCATGAAAAAAAGCAGAGGCATACTTAGTCTTATTGTGGCAGCAGCCTTGATCGTACTGCTTGGTTTTACGACAATTGTTGGATTCGGAAAAGGCCATACAGGTTCTATGAAGAATATCAAACTGGGTCTGGACCTTGCCGGTGGTGTAAGTATCACATATCAGGTCAAAGATGACAATCCATCGGATGAAGAGATGAGTGATACGATCTATAAGTTGCAAAAGCGCGTAGAACAGTATAGTACAGAGGCAAGTGTATATCAGGAGGGAAGAGACCGTATTAATATCGAGATTCCTGGTGTTACAGATGCCAATGAGATTTTAGACGAACTGGGACAGCCGGGGTCCCTGTATTTTATTGCACAGACAGGCAGTGACGGCTCAGCAAACTATAGCCAGGTGAACAGTACGGGAGATGCGTCCAAAGATTATCAGCTCAACAAGACAATTGAAGAATTGCAGGCAGACGGTTCTATTGTACTGAGTGGCAATGATGTAAAAAGTGCCCAGGCTCAGACAACAGAAGACCAGCTGACAAAGAATAAACAGAATGTTGTATCTCTTACATTTACAAAAGATGGAACAACAAAGTTCGCAGATGCAACAACAAAAGCACTGGCAGCAAGACAGAGCATTGGTATCTATTATGACGGAGCATTTGTAAGTGTTCCGAATGTACAGGCAGCCATTACAAATGGACAGGCTCAGATCAGTGGTAACATGACCTATGAAGAAGCAGATGCGCTTGCTTCTACAATCCGTATCGGTGGTCTGAAGCTGGAACTGGAAGAGTTACGTTCTAATGTTGTAGGAGCTCAGCTTGGTGAGCAGGCAGTTGCGACCAGTTTAAAAGCCGGAGCAATCGGACTTGCAATTGTATTTGTATTCATGTGTTGTGTATACTTGCTTCCGGGACTTGCATCCGGACTTGCACTTTTAATCTATACAGGACTTGTACTTATAATCTTGAATGCATTTGAAGTAACATTGACACTTCCGGGTATTGCCGGTATCATTCTTGGCATTGGTATGGCAGTAGATGCCAACGTTATCATCTTCGCTCGTGTACGTGAAGAGATGGCACGCGGAAGAAGTGTAAAGAATTCTCTGAAGATTGGTTTCCAGAAAGCTTTATCAGCAATCTTAGATGGTAATATTACGACTCTGATCGCAGCAGCTGTATTGTGGTTCAAAGGTTCCGGTACAGTAAAAGGATTCGCGCAGACACTTGCAATTGGTATCATCGCATCTATGTTTACAGCACTTGTTATTACAAGATTGATCGTAAATGCATTTTATGCAGTCGGACTTAGAAGTGAAAAATTATATTATCGTCCAAAGAAAGAGCGTGAGCCAATCGATTTCCTTTCAAAGAAAAAAGTGTTCTTTACAATTTCTCTTGTATTAATTGCAGCAGGAGTGATCACGATCGGTATCAATGAAGGAAGAGGAAAAGGAGCATTTGCATACAGCCTTGAATTCCAGGGCGGTACATCTACAAATGTAACATTTGATAAAGATTACTCTATTGATGAGATTGATAAGGAAATTGTTCCGGTTGTAGAAAAGGTAACTGGAGATAACAATGTTCAGACTCAGAAAGTAGCCGGAACCAATCAGGTTATTATCAAGACAGTTACACTGGATCTTGACAAGCGTGAAGCACTGAATAAGGCTATGGTTGATAACTTCGGTGTGGACGAATCAAAGATCACGGCAGAAAATATCAGTTCTACAGTAAGTAATGAGATGCGAAGAGATGCAGTTATCGCGGTTGTTATTGCGACAATCTGTATGCTTCTGTATATCTGGTTCCGATTCAAAGATATCCGTTTCGCTACCAGTGCGGTACTTGCTCTTTTACATGACGTCCTTGTTGTAGTAGGATTCTATGCAATTGCAAGAATCTCTGTTGGTAATACATTTATCGCGTGTATGTTGACAATCGTTGGATATTCCATCAACGCGACCATTGTTATCTTTGACCGTATCCGAGAGGAAATGCGTGGTAAGACAAAGAGCAGTGATGTTGCAGTAGTTGTAAACAAGAGTATCACACAGACGCTGACAAGAAGTATCTATACATCTCTTACAACATTTATCATGGTAGCAGTACTTTACGTCATGGGTGTAAGTTCTATCAAGGAGTTTGCACTTCCATTGATGGTCGGAGTTGTATGCGGAGCTTACTCATCTGTATGTATCACAGGAGCGCTGTGGTATGTAATGAAACGCTTCAAGAAGTAATTTTAAATACTATAGAACAGCCAAGGTCATATTTTATGGCGAGGCTGTTCTTTTCTTAAAGTAAATATTTGCAAAGTAAATAAAATGATGTTGGAGATTTCTGTTGAAAGTGTAGTATTTACTTTGCAAATATTTATTTGGATAAAACAGGAGAGACGAAAATTATGGAACGCTGGGTACTTTTAAGAAAAGGTGCTGATTTTGAGGCTATCAGTAAGAAATTTCATATTAGTCCGAGACTGGCCAGTCTGATCCGTAACCGGGATGTTATTGGAGATGAAGCAATCAACCAATATCTGAACGATACAATTGCGGAACTCTACGATGGAATGCAGATGAAGGGTATGCCACAGGCGGTGGAAATTCTGACTGAAAAAATCAGGGACCGGGAAAAAATCCGTGTCATTGGAGACTATGACTGTGATGGGATCAATGCGACATATATTCTTTTAGAAGGTCTGGAAAAGCTTGGCGCAAAGGTGGACAGCGACATCCCGGATCGTATCAAAGACGGATATGGATTAAATCAGCATCTGATTGACCGGGCACATGAAGATGGAATTGATACGATCATCACCTGCGATAACGGAATTGCGGCAGCGAAAGAAATTGAGTATGGAAAAGCACTTGGTATGACGATCATCGTAACAGACCATCATGAAGTGCCGTACAAGGAAAATGAAGCGGGAAGAAGATACATTTTACCGCCGGCAGATGCAGTTGTTGACCCAAGGCAGGAAGGATGTGAATATCCATTTAAAGGATTATGTGGTGCAGCGGTTGCATACAAGCTTGTAGAGGCGCTCTGTGAGGCAAATGGTCAGGATGTGGCGGATCTGGATTATCTTTTGGAAAATGTTGCAATTGCAACAGTGGCAGATGTGATGGATCTGACAGAGGAAAATCGAATTCTGGTGAAGCAGGGTCTTGAGATGCTAAAGAGGACATCTAATCTGGGACTACGTGCCCTGATCCAGTGTATCGGGCTGGAGGGAAAAAAGATTCAGGCATATCACATCGGATTTATTCTTGCTCCGTGTCTGAATGCCAGTGGTAAGCTGGATACGGCAAAAAGAGCACTGGCACTGCTTCGGGCAAAGACAGAGCGGGAGGCAGATATGCTGGCAGGTGATCTGAAAGCATTGAATGAGAGCCGTAGAGATATGACAGACCGCGTTGTAGATGAGGCAATGGCGAAAGTGGAACAGACAGATATCCGGGGGGATAAGGTGCTTGTTATCTATCTGCCGGATTGTCATGAAAGCCTTGCCGGCCTTGTGGCTGGACGTGTGAGAGAAAATTACTATCGTCCGGTATTTGTATTGACGGATTCCGAAGATGGAGTCAAAGGATCGGGAAGATCAATCGAAAGCTATTCCATGTATGAAGAACTGACAGGCTGTGGGGATCTTCTGACAAAATTCGGCGGACATCCGATGGCGGCAGGACTTTCACTTGATAAAGAAAATGTTGAGAAATTCAAAAGAAGACTAAATGATCAGTGTACGCTTTCAGAAGAAGAGCTGACAGAAAAAGTAGTGATCGATATGGAACTGCCATTTGCTGCTATTACAGAACATTTTATAGAAGAACTTGAATACATGGAACCATTTGGAAAAGGTAATACAAAACCGGTTTTTGCGGCAAGAGGAGTCGTCATGCAGCATGTGAAGATCATCGGGAAAAATAAAAATGTTGCAAAAGCAACAGCAATCGATGCGGCGGGAAACCGGATGGAAGCCATCTGTTTTCATGATGCACAGGAATTTGCAGAACGGTGTGAAAGAGATAATGGGAAAATGTCCATTACATTTTACCCCGGAATCAAGGAATTCCGGGGAGATAGACAAATTCAGATTGTAATTACCCATTATCGATAGATTTTTTTGAAAAATGGAACAAATAATGCTATACTAAAAGATATACTTTACCTTGAAAGAGAAGAAGGAGAGAATAATTATGAAACCGATAGAAGATTATGTAGTAAGTATTCCGGATTTTCCAGAACCGGGGATCATATTTCGTGATGTGACAGGTGTATTACAGGACGCGGAAGGACTGCATCTTGCAATTGATCTGATGCAGGAAAAATTAGAAGGTCTTGACTTTGACGTAATAGTCGGACCGGAATCCAGAGGATTTATTTTCGGGGTACCGATCGCATATAATCTGAAAAAGCCATTTATTCCGATTCGTAAAAAAGGAAAGCTCCCAAGAGAGACGGTTTCTGCAGAGTATGAATTAGAGTATGGCACAGCAACTATCGAGATGCACAAAGATGCAATCAAGCCAGGGCAGAGAGTTGTGATCATTGATGATCTGATCGCGACAGGCGGAACGAATGAGGCGATGATCCATTTGATTGAAGGTCTTGGCGGAAAGGTTGTAAAGACTGTGTTTTTAATGGAACTGGCAGGACTTCACGGACGTGACAGATTACAGGGATATGATATAGATTCAGTTATTGTATATCCTGGAAAATAGAAAAAGATATACATTTGAGAGACTAGAGAGGGAAGGAGGCGTTAATATGTCAGAGAATAAAACAACATATGAGTCACTGGACGACAAGATTGCTCCGGAAGCATTGCTAAAAGACACAAGAGGGAAACTTCAGATGGTAGATGGGCACGGGATCAAACAGGAGGCAGATTATGATGATCCGGATAAGCTTTATGGCATGTTAATTGCCCGTATTCAAAAGTATCATCCGTCTGCGGATGTTACTCAGATCGAGAAGGCATATAATCTGGCAAAAAAAGCGCATGGAGACCAAAAGAGAAAGTCGGGAGAACCGTATATTATCCACCCACTCTGGGTAGCGATCATTCTTGCGGATCTTGAGATGGATAAGGAGACAATTATCGCAGCTCTTCTTCATGACGTAGTGGAAGATACTCGGATTGGAGAGGATTATATCAAAGAAGAGTTTGGAGAAGAGGTAGCTCTTCTGGTAGACGGTGTTACGAAACTTGGCCGTGTAGCTTATTCTGCGGACAAACTGGAACTCCAGGCGGAGAATTTGAGAAAGATGTTCCTTGCTATGGCAAAGGATATCCGGGTCATTATCATTAAACTTGCGGACCGTCTGCATAATATGCGTACACTGCAGTTCATGACTCCGGCCAAACAGCAGGAAAAGGCCCGTGAGACAATGGATATTTATGCACCGATCGCGGGAAGGCTTGGCATTTCTAAAATTAAGACAGAACTTGACGATCTGTCATTGAAGTATCTGAAACCAGATGTATTTTTTGATCTTGTAAATCAGATCAATGCCAGAAAAACAGAGCGTGAGGAATTTGTCCAACAGATTGTGGATGAAGTGTCCATGCATATGAAAAATGCGGGGATTAAAGCAGATGTAAATGGACGTGTAAAGCATTTCTTCAGTATTTATAAGAAGATGGTCAATCAGGATAAGACAGTAGATCAGATTTATGACCTGTTTGCAGTCCGTATCATTGTGGATTCTGTCAAAGACTGTTATGCGGCATTGGGAATTATCCATGAGATTTATACGCCGATTCCTGGAAGATTTAAAGATTATATTGCCATGCCGAAACCGAATATGTATCAGTCTCTGCATACAACGCTGATGAGTTCGATCGGTCAGCCGTTTGAGATCCAGATCCGTACACAGGAGATGCATAAGACAGCCGAATATGGTATTGCTGCTCACTGGAAGTATAAAGAGTCCGGCGGCAGCAAGAAAGGTGTTATGGCTGAAGAAGAGAAAATGAGCTGGCTCAGACAGATTCTGGAATGGCAGAGAGATATGTCTGACAACAAGGAATTCTTAAGCCTCATCAAAGGAGATCTGGATCTGTTTGCAGACGATGTGTACTGCTTTACACCGCAGGGGGATGTAAAGACATTGCCGACGGGGTCCACTCCAATCGACTTTGCTTATTCCATACACAGTGCAGTCGGCAATAAGATGGTCGGTGCCAGAGTGAATGGAAAGCTTGTTCCGATTGATTACAGAATCCAGAATGGAGACAGAATAGAAATTCTGACCTCCCAGAATTCGAAAGGACCAAGCCGTGACTGGCTGAATGTAGTCAAGAGTACACAGGCAAAAAATAAGATCAATCAGTGGTTCAAAAAAGAATTTAAAGAGAGCAATATTATCAAAGGAAAAGAGATGGTGGCCTCCTATTGCAAAGCAAAATCTCTCAACCTTTCTAATCTGCTCCAGCCAAAATATGAAGAGATCGTACAGAGAAAATATGGATTCAAGGACTGGGATTCTGTGCTTGCCGCGATCGGACATGGCGGCTTAAAAGAAGGACAGGTCGTGAATCGTCTGGCGGAAGAATATGGCAAGGATCACAAGCAGGAACTGACAGATGAAATTGTACTTGAAAAAGTTGCAGAGGCGGCTAAGAATAAAGTCCATATTGCCAAGTCCAAGAGTGGAATTGTCGTAAAAGGAATTGATGATGTGGCAGTCCGGTTCTCCAGATGCTGTAATCCAGTACCGGGAGATGAGATTGTCGGATTTGTTACAAGAGGAAGAGGACTTTCGATTCACCGCACGGATTGTGTTAATATGATACATTTGACAGAAGCAGAACGTGCAAGACTGATTCCGGCTGAGTGGGAAGGAAATGTGACAGAAGAGACAGGAGGTCAGTATCTGGCTGAGATCAAGATGTATGCAAGAGATCAGCAGGGACTTCTGATGAGTATTTCCAAAGTATTTACGGAGATGGAGATGGATGTCAAATCCTTAAATATCCGCACGAGCAAGCAGGGAACTGCGACCATCGAGGCTGGATTTATTGTGCATGGCCGAGAGGAACTTGCGAAAGTAATTGGTAAACTGCGTCAGATTGATGACGTGATCGATATTGAGAGAACAACAGGCTAGGAGGAAAGAAAAAGCAATGAAGATAGAGAAATTTTCCCTTGGGATTTTGGGGGCAAATTGTTACCTTTTGATAAATGAAGAGACAAAGGATACAGTTGTAGTGGATCCAGGTGGACATTCTAAGAAGTTTACAGCATACATTGAGGAAGAAAAACTTAACCTTGTGGCAATTCTTCTGACTCATGGACATTTCGATCATATTATGGGAATTGATTCTATTTTGGAAAACTGGAATATTCCGGTCTATGTAGAGGAAGAGGATCTTCCGATTATGACGGATCCAGAGCTGAATCTGTCTTCATCTTACACGAATGGTTATTCCTTTGATGGTGCAAAACCGTTAAAAGACGGACAAAAACTGGAACTGGCAGGTGAGACGATAGAAGTCATTCATACACCGGGACATACGATGGGAGGCTGTTGCTATTATCTGCCTGTAGAACATGCAGTATTTAGTGGAGATACTTTATTCCAGCGTTCTGTCGGACGTACGGATTTTCCGAACAGCAGTCAGGATGCAATCGTAAGATCTGTAAGAGAACGACTGTTCGCACTTCCGGATGATACGATTGTTTATCCGGGACATATGGGTGAGACAAAGATAGAGTATGAGAAGCTTCACAACCCATATGTACAGGAGGGCTAAGAATGATCCGGGTTATATGCAATCAGGAGACATTTGTATATAATGCATATCATATGGTGAAGGCTTTTTATCCATCGGAGACAGTTGTGTCTTCAGTGGACGAAAAAGCCTCTAATTATGTAACTGTGGAATTTGCAGAAGATGGTACAGACGGGCAGAAAGAGGCGATGATTGAAATTGCAGACAGGCAGACAAATGACATGCCAGCGGAGAAATCTGCAATGAAAAAATATCTCGACCAGATGTTATACAAAAAGTTGTCAGAGCAAAGTGGCAGAACTCTTGCATGGGGAATCCTGATGGGAGTACGACCGACTAAAATTGCCATGAGAAAACTGGAAGAAGGTATGACACAGGAGATGTTTGTTCCATGGTTCCAGAAGGAAAATCTGGTGAGTGAAGAAAAAGCACATCTTGCATGGCAGATTGCAGGGAGAGAAAAAAAGCTTCTGGATCAGTTGGATTATAAAAATGGCTATAGTCTTTATGTGGGAATCCCATTCTGCCCAACGGTTTGCAGTTACTGTTCGTTTAGTTCGGGTGCCTTAGGTGACTGGGAGCACCGGGTAGAAGACTATCTGGCTGCACTTATGAAGGAACTGGAAGCAATTGCGAAAATGTCTGAAGGAAGAAAAGCTGACACCATTTACATGGGCGGTGGAACACCGACAACTTTGAATGCGGATCAGTTAGACCGGCTGCTTACATGCATTGATAGACATTTTGTAAGGGAAGGACTTCTGGAGTTTACGGTGGAAGCCGGACGACCGGACAGTATTACGAAAGAGAAACTTCAGGTGCTTCGAAATCACGGTATTAATCGAATTTCTATCAATCCTCAGAGCATGCAGCAGAAGACCTTGGATACAATTGGACGTAAGCATACGGTAGAACAAGTGTATGAAGCATTTCATATGGCGAGAAAGCTGGGATTTGATAATATCAATATGGATATTATTGCAGGACTTCCGGGAGAGACACCGGAGGATATGGAGGACACTCTAAGACAGATTGCGTTACTTGGACCTGATAATCTGACGGTACATTCCCTTGCAATTAAACGTGCAGCTAAAATGGGCCAGGAAGAGAGAGAAGGGAAAAGATTAACGATCATACAAGATGAAATAGGTACGATGGTAGAGATGGCAGGAAATAAAGCCCGACAGATGGGACTTTTTCCGTATTATCTGTATCGTCAGAAGAATATTGCCGGAAATTTTGAGAATGTGGGCTATGCAAAGGTTGACAAAGCAGGAATATACAATATACTAATTATGGAGGAAAAGCAATCCATTATTGCAGCAGGTGCAGGTGCGTCTACAAAAATCGTACTGAAAGAACCTGTCATAAATTCTGAAAGCAAAAAGAAGAAAAAAACCAGTCTGATCCGGCAGGAGAATGTAAAAGCAATCGATGCTTACATCAGCCGGGTGGACGAGATGATAGAACGAAAAGGAGAATGGCTATGGCGTTAAAGAAGAAACCAGTAACCGGTATGAAAGATGTAATGCCGGCAGAGATGGAAATCCGGGATTACCTGATCGGCCTGATTAAAGACACCTATAAAACATTTGGATTCCAATCTATGGAAACTCCATGTGTTGAGCATATCGAGAACCTGTGCAGCAAGCAGGGGGGAGATAACGAAAAACTGATCTTCAAGATTTTGAAACGTGGAGAAAAGTTAAAAATTGACGAGGCAAAAGAGGAAAATGATCTTGTGGATGGAGGACTTCGGTATGACCTGACGGTTCCGCTTGCAAGATATTATTCTAATCATGCAAATGAGCTGCCGTCTCCTTTTAAAGCACTTCAGATTGGAAGTGTATGGAGAGCAGACCGCCCGCAGAAAGGACGTTTCCGCCAGTTTGTACAGTGCGATATCGATATATTAGGAGAGGCTTCTAATCTCGCCGAAATCGAGCTGATTCTTGCCACAACGGCGATGCTTGGGAAACTGGACTTTAAGAATTTTACTGTATGTATGAATGACCGTAATATATTGAAATCTATGGCTGCTTACAGTGGTTTTAAAGAGGAAGACTATGATGAAGTCTTCATTGTTCTGGATAAGATGGATAAGATCGGACCGGAAGGTGTCGAGGCAGAGCTTATTGAGATGGGATATACCAGGGAAAGTGTTAAGACCTACCTTTCTCTTTTTGATGAGGTTGCTTCTGATGTATCAGGAGTCCGTTACCTGAAAGAAAAGCTTGGAGATTATCTGAGCGATGAGACGGCTGACGGCCTGGAACTGATCATGTCAAGTGTAGAAGCTGCAAAAGAGTGTGATTTTAAGCTTCAGTTCACACCAACCCTCGTAAGAGGACAGTCCTACTATACCGGAACAATTTTTGAGGTAACTATGGATGACTTTGGCGGTTCTGTTGCCGGAGGCGGACGTTATGATAAGATGATCGGCAAGTTTACAGGGCAAGATACACCGGCATGCGGATTTTCCATTGGATTTGAGAGAATTGTCATGCTGCTTCTGGAAAATGGATATAAAGTTCCGGGAGGACGCCGGAAAAAGGCATATCTTCTGGAGAAGAAGCTTCCAAAAGAGGCCATGTTGAAGGTTCTTGCTCTTGCAAAAGCTGACCGGGAGGCAGGACGACAGGTGCTGATCGTCAATATGAAGAAGAATAAGAAGTTTCAGAAAGAGCAGCTAATAGAAGATGGATATACAGAAATTGCAGACTGTTATGCAGATTCCGTAGACAGGCTGTAGAGAATAGAACGCACAAGTGAAAAAGGAGATATAGAAAAATGGCAGAGTCAATGCAGGGCTTAAAGAGAACCCACAGATGTGGGGAACTGTCAGCAGCTAACGTAGGCGAGACAGCGACCATTATGGGATGGGTACAGAAAAATCGTAATAAAGGAGGTCTCGTATTTGTAGATGTAAGAGACCGTTCCGGAATTATCCAGGTTGTATTTGATGAAGGAAGTGTAGATGCAGCACTGATCGAGAAGGCTGCAAAGCTTCGCAGTGAATATGTTGTTGCAGTTGTAGGAAAAGTTGCAAAACGATCTGGTGCAGTCAATGAGAACATTGCAACAGGTGAAATTGAGATTATCCCAGAGGAGCTTCGTGTACTTTCTGAGTCAGAGACACCTCCGTTCCAGATTGAGGAGAATTCTAAGACAAAAGAAGAAGTCCGTCTGAAATACAGATATCTGGATCTTAGAAGACCGGATATGCAGCGCAATCTGATGATGAGAAGCAAGGTGGCTACACTTGCACGTCAGTTTATGGCAAATGAAGGATTCCTTGAGATTGAGACACCGGTACTCATCGGAAGTACACCGGAGGGAGCAAGAGATTACCTTGTACCAAGCCGCGTTCATCAGGGACATTTTTATGCACTTCCACAGTCACCACAGCTATTTAAGCAGCTTTTAATGTGTTCTGGTTATGACAGATATTTCCAGATTGCAAAATGTTTCCGTGACGAGGATCTTCGAGCAGACCGTCAGCCAGAGTTCACACAGATGGATATGGAGCTGTCTTTCGTAGATGTTGATGATGTCATTGATGTCAATGAAAGATTCCTTGCGATGCTGTTTAAAGAAGTTCTTGGTGTGGAAGTTCCGCTTCCGATTCCGAGAATGACATGGCAGGAGGCTATGGATCGTTACGGTTCCGATAAACCGGATACAAGATTCGGCATGGAGCTTGTCAATGTGACAGATGTTGTAAAAGACAGCGAGTTTGTTGTATTTAAGGGTGCTATTGAGAATGGTGGTACCGTTCGTGGTATCAACGCAAAAGGCCAGGGAGGAATGGCACGTAAGAAGATTGACAAGCTGGTTGATTATGCAAAGGATTATGGGGCAAAAGGACTGGCTTACATTGCAATCCATGAAGATGGAACTGTAAAATCTTCTTTCGCAAAATTCATGACAGAGGATGAGCAGAAGAACTTGATTCAGGCTATGGACGGTGAGAATGGTGATCTGCTTCTCTTTGCAGCAGATAAGAATAAAGTTGTATGGGATGTATTAGGTGCGCTTCGTCTGGAACTTGCACGCCAGATGGATCTTTTAGATAAGAATGAGTACAAATTTATGTGGATCACAGAGTTCCCGCTTCTTGAGTGGAGTGAAGAACAGAACCGTTTCACAGCAATGCATCACCCATTTACAATGCCAATGGAAGAAGATCTTCAGTACATCGACAGTGATCCGGGAAGAGTCCGTGCAAAAGCATACGATATTACTTTGAATGGAAATGAGATTGGTGGAGGAAGTGTGCGAATCTTTAACCCTGAGATCCAGAGCAAGATGTTCGAGGTGCTTGGATTTACACCAGAGCAGGCACAGGAGCAGTTCGGATTCCTCCTGACAGCATTCCAGTATGGAGTACCGCCACACGCAGGACTTGCATATGGACTGGATCGTCTTGTTATGCTCATGGCAAAACAGGATAGCATTCGTGACGTGATAGCATTCCCGAAGGTAAAAGATGCTTCGGATCTTATGACAGAGGCTCCAACAAAAGTTGATCAGAAACAGCTTGATGAATTGGGACTTTCAGTGGTAGAAGAGGAAGAATAAAATTTATCTCAGTCGAGAAGACTCCCACCTCTTCAGGTGGTGAGTAATAGCAAATTTGTCTCACGGACGTTCGACTTGAATTAATGATGAAAAAAATCCCACCCGGATATTCTTGCGTTGAAGAATACCGGATGGGATTTTTTATTAAATTATTGATCTTTTGGTGAGCGTCCATCTTTGTGTTTATTCCAGATGTTAAATGCGATCAAAAGACCGGCTGTGTATAAGATGCTGATCAGAATTGCCGGACTGTCTTTCAAAAAATAAATAACTAAGACTGCGGCAATTAACGCAATGGTCATCTGGAATGCAATCCAAATTCTTTTTTCACGAATTTCTCTGGCATGCTGCTGGGATTCCAGACGCTTCTGTTCTAATTTTAAGTATTCCATCAAGTCCTTGTCCGGAATACGGGAAAGTATAATTTCATCGCGAACAAGTCTGGCTTCGCGGCGTGAGTGGATATTTGCAATTTTAGCAGAAAAACGGGCAAAAAATCCGGAGGAATCACGCTCTTTCTCAGCTTTGTCAAACGGATCCATCTCAGAATCCAGGTTATAAGCAGATTCCGTTCCTGGAGCAGTAGTATTATTGATGACAGATGCATTTTTCCGGGCAGTTGTGCTACCGGAAGCAGACGTATCTTCCTGGATAGTTGAACTTTTAGAAGCAGACGTATCTTTCTGGATAGTTGTGCTGCTAGAAGCAGATGTATCTTCCTGACCAGATGCATTTTCTGCAGCAGATGTATCTTTCTGACCGGATATAGTTTCTGTAGCAGATGCATGATCTATTGTAGTTATATTTTCTTCTGTAGTTGTATTTTCTTCTGTAATTGTCTCTGACATAACAGACCTCCTATGTGAATTATATATATCAGCTGGGAGATGACTCCCACCTCTATAGGTGATGAGAAACAAGCTGGTATCAGTGGTGGGAGTCAATCCCCCAGCTGATATAGCCTCCGGCAGGATTGCAGAGGCATTCTTGAATCATCGTTTTGTTTATCATAACAGTAAAAAAAATAAAAAACAACTGATTTTCCAAGATTAGTCTTATTAAAAGAAAGAAGATTAGAGACTTTCATATATGAGAAGTGTGCAAAAAAATGGAATAAAATATATTGCATCAAAAATTTTGTAACAGTTCAGCCTTCGGCTGAACTAAAATATAAAAAACAGAGAAATTTTATTTTTTGGAGGAAGAACTTATCCACAGTTTCTTCCTCATTTTTTTGAATATCCTTTATCTAACAGAACTATTAATTACATTTTGATTAAAATACTTTATTAGGAATAAATTTGGGCTATTTTTTGTGGACAACTATTCTTGATAAGTTGCTAAAATCAATTTTTATCCACCGTCATTTTGACGACAACGTTTTATAATAAATTTTTCTTTTTATTCGATTTCTGTTAAACTACTTTTATCGGAAATCGAAAGAAAAGGGGGAGAATCTTATGGGACGAAAAAGCAATTATGAAAATGGAATGTATAATC